>JALWKC010000136.1 GCA_026996795.1 Lysobacterales bacterium | reverse complement strand
GAACCCCTTTGGGGTCAATGATAAAGGTCGCACGAACCGCAGAGGTGTCACTGGCACCAGGCATGATCATGCCGTAGCTATGCGCCACCTTCATGTCCAGATCGGCAATGATCGGAAACTGGATTTCCTCACCGAAATTGTCCTTGATGTTTTTTTCCCACGCCAGATGAGAAAAAACGCTGTCAATGGACAGCCCAAGCAGTTTGGTATTGATGTCCTTGAAATCCTTGTGGCGGCGGTTAAAAGCCAGGAACTCCGTGGTGCAGACAGGCGTAAAATCCGCTGGGTGAGAAAACAGAACCAACCACTTGCCTTTGTAGTCAGCCAGCGTTTTGCGACCATGTGTGGTCACGGCATCAAAATAAGGGGCTGGTTCATTCAAACGTGGCAATTGTTGAACAGTCTGTGTGTTTTCAGTCATGGCATATCTCCTCGTTGTGTTGTGATTGTTGCAATAAATCTGGTTAAACGTCAGTCAATGACGACCTGGTGACTCATTATGGGGCCAGCAGTTATTTTATTAAAGTTGAACATTGCGAACGCATTGTTCTATTTATTAAATAGTCGTGACCTCTTGGCTCAACACCTAAATGGGGACTCTGAATGAAATATCACTGGCTGATCTTTGATGCCGACCACACCCTGTTCGACTTTGATCGCTCGGAAAAGGCCGCACTACAGGACACGCTCAGGGCTTTCGATCTGCCGGCAGATGACTCTATCCACCAAGCCTACCAAGGCATCAATAAACCCCTGTGGAAACAGCTGGAAAAGGGCCAGATCACGGCTACCGAACTGAAACAATGGCGAACGCAGGCCTTGTTTGAACACATCCGCTGCCAGCGGATGCACGAAAGTGATGTCACTGTCCACTTAGCATCCATTTCTCATCAGGACTTTCTCAACTTGTACCTGAAAAACCTGGCCAAGCGGGTTTATCTTTTACCCACTGTCGAGCACACCCTGAAAACCCTGGCTGGACACTGCCGAATGCTGATTCTCACCAACGGCATACATGCCATGCAACAACAGCGGTTACGCAACAGTGGCCTGGCAGGCCTGTTTGACGGATTGGTTTCCTCCGACAAGGTAGGCATTGCCAAACCGGACAAACGGATTTTCCAATTTACCCTAAACCAATGGGACAACCCGCCCCGGGAACAGGTACTGATGGTGGGAGACAGACTGGACACTGACATTTTGGGGGCTCACCGGGCTGGACTGGACAGTTGCTGGGTGCACCCGGCCGCAGTAATGCCCCCGACCCAGGATTTACAACCCACCCATCGCATCACCCGCCTGGATCAGCTGCTGCCCATTGCCCTGTCGGAAAACTCTGATCGAATCTGAGTTCGTATTCCATACCAGAAATGCCCGATCACTGCGTTGAAGTCCTGGCCAATAGCCTGCTATTGGCTGCGAACGTTGCCTTGTTCTCGACCATCTCAGGCGACAACCTGCTTCGTCCAGATCCGATCGGATCTTCCCTAGTTGATACTGGCCTGCGAAACGCCCATAACCACCGGCGGCGACTTGCCGTTATTCTGCCACAGGCTTTGCATATAAGCACCACGGGTCTGATTGGCCGGCCCCACCGACTGATTCCGGTTACACAGGCTGTTTTCGCTGGGAAAAGCGTTATTGCTGGCTTCACTGGCGAGAAAGTCAATGTACTCCTTGCTGGCTGTCTGGTAATTCAGACTCGCCGTTACGGTAATGGGCAAAACTGCGCCGTTGATGGGGATGCTGTACTGGGTCTCGTCCCAGTTAACCAGTTCGCCGGGGTGTTGGGGGTTGGCCGGATAGGTGATGCCCACAGGCTTTGTTTCGATGGAAGGCACAAACCCCAAGGGCGGAATGCGATTGTCCTTGGCCACGCAGTTATTGAGCACAAAGTGAAACAGCTGACGGCCCGAGGCGTCCTTAGTCACACACTGACTGCCATCCCAGACACCTTGCAGGGTTTCATACACCTTCAACTGTGCATCGTGGGTCAGTTCCGCTGTTGAGGCATTATAGGCGCCTGATTCCCAGATCAGGTTGTTGTTGGCATCTCGGGCCTCCACATGCAGCCACATGCGCCTGCCTTCTGGATAACCTGTTGGCAGCTTGTGACCTGTCAGGTTGGTCACCCTGACACTGACCAGGGCCGTATCGACAGTCACACTGTCAACACTGACTCCCACCATGGCACTGCGGTTTTGCAACATATCCAGCGCATAGAGGATGGCCCGGTCAAAACCGCTTTCCCGTCCCAAGGCCGCGCCATAGGCGGATTTCAATACCGCAGGCATCCAGGCATTGCCACCGGCAAATTGGTGAATACGCAAGTTGTCCTGCCGCGTTCCCTGATTCCTCACCGTGCAAGCCCTGGCATTAACATCACTGCTGTTATCCATGTGACAGGCTTGGCAGGATTCAGTTTTGGCGATGGCCGGAACGTCATCGGTGACCAGCATTTCACCCAGGCTGTCGCGGAAAATCAGATCACCAAAGCGGCTGTTCAGCCATTCATCGTAGGTGCGCTCAAGAGGCATGGCCCGGCCGGTATCGCTGCCATCGGTGTCGATCAATGTTCTGGCAAAGCCGTTTGAAGTATCGGGTGAAGAGACGTTGTGGCAACTGCCGCAAAACTGCCCGGTTTGAATGAAGGTGGAATGCTCCCATTCATGCGGAGGCCCGCTGTAGGTGCCGTCCGGGTAGTTGTAAGGACCTTTGCGGCATGGTGTATTTCCCCCACTGCAGGCCGCATCATCCACCCAGGCATTGGCATTATTGGTGATCAACGCCTGCCCTTGAGGCCCGCTGTCCTCCTGCCGGTGACAAAAATGGCAGGTCACACCCGAATAGTCATTTTGGGCATTATCCGAACTGGTCACCGTGCCTTGCAATTGGCAGCCCGTGGCACCAAACGGATCAATTGTCCCATTGGTTTTTTTGGCTGAATTACCGCGATACCAGCCACGGTTGGTGTGGCAACGAATGCAAAAATCACCCACACCAGGCACATCGTTATTAGCCACATCGACCGCCGCCCAAAACAGTGGGTCACGGGTGGCATTGGCCATCATGGAACCTTCCCAGGTGGAAAAAGGCAGGTAGTCCGAATCGGGTGGAGAGAACCCCTTGTGGCAAGTGGCGCAGTTCTGAGCCGGCATCAAGCCAAAGTTCAGGCCCGGCTGGGTTCCGTGGGGAGTAAAGTCAGTACCTGTTCCTTTCGAGGTGGCTTTAACCCTGTTGCCCAAAACCGAAAAATGCGGGTTGTCTGCCCCTGTGTCCGCATTGGCAAATGGTGTCAAGAGTAGAAACAGGAAAGTAAAAATGTGTCCTGGTTTCAGCCGGCAATGATGCTTTTGTTTTGGCATGAATACCTCTTCCTATAGTTTTAGCTGAACCTAATATATCAGTTTTGCCAGCCAGAGCAAGCCATCAGAGTAAATTGACCGCTGGTGCTGGCATTTTCCCTACATGGCCAGAGCAATTTTCTCGACCACCTGCAAGTAAATGACCACTGCCACCAGGCCATGCACCTACCTATACTGGAATCGCTCTTCAGGCACCGATTATACCCCGCCGGGAGCAACATATTTGAGTCAACAAATTTTGGAGAAAATGTCATGAAAATCATCAATCGCACTGCCCTGCTTTGTCTTTTGCTGGTTTCTTTTGGTGCTCTGGCCGATGTCAACATCAACACCGCTGATGCACCGACCATTGCCAAGGAACTGAAAGGCATTGGCGAAAAGAAGGCCCAGGCCATCGTCACCTACCGTAAACAACACGGCCCCTTCAAAACCATTGAGAGCCTGACTAACGTCAAGGGCATTGGTCTGAAAACCGTGGAGAAAAACCGCAGCCTGATCAAGCTCACCAGCAAATAAAACGACCATCCCACATACAGAAAAACCCGGGGTACCCCGGGTTTTTCTGTGCCATTAGTTTATTTAACTTTCTGACCCGGCCACAGCATCCGGGTCTGAACCCAGTAACCAGAAGTCAAACGGCCCCTTGAGCAACGGAAACGGGTACTGACTGCCCAATCCGAAGCCCATGAAAAGGGGTTCCGGGTGACTGAGCCGGATGGTCGGCCCTTTGCCAAACACCGGCTTCCAGTCCAGCTGATCGGCTTTCTTTGCCACCAGCTGGTACATGATTTCTTCGTTTTGGCCATGTCGTTCCACCCACCTGTAGGCACAGGCATAAGCGGAAAATGCCACCATTACCGCAAACAATAGGCCGGTCAAAAACAGGCCAATGCGCTTTTTCGGCCAGGCGGAAAAGTCAGGCTTGAGCGTGACCAGAGCCAGCACCAACGCCACCACCAGCACACTGCCCAAAACCAACAGGCTGGTCAGGGTTGGCAGGGGCTGGTGCTTAATCTGGCGCACACAGTAAACACCGACCAGGCCAAATCCCAGCGCCAGCCAGGTCAAAACCGACGCGCGTCGGCCCAGGTCGCCCGGGCGATCCCGGCGGCTTTTTTTTGCTTTTCCGTTGGCGTTTTCCGTTCGTTGTGTCATGTTTTTCCCGTTATTTGTTGTTTGTTATTGGTAGTTCCGGTCTGTGCAGGGACTCAGGATTGACTCCAGTCCGGTTCCTGTTTGTTCAGAAAAGCCGTCAGCCCGTGCTGGCCTTCGGGTGACACGCGCACCGCGGCAATCACCTGGGTGGTGTATTCATCCAGTTTCTTTTGCTGGGGAATGCTTCGCCCCACCACCGACATGACCAGTTTCTTGCTGATGGCCCGCGCGTTGGGCCCGGTGCGCAGTATCAGGCCAATTTCCTTTTCCACCGCCTGATCCAGTTCCGCTGCCGGCGCCACTTCTGACACCAGCGCCATTTCCCGCGCCCGTTGGGCTGAAAACAACTCGGCGGTGAGAAAATAATGACGCGCATGACGGCTTCCGATAGCATCCACCACATATGGCGAAATCACGGCCGGCACCAGGCCCAGCTTGGCTTCCGTGAGGCCAAATCGGGCCTCATCGCTGGCCACCACAATGTCGCAACAACTGATGAGACCAACGCCACCACCAAGGGCCAGCCCCTGTACCCGGGCCAACACCGGCTTGGGGCAAAAGTTGATGGTGCGCATCAGTCGGGCCAGCACCTGGGAGTCTTCACGGTTCTGTTCCTGACTGGCATCCACCATGGACTGCATCCAGTTAATGTCGGCCCCGGCGCTGAAGCTTTTGCCTTCGCTTTGCAGGACAATGACTTGCACCTTGTCGTCCTGTCCGGCCAGGGTAAAGGCGCTGATCAGCTCTTCGATCATGGTGGCATTGAAGGCGTTATGCACTTCTGGCCGGTTGAGTGTGATGCGATGAACACCGCGTTTGTCGGTTTCGGTCTTGAGTGTCTGGAACATGCTGCCTCTTCGCGTGTTATGCGTTTTGTTTTGGGTAATGTTCTGCTGCCATTAACCCGAAATTGCCGGGTAATATTAACCTGGCATCGCCTATATTGATGCCAGGTTAATAGCGAGCCTATCACATGCGGAAAACACCGTAACGGGTTTCGGCCACCGGCGCCCACTGGGCGCTGCGCAATGCCTGACTCAGCACCTGCCGTGTATCGGCCGGGTCAATCACCCCATCATCCCACAGGCGCGCCGTGGCGTAATAGGGGTTTCCCTGATGCTCATACTGCTGCACGATTTTCTGCATGAATTGCTGCTTTTCCTCGGTGTCCCAAGTTTTTCCCTGGTGATCCAGCACGTCCTGTCGAATGGTGGCCAGCACGGAAGCGGCCTGCTCGCCACCCATGACGGAAATGCGTGCATTGGGCCACATCCAGAGGAAACGGCCGCCATAGGCACGACCGTTCATGGCGTAGTTCCCCGCGCCAAAGGAACCACCAATCACCACGGTGTACTTGGGCACCGCCGCATTGGCCACCGCCATCACCATTTTGGCACCATCCTTGGCAATGCCACGGTTTTCGTATTCCTTGCCCACCATGAAGCCGGTGATGTTCTGCAAAAACACCAACGGAATCTTGCGCTGGTTGCACAACTCGACAAAATGGGCGCCTTTGAGGGCCGATTCGGAAAACAAAATGCCATTATTGGCCACGATGCCCACCGGGTAGCCGTCGATGCGGGCAAAGCCGCACACCAGCGTGGGGCCGTATTTGGCCTTGAACTCCTGAAAGTCCGAATCGTCCACCAGTCGGGCAATGATTTCCCGCACATCGTACGGCGTGCGGGTGGATTTCGGCACAATGCCATACAGCTCATGGGCGGGATAAACCGGCGCTTCCGGCTTGTGCCGTTGCAGCCAACTGGCCTGGTCGCGGTTCAGATAGCGGAATATCTCCCGGGTGATCTGCAGCGCGTGCTCGTCGTTTTCGGCAAAATGGTCGGTGACGCCGGAAACCGACGAATGCACTTCGGCACCGCCCAGGCTTTCGGCATCCACTTCCTCGCCCGTGGCGGCTTTCACTAGCGGGGGGCCGCCCAGAAAAATCGTCCCCTGTTCCTTGACGATCACGGCCTCGTCACACATGGCCGGCACGTAGGCGCCACCGGCCGTGCAGGAGCCCATGACCACCGCAATCTGCGGAATATTTTGTGCCGAGAGCTGGGCCTGGTTATAGAAAATCCGGCCAAAATGTTCCTTATCAGGGAAGACTTCGTCCTGCAGGGGCAGAAACGCACCACCGGAATCCACCAGATACACACAGGGCAAACGGTTTTCCAGGGCAATCTCTTGCGCCCGCAGGTGTTTCTTGACCGTCATGGGGAAATAGGTGCCACCCTTGACCGTGGCGTCATTGGCCACCACCATGACATCCTGACCGTGAATCCGGCCGATGCCGGTGATGATGCCGGCGGCCGGTGCCGCGTTGTTGTAAAGCCCGTGCGCGGCCAGCGTGGAAAGCTCCAGAAACGGACTGCCGGGGTCCAGCAACTGGCGAATGCGATCACGCACCAGCATTTTGCCCCGCTGCACGTGTTTGCTGCGGGCCTTCTCTGAACCGCCTTGCCGGGTGGTTTCCACCGCCTGCCGGAGTTCGTCCACCAGCGCCTGCATGTGCGCCTGGTTTTCCAGGAAATCCGGAGCTTCCGGGTTGATCTGACTGCGTATGCGCGGCATAAGTTATCCTGCTTGGGGTTAAACCCGCTCGATGGCCACGGCCGTGGCTTCTCCGCCGCCGATGCACAAACTGGCGATGCCGCGTTTCAGCCCTTTCTGCTTCAAGGCATACAGCAGCGTAACCAGAATGCGGTTGCCCGAGGCGCCAATGGGATGGCCCAGGGCCGTGGCGCCACCACGCACATTCACCTTGGCATGATCGATACTCAGTTCTTTCATGGCCGCCATGGTGACCACGGCAAAGGCCTCGTTGATTTCAAACAGGTCAACGTCATCCACGCTCCAGCCCAGTTGATCCATGAGTTTCTGCATGGCGGCCACCGGTGCGGTGGTGAACCAGGCCGGCTCTTGCGCGTGCTGGGTATAGCCACAGATTTTGGCCAGCGGCTGCAGGCCATTTTTTTCCACGTAGTCGGCCGAAGCCAGCACCGTGGCTGAAGCGCCATCGGAAATTTTGGAGGCATTGGCCGCTGTCACCGTGCCGCCGTCCCGCTTGAAGGCCGGGCGCAGACTGGGAATTTTGTCTATCACGCAACGGCCGGGTTCTTCGTCCATATCGACCACGGTTTCCTGACGACGTACCGTGACCGGTACCGGGACAATTTCTTCTGCAAACTCACCCGCGGCAATGGCCTGCTGGGCACGCTTGACGCTTTCGGCGGCAAAGGCGTCCTGTTGCTCACGACTGAAATCGTATTTTTCCACGCAGGATTCGGCAAACACACCCATTAACTTGTCGTCATACGGGTTGGTCAGGCCATCGTAAAACATGTGATCCACCACGGTGTTATCGCCCAGGCGGTAACCGGAACGGGCGCCGGGCAGCAGGTAAGGCGCCAGGCTCATGTTCTCCATGCCACCGGCCACGGCCAGTTGCGCCGAATCCGCGCCAATGGCATCAGCGGCCAGCATCACGGTTTTCATGCCCGAGCCACACACCTTGTTGACCGTGCTGCACGGTGCCGAAAGCGGTAAGCCCGCTCCCAGGGCGGCCTGACGTGCCGGTGCCTGCCCCACTCCGGCTGGCAACACACAGCCCATGAGCACTTCATCAATGTCAGTGGTTTCAATGCCGGCTTGTGCCACGGCCGCAGCGATGGCCGCAGCCCCCAGCCTCGGTGCCGGAGTCTTGGCAAACTGGCCCTGGAACGATCCGATAGGAGTTCTTTTTGCACCAATGATATACACGAGTTTCTTCATGTCGCTTCTCACTTCGTTTTCAGTGTGTTTTTGCGTTACGGTAAAGCTCACGACCAATCAACATCAAGCGGATTTCGTTGGTGCCGGCACCGATGTCGTAAAGTTTGGCATCACGCAGCAAACGGCCTGTGGGGTATTCATTGATGTAACCGTTGCCACCAAGCACCTGTATCGCTTCCAGGGCCACTCTGACCGCATTGACCGAGGCGTTATACAAACACGCGGCCGGATCAAGGCGCGATTCGATGCCTGCATCATAATCTTTTGCCACGCCGTAGGCAAAATAGCGGGCCGATTGCAAATCATTGTACATCTGCCCCAGTTTGGCCTGCATAAGGCCGAACTCGCCAATGGACTTGCCAAACTGTTGCCGTTGTGCCGTGTAGGGCACGGCGATATCCATGGCCGCCTGCATGATGCCCAGCGGGCCACCGGACAAGACCAGCCGCTCGGTGTTCAGCCCGGCCATGAGGATGCGCACGCCCTCGTTGACCTCGCCCAGCACGTTTTCCTCGGGGATTTCGCAGTCTTCAAACACCAGTTCGCAGGTGTTGGAACCGCGCATGCCCAGTTTGTCCAGCTTTTGCGCGGTGGAAAACCCCTTCATGCCTTTTTCCACAATAAAAGCGGTGATGGTGTGAGCGCCCTGCTCTTTGGGCGCGGTGCGCATGTACACAATCAGCACATCGGCATCGGGGCCGTTGGTAATCCACATCTTGTTGCCGTTGGCGATCCAGCAATCCCCTTTTCTGACGGCCGTGCAACTCATGGAGCCCACCACATCGGAACCGGCTCCGGGTTCACTCATGGCCAGTGCGCCCACCTTCTTGCCGGCACACAAATCCGGCACGTAGCGCCGACGCTGGGCTTCCGTTGCGTGTTTGTAGAGGTTGTTAAGGCACAGGTTGGAATGGGCGCCATAGGACAAGCCCACCGAAGCCGAAGCCCGGGAGATTTCTTCCATGGCCAGCACATGCGCCAGGTAACCCATGTCCGTTCCGCCATATTCGGCCGGAATAGTCATGCCGTGCAAACCGAGTTCGCCCATCTTTTCCCACAAATCCGCAGGAAATTCATTGTCCCGATCGATGGCATCGGCACGCGGCGCAATTTCCTTGTCGGCAAAATCGCGCACCGTATCACGCAGCAGATCCAGCTCTTCACCCAGTTTCATGTCCCCAATCATGGCATTGTCCTGTTGGCAGAGCCGCCCGCGGCTACCGTGGCATTCCCGAGGCGGCGCTGTCGTGAAACAAAAATGCCACCGCAAGGGGTGGCATTTGTGATCCGAAATTAAACAATCTTGTTTTCAATAGCATGACCCTGACCATTCTTGACCCGGCCTGAAAACAGGTTTTTGCGCTGCGCCATGTAAGGCATTTTGATCTTGCCAATTTTGGCAATGCGCTCTTCGGCCATGCGATCTGCCGCCTGCCAGGTGGGAATGTTGTCCCGCTCGGCGATATCAAAAATTTTCCTGATGCCATAATAGATGTTACGAGTCATGCGCATGGCGCGTTCGCGGTTATACCCTTCCAGCTCGATGGACACGTTCATGAGCCCACCGGCATTGACGGCATAATCCGGGGCATAGAGAATACCGCGACGTTCCAGCTCGTTGCCATCTTCCGGGGTGGCCAACTGGTTGTTGGCGCTGCCACAAACAATGTCGAAATGGAAACGCGGAATGGTGTCGGCATTGACCGTACCGCCCAGCGCACAGGGCGAATAGACATTGGCTTCCACGTCATAAATATCGTCCAGGCCCACGGCTTCGCAACCCAGTTCATCCACGGCTTTTTGCACCGATTCTTCATTGATATCAGTGACAAACACCTTGGCGCCCTCGCCACGCAACAGTTTAATCAGCTCCATGCCCACGTGACCGGCGCCCTGCACCGCGTAGGCGTATTTACCCACGTTCTGATTGCCGTATTTTTTCTCAAGAGATGCCTTGATGCCCTGCAGGGTCCCTAAAGCGGTGAATGGCGACGGGTCACCACTGCCGCCGTGCACCTGGTGCACACCCACCACGTTTTCGGTTTCCTGAAATACGTATTCCATGTCATTGACGTCAATGCCCACGTCTTCGGCGGTGATATAACGGCCACCCAGGGAGTCGATAAAACGGCCAAAGGCACGGAACAGTTCCTCGGACTTGTCTTTTTTCGGGTCGCCGATGATGATGGACTTGCCACCACCCAGATTCAGCCCTGAAACCGCTGCCTTATAGGTCATGCCGCGCGACAGGCGCAGCACGTCGTCCAGCGCTTCCTGCTCGGTGGCATAGGGCCACATGCGCAAGCCGCCCAGGGCCGGGCCCAAAACGGTGTTGTGAATGGCGATAATGGCTTTAAGACCGGCTTCCTTGTTGTGGCAGAAAACCACCTCTTCGTGCTCGGTCTGATGCAGGGTTTCAAAAAGATTCATGGTATGACTCTCCAAAGTAATGCGTAAATCAGCCACAGCCAGCAGGCCATTAGCTGGATTTCAGGCAGTCGCGCAGGCGCCACCTGAATATGCCCGGGCTCTCTCTTTTTGGATTATTGGGTGATCCGCGCTCGCGCCTTGCGGTGACTGACTCTCTGGCCGGTTTTATTGCGAGCCGGGTCCAGGCGATTTCTTGTGACCGCCTGCCTAAGGAAGCTCTGATCGAATCGTGACACGGCATCTTGCGGCGTAAAATCGTCCATTTCTGCGTTGCAAACCTTCACAATAGCTTGCTATTGCGTGCGGTTTGCGCCTTGAACTGAACAATTTTACACGACAATCTGTTCGCGCCAGATTCAATCAGAGCTTCCCTAATCTGAATAAATTGACTGTGACGGAGGCCAGGTTTTCTGATGCTGTGTTTCAGCATTACGTTTTGTGAAGGCCACCGACGCGGGCGTATTCTACCGCAAAAAGCCGTGCATTTCTGCTTCTCGTTCACCCACTGGCTGGCCGGGCTTGGCAGCACTGAAAATCAGAACTGCAAACTCAGCACAAACGCCACCAGCAGCGTCACGACCACAGGTATCAACAGGGAAACAACGGCAATATCCTTGTAGGATTGCCGGTGCGTGAGGCCACAGATGGTCAGCAAGGTGATCACCGCGCCATTGTGAGGCAGCGTGTCAAAACCGCCGGAGGCCATGGAGGCCAAACGATGCATCCATTCCAGTGGAATATGGTATTGCTGAGCCAGTTGCAAGTAGGTGTCGCCCAGGGCTTCCAGGGCAATGCTCAGTCCACCGGAGGCCGAGCCGGTGATGCCGGCCAGCACATTCACCGCCACCACTTCCGACAACAGGGGGTTGCCGGGCGCCACATTGAGCACGGCTTCCTTGACGATAGCGAAAGCCGCCAGCGAAGCGATGGTGACGCCATAACCGACTTCTGAGCCGGTATTGAAGGTTGGCAGCATGGAACCCAGCGCACCGGCGGTGACGGAACGATTAAGGCTTTTGAAACGCCGGAAATTCAACGCCGCCACCACAATATTGGCCGCAAACAGGGACACAATCATGGACCAGATGCCCTGCACCTTACTGACCGGTGTGGGACCGAATTTCGGGTCGGACAGGTAGGCGGTGTCCATCTGCGGCAACCAGTATTTGGTAAACACAAAACTCACCACCATCACCGTCACAATGGGCAAAATAGCCACCCAGAAACCCGGCAGGGACTCTCCGGGTGTGTGCTCTGGCTCCTGACTGTGGCCGCTGCCATAGCCTTCCCCGGCACTGGCGCGAATGCTGCGGTTTATCCACGTCAGGCCCAACACCATAATAACCAGTCCGGAAATCAGCCCCACCACCGGCGCGGCATAAATGGTGGTGCCAAAATAGCTGGTGGGAATGATGTTATGAATTTGCGCGGTGCCCGGCAAACAGGTCATGGTAAAGGTGAAGGCCCCCAGCGCAATGGCCGCTGGCACAAAGCGCTTGGGCATGTCGGCCTCGCGAAACATGGCTGCCGCCAGCGGGTACACAGCGAAGGCCACCACAAAAGCCGACACGCCGCCGTAGGTCAAAATGGCACAAGCCAGCACAATCGACAAAGCCGCGTGTTTCTTTCCCAGCCGCGCCAGAATGGTCTGGGCGATGGCCCGGGCGCTGCCGGAATCCTGCATCAGCTTGCCAAACACCGCACCAAGCAGGAAAATCGGGAAGTACTTTTTGATAAATCCCACCACACCGGTCATGAAGACTTCGGTATACACCCCCAGCAAGGTGTGCGATTCACCGGCAATGATCACCGCCAGCAAAGCCAACAGTGGCGCCAGAATAATCACACTCACGCCCCGGTAAGCGAAAAACATCAGCAGCAACAGACTCAGCAGAATCCCGTAAACACCAATCATTTGTTGTCCCTTTTTTTCAAACGGTTTTGACGGCACAGTATATAACACCCCGCCAGAAGCCGATGCCTGAACCTGATCCACCGGTTGATGCCATCCATTGCCTGTGCCAAGATAGACTTGGATAAGCCCGGATTAAATGGCGCAGTACACAGAGCCAGCGCATCGACAAAATTTTGACCACAAACCACCAATAACGAGGGAATCCATGAAAAACATCCTTTTGGCACTGAGCCTGACCTCAGCCTTCGGGTTGGCGACTGCCATCGGGGCTGAAACCCCGTCTGCCCCAATGAATCAACAAACCCGTTCGGCTCTGCCGGAAAAAGACCTGCAAGCGGTGGCACCCAAGGTGCTGGCCTGGCGCCGGGATTTTCATCAACACCCAGAACTGTCCAACCGCGAATACCGCACCAGTAAAATCGTGGCCGAGCACCTGAAGAACCTGGGCATGGACGTGCGGCAGGGCATCGCCCACACCGGCGTGGTGGGCATACTCAAAGGCGGCAAGCCCGGGCCGGTAATCGCCCTGCGAGCCGACATGGACGCCCTGCCGGTTACCGAGCAGGTGGACCTGCCTTTTGCTTCAAAAGAAACCGCCGACTACCGTGGGGAAAAAGTCGGCGTCATGCACGCCTGTGGTCACGACGCACACACGGCCATCCTCATGGGAGCGGCCGAAGTTTTCGCCAAAAACCGGGAGCAACTGCCCGGTACGCTGATGTTTATCTTTCAGCCCGCCGAAGAAGGCGCACCGGAGGGTGAGGAAGGTGGCGCGGAACTGATGCTTAAGGAAGGCGTATTCAAAACGCTCAAACCGGATGCCATTTTCGGCCTGCACATCACCTCGTCAGGGCCCAGTGGCGTAGCCATGCTGCACAGCGGCCCGGCCATGGCCAGCGTGGATTCCTTCACCATCAAGGTCAAAGGCCAGCAGGTGCATGGCTCCAGTCCATGGAAAGGCGTTGACCCCATCGTCACCGCCGCGCAGATTATCAATGGCATGCAAACCATCGTGTCGCGCCGGGTGGACCTGACCAAGGCACCAGCGGTGGTTTCCTTTGGCGCCATCAAGGGCGGCATTCGCAGTAATATCATTCCCGATGCCGTGGAACTGGTGGGCACCATTCGCAATTTTGACGAAGGCATCCGCACCCAGATCCACGCTGAAATCCGGCTCACGGCCGAGAAAATCGCCGAAGCCAATCACGCCACGGCCGATGTCAACATCCGCACCTGGTACCCCGTGACCGTCAACGACCCGGCACTGACCCAGCGCATGAAACCGAGCCTGGAAAAAGTGTTTGGACCGGACAAGGTGATTGACCCGGGCCTGATCACTGGGGCCGAAGACTTCTCATTTTTTGCCCGGGAAGTGCCCGGCATGTATTTTTTCATGGGCGTCACGCCGCCGGATCGTGATTACAAGACAGCACCCACCAACCACTCACCGCTGTTTTACGTGGATGAATCGGCCTTGCAAAACGGCGTCAGGGCCTTTGTGCAACTGGTGCAGGACTACACCAGTGAATCCGGACAGAACACACCCAAAACGCAGTAAGTCAGCACCTGAGAAGAAACCATAAGCCACTGCACAAATAAAAAAGCCCCGGGACTCCGGGGCTTTTTTGCAGGTTTGCCAGGCTGAGATTACTCACAACAAGGTGTCTGAAATGTCCTCGTGATGGGCGTGTTTCTTCTCGGACATCAGTCCCAGCTTCCAGGCCACACGCGTCCACATGAGGGAAATCGCCGCGCCCACCAACGCCAGGGCGGAAAAACCCATAAAAAGGCTCAGCGTGTGGTAAATCCAGCCACTGGCGGTGTCACCGGTGCGGTAAATGACCGTATCGATAAAGTTCTTGGCCTTGTATTTGGTGCGTTCATCCACCGCCGTGTAAAGCACATTCATGGACGGGTTGAGGATGCCATAGGCACCGCTGCGGCGAATCACCTGCACCACTGCCATCACAGTGAAAACCGGCACCAGCGCCAGGGCAGTAAAGCCCACGCTCATGGCCAGGGGAATCAGTGCCAACACCATGGCAAAGCGCCAGCGGGTCAAGAGAATGGGCGTCACGATCAACTGAAAAATCAGGGTCAGGCTGTTGGTGGCCAAGTCGATCTTGGCAAACACCTGGGTTTGCAGGTGTGGGTCATGAAAATAGCGATCCACCAGAATGGCCTGCATGAAATACAGAAAGGTGCCGGTGAGGGTGGCAAAAAACGTGATCAGGGCAATGTATTGCAGGTAGCGCGATTTCAGCACCAGTTGCAAGCCTTCCAGCACACTGCCGCCCATGGGCGCTTCCGGATTGACGCGCGAACGGCCGGCATAGCGGCGCAGGGCAAAGATGCAAATGATGCAAAACAGCAAAAAACCGGCTGAAACCAGCATCAGGCGGGAACTGCCCAGTTCCTTCACCAGCATCACCGTCAACAACGGGCCGGTGATGGCCCCCACGCTGCCACCGGCGGCAATCAGACCGAACAGGCGCTTACCCTGCTCCTTGTCGTAAATATCGGCCATGTAACTCCAGAAGACCGAAACGATAAACAGATTGAAAACACTGACCCAGATAAAAAACACCCGCGCCAGAATCACGTTCTGGTCGTCACGCGAAAACAGGAAGTAAAACAGCACAATGTTGCTGGCAAAAAACAGGTAAATAAAGGGCAGGAAAACCTTGCGCGGCCAGCTGGACACGATTTTGCCGTAGATCGGCTGTACCAGCAGCATCACCAGCAAGGTGCCGGTAAACAGCCATTGCAGGTTCTTGACCCCGGCGGCTACGCCCATCTGCTCGCGTATGGGGCGCAGCATGTAATAACTGGTGAGCAGAGAGAAAAAATACAGGAAGGACCACATCACCATTTTCGCTTCACCGGGACAAAAGCGAAAGGCGTTACGGACATTGGCCAGGGATTTCATGCGTCAGGCTCCAGGAAAAGTCAGGGAAGAAATGGCGAAAAATTCATGAAGCGTCCGGTACAGGCGCGCTTTGGGAACTTTCTTGTCCAGCGCGAGTGTTTTCCTCACCCGCAGCCGGGCCGGGCAACACGCTGTCAACGCCTTCATAAACGTAGCGCACCCGTGATGTCAGCCCGCAAGGCAACACGTAGGGAATGGTACCTGCGTGCCGGGAAACCACCTCAACAGGCAGCTGTTCTCCCCATAAAATGGCCGTATCGCCCACGGAAACAGAACTTTCTGGACCGACTTCCACCGCCAGCATGTCCATGGAAACGCGCCCGGCCAGTTTGTAATAGAGGCCATTGATATACACTGGCGTGCCATTTTGGGCATGCCACGGATAACCGTCTCCGTAGCCAATACCCAGCACCGCCAGTTGGGTGTCCACTGGCGCCTGCCAATGACCACCATAACCGGCGCTCTGGCCGGCGCGGATGGATTTGATACCAATCACATTGGCTAACAGCCGCATCACGGGTTTCAATCCCAATTCCTGACCCAACAGGCCCGGCATGGGTGAGGCGCCATACAGGGCCAACCCCACCCGCACCCAATCCAGGCTCAGATCAGGAAAATTAAAAACCGCCGCTGAATTGGATGCGCTGACAGGATAAGAGCACCCCAGTTCGGCAATGGTTTCCACCTGCCGCAGGGTCTGCTCACTGGCCGGCTCATCGGCACTGGCAAAATGCGTCATCAGGGTAATACTGGCCGGATTGATGGCTTGCAACCGCGCCAGGGCGGATCGCCATTGATCCTGTGGAAACCCCAGGCGATTCATGCCGGTGTCGATTTTCAACCACAGGTTTTGTGGTACTTTCGGGGCGCGACTTTCCAGCAAATCCAGTTGAAACGACTGGTGGATCACGCAATCCAGCGACAAAGCTGTTGCCTGTTCCAGCTCAGCCGGGTTCAGGAAGCCCTCCAGTAACAGCACGCGGGCCTGGGGCCGCAAACGCCGGATCACCCGAGCCTCATCCAGGGTTGCCACACCAAAGGCGGCCGTTTCAGGCAGGGCCGAAACCACCTGCGGCAAACCGTGCCCGTAGGCATCGGCCTTGACCACCGCAATAATGCCACAACCGGGACTGGCCGAGCGGGCCTTTTCGGCCACCAGCGCGTAGTTGTGGCGGAGCGCATCGAGATTGATGCAGGCGATGGTGCCACGGCTCATTCGGCACAAACCTCGGTATTGACCACAACCCCGTCATCGAACTTGTAATTATCGAAGCGGTAAAACGGGCCGTTAAAGGTCAGGTAAAAAGTGTCCGTGGGGCCGTGGCGGTTTTTACCAATGATGATTTCAGCCTTTTTTGGC
>JALWKC010000135.1 GCA_026996795.1 Lysobacterales bacterium | reverse complement strand
ACTTCCACGTCCACTTGGTCTTCAGTCCCCGGCACACGCTTGGTGTCGATTTCCACTTCTTCAAAGTACGGTTTTTGCTGCAGGCGGATCTTGGAACGGTCGACCAGTGCCTTGGAGTACCACCCCCCTTCAAACTGCCGCATTTCCCGGCGCAGCACCTCGTCCTTGGTGTTTACGTTGCCGGTAAAGTTAATGCGGCGTACATACACGCGTTTGCCCGGATCGACAAAATAGGTCAGGTCAACGGTGTGCTCTTCCTTGTTGATTTTTGGCACCGGCGTCACTTTGGCAAAGGCATAACCCAGGTTGCCCAGCACTTTTTCGATGCGCTCGGCACTGACTTCCATGCGCTGACGGGAAAACGTGATGTCTTCAGGTGTCAGCAATAGCCTTTCGATATTCTTTTTTGGCAGAATCAGCTCGCCGGTGACCTGGCTTTTGCCAAATTTGTAAACATCGCCTTCGTGCACGTTGATGGTCAAGTAAATGTTTTTCTTGTCCGGGCTGATGGTGACCTGAACCGAGTCGATATCAAAGTCCACGTAGCCGCGATCCTGATAGTAGGAGCGCAGTTTTTCCAGATCGCCGTTGAGCTTTTCCTTGGAATACTGGTCGTCACTGGAATACCACGACAACCAATTGGTGGTGTCGGATTCGAAATTGTCCGTCAGTTCCTCGTCACTGAAGACCGTGTTGCCCACAATGTTGATGTGCTTGATCTTGGCCGGTTTGCCTTCCACCACGTGAATGTTGATCTTGACCCTGTTGCGATCCAGTTTCTTGGCCGTGGTGGTGACCTTGACGTTGTATTTGCCGCGGGAGAAGTACTGGTTGGTGAGCTCGTTCTTAACCCGCTGCAACTGCAGTTCGTCATAGACCTCGCCTTCGGTCAGGCCGATGCCAGCCAGGCCTTTTTTCAGGTCCTCGGTCTTGATGCTCTTGTTGCCGGAAATCTCGATGCGGGCAATGGCTGGCCGTTCCTTGAGCTTGACCACGAGTATGTTCCCGTCCCGGGCGATCTTGACGTCATCGAAATAACCGGTGCGAAAAAGCGAGCGGATGGCTCGCTTGATATCGCGCTCGGTCACTTCGTCGCCTTTTTCTATGGGCAGGTAGGTAAAAATGGTGCCGCGGGAAATGCGCTCTGCACCTTCCAGGCGAATGTCCTGAACCTCGAAAGGTTCGAAAGCCTGGGCCGCAGTGGCCACCAGCAGGATTGAAACCAGCAGGAATTTCTTGATCATTAGGGACCCGTTCTCTCAATTTGAGCTGAGTATTTTATGACACCAGCCGTAAAATGTCGTTATAAAAAGCCACACCCATCAAACCCAGCAGGATTAACACGCCAATGGTTTGTGCGGTGAGGTGGAATTGTTCACTCAATGCCGATCCCTTAAGCTTCTCCAAACCCAGAAAAAGAAGTTGCCCGCCATCCAGCATGGGCACCGGCATCAGGTTGATAATGGCCAGTGACAAACTGACCAGCGCCAGAAAGGCCAGAAACCAGCTCAGCCCCATGCCTGCCGAGTCATTGGCCACCTTGGCGATGGTGATGGGACCGGAAATGTTTTTCAACGAAGCCTTGCCCGTAAGCATGCGGCCAAACATGCCAAAAGTGGCTTTGGTCATGCGCCAGGTTTCGGCAAACGCCGCCGGAATGGCGCTGACAGGGTCGAGCTTGAGGGTATAAACCAGGGATTTGGCAAAGGCGCGTTCGGCCTCTTGTGGAGGTTTTGGAGAGATACCAATCACGCGGCGACCACTTTTGGCCTCCGTGGCCATGGCCGGTATGGTGAGGGTCAGCTGGCGGCTGCCACGCTGGATCCGCAAGCTAATGGGCTGATCCGGCTGATTCTGTTGCGCCTGGGCCAGTGCCGCGACAATCCCCTGCCAGGATTCGGTGGACTGGTCATTGACCGCCAGAATCCGGTCACCGGCTTGCACCCCTGCCCTGGCCGCTGGCATATCTTCCGGCGCCTTGCCCACCTCATTACTAAAGTGCGGTCGCCAGGGTTTCAGCCCGATGGCCTCAAACAATTCGCTTTCGGCCAGGCCTTCAGGCAGTTTTGACAGGGGCAGTTTCAGGCTCACCCGTTGCCGGTCACCCCGGCGCACTTCCACCTCCACATCCTGTTTGTCGAGACCGGCTGCCATCAGTTCCAGGCTCACGTCCTGCCAGCTGCGAACGGGTTCGTTATTGATGCGCAACAGCTGATCACGCTCCCGGGCGCCGGCTTCGGCCAACAGCGCACTTGGCGGCCCCAGTGTCGGCACCACCTCCGGCTTGCCCACCACAAACATCAGCCAGTACATGAACACGGCCAGTATCAGGTTAAACGCTGGCCCGGCAAACAGGATGATGGCTTTTTGCCAGGCCGGTTTGCTGTTGTAACTCAGGTGTTTTTCATTGTCCGGCACGTCGGTTTCACGCGCATCGAGCATTTTGACGTAGCCACCCAGCGGAATGGGGGCCACGGCTATTTCTGTGCCATGTTTGTCCGTGAAGGACCAGAAAGGACGCCCAAAGCCGACGCTGAATCGCAGCACCTTGACGCCAAAAAAACGGGCAGCAAGAAAATGGCCCAGTTCATGGAAAGTCACCAGAATGCCCAGTGTGACCAGCAACCAGAGAATGGGACCAAAAAAATCAGGCATGGGCGTGGATCTCGTTTTGCGTCATTGCCCGCACTTCGACATCAACTTGCTGCAGATGTTCGAAAGATTCCACCGGCTGGTTGTGGATTTTCTCCATCACCCGCGCATTGATGCGGGCAATGGCGGGAAAGGAAATACGGCCATCCAGAAAGGCCTGCACGGTTTCCTCATTGCTGGCATTCAATGCGGCAGCCAAAATCCCGCCGGCCTCAATGGCCTGGCGGGCCAGCTTCAAGCTGGGAAACTTGTCATCATCGGGCGGATAAAACGCCAGTGTGCCATGACTTAGCAGATCCAGCGTTTTGGCGCCGGAGGGCAGTCGAGGCGGCCCTTTTTCTGCCACTGGCAAACACTGACCGAGGCCATAGGCGATGGGGATTCGCATGTCCGGCTCACCCAACTGGGCCAACAGTGAACCATCCTCGTAAACCACCAGCGAATGCACCAGCGACTGCGGGTGCACATGCACATCCAGCTTCGTGGCCGGCAAATTGAACAGCCAGTGGGCCTCAATCAGTTCCAGCCCCTTGTTCATGAGCGTGGCTGAGTCCACCGAAATTTTTGCCCCCATGCGCCATTTGGGATGATTGCAGGCCTGCCCGGGCGTGATGTCGATAAACGTCTCGGCTGGCCGGTCCCAGAACGGGCCACCGGAGGCGGTGAGGATGAGCTTGTGAACGGACTCCGGCGTATTGCCACACAGGTAATCGCCCGGCAGACACTGGTAAATCGCGTTGTGCTCGCTGTCCAGCGGAATAATCCGGGCCCCGCTGGCACGCGCGGTTCGCATGACAATGTCGCCGGCCATCACCAACGATTCCTTATTGGCCAGCAGAATGGTTTTGCCCGCAGCGGCTGCGGCCAGTACCGGTTCCACTCCGGCTGAACCCACCATGCCGGCTACCACCACATCGATTTCATCCGAGGCGCACAGCGTGCTGATGGCCTCCATGCCGGCATGTACAGCAGGTGTTGGTGACGCCAAGCCCTGCATAGCTTCCCGGAGAGTTGACAGACTGCCTGGATCACTGGTGGCCACATGTTGCGGCTGCCACTGCTCCGCCAGTTTGGCCAGCTTGGGAAGGTTCTTGTGGCCAGTCAACAGCGCTACCTGAAATGCCCCGCCATGACGGGCCAACACGTCCAGGGTGTTGTCTCCGATGGAGCCAGTGGCACCGAGAATGGCCACTCGCAGAGGCGATTCCGATTTCATGCCACTCTTACCCACGCGCGCTCAACCAGACAATCAGGGCCAGAAAGAAAGGCGCGGCGGCCAGCAGGCTGTCAAAGCGATCGAGAAAGCCGCCATGGCCTGGCAGCCAGCGGCCGCTGTCCTTGACCTCTCCCTGGCGCTTGACCAGGCTGGCGGTCAAATCGCCCACCACCGACACCAGCGCAACGGCACAGAAACCTGCTATCAGCGTGACCACAGGCAGCTTTAACCACCAGACAATAGTAACCGCGTAGAGACTCACAAACAGCAAGCCCCCCAGCACGCCTTCAACGGTCTTGCCCGGGCTGATGGCCGGGGCCAGCTTGTGACGGCCGAACAAACGCCCGGAAAAATAGGCGCCGATATCAGCCACCCAGATCAGGCCAAACAGGATAATGGTCCAGACAGGCCCGCGATGGACGTGGTTATGCAAGGTTACCAGGGCCAGGCCGGCGGCCAGGGCCAGAAAGGTGCCCAGGTAAGCCTTGAGTTTGGTGGCAATCACCGCGTCACCATAACCCAGG
>JALWKC010000134.1 GCA_026996795.1 Lysobacterales bacterium | reverse complement strand
GACCAAAGCCACTGCCTCTTTCTTGAATTCCGGCGTAAACCGGCGTCGTTTTCTCTGTGTCATACCTCACCTCGATTGGTCGTATTACCATCTTAGCAAGGTGTCCGGGGGAATTAGACCACTTCAATGCCGGCAACATTACGTAATGAGTGATAATGATTATTATCTCCCATTAGCTGTTAGTCAGGCGTGGTCCCCCCCCTTAAAACCAATTGAAAAAACAAGCGAGAATATGGCTCAAGGGAGCATTGGTCAGACTCTGTTTTAAGCCAGCACAAGACGCGCGCAGAAAACACGTTGTTACCACTGCCTTTGCCGGAAAGCTCCGCAAGCCAAGTGGCGGCCCTGGAAAAAAACACACGATTACTCACAGGGTTGGCGTAGGTATGGTTGGTTGTTGTAGCGTCACTCATAATAAATTCCTCCAGTTTTTATTGGCAGTCATTCAGGCCGTCTTTCCGGCGGTCAGGTTGTTGCGAATTACCGAAACACTTCGAACGCGCACCTAACCGTCTGAAGGTTTGCTTCCCCGGTTAAGCAGCCTGTCCATCATGGTGTTAATCCAGTGACCCCACGGAGATTCATCTCCTCGGTCACGGGAATTAAGTCTGGCCGGGTCTGCGCCGATAATATCAATGGTCTTCAGGGAAAGCGCTGCGGTCAACTCTTTATTTTCATCATGATCCAGCTCCTGCATCATGCGGCGAAACCCCTCAAAAGAGCTGGCCATGTCTTTTTTGGGTATCCGGATTATAGGGTTGAAACGGGGCTATAAACGCCCTGCCTCTATCTCACGTACCAGTGTTGAAATGTCTATGCCGTAGTTGGTCGATGGGCCAGTTTCAGCAACGCCATAAAACGGCATCCTGCCCATAGCGCCTTCTGGTATCCTCTGACGCTGATAGCGAGGCTTTTTGATCTTTTGGAAGCCCTCTGTAAACAGAATTTTGGCTCGAAGCGCTTCAAAGCTGTACCCCCTTCCAACATGATTCACGACACGGATCAGATTGTTCAGGCTCTCCGTGTATGCGTTGGTAATGGGGTGGTCGAAGTACGCGAAAATGTCATCATGCCAGTTCCCCACCGCCTTGATTAGCGGGTCGAAGTGAATCTTCATTTCTGGCGTTATCTGCCGCACCCAAGCGTAATACGCTTCCTGGGCCTTGTGTCGAGTCTTGCAGTCCCATATCTCGAAAAATGATTCTTTCAGCTCGTAAGCTTGACCGATCTCTGGGTAATTCAGCGCCCAGCCTGAGAATCGCATGTATTCAGCGTCTGTCAGCTCGTTACGGCGTTTCAACAAGACGAACCTATCTCGCATCAACCCACGGCGCTGCTGCGCTGTCAGATCGCTCCTGATGGCCTTGCGAGCGCGTTCCAGAGATTCGTTTGCCATCCTGACAACGTGGAATTTGTCGATGATCACCGTGGCGTCAGGGATCATGGTTTCTACCGCTTGTCGGTATGGTCTCCACATATCCATTGCCACGTAGCGTACCTGATCACGGTCTTTGCGCTTGCTCAGGTAGCGGGTAACCGTGGTTTTGTTGCGGTTGTCCAGCATATCCACGATGGTCTGCTGTTCGATGTTGGTAATCACGCAGCGCGGCTTGATGATGTGGATCTCGTCGATACCCAGCCACTGCGGCATCTCGAATTTGAGCGTTTTTTCTAGCCGCTCGCAGTAGTCGTTGAAAATGTTGCGGACGGTTTTTTCATCGACCCCAACATCCTCAGCCACACCAGAGAACGTCCGCCGAAGGCTTTCACGCTCGATGTACTGGATCAGGCGGTTGGTCATCTGCCGCTTGGCGTCTTTGTGCGGTACAGGCTCCAGAAATGTCTTCCGGCAGGACTGGCAGCGATAGCGACGGCGGTTGAGCATGATGCCTGTTCGTTTGCCGTGGACAGGGGTATCCATGATCACTTCATCACGTCGGCCAAAACCGACAATTTCAGAGTGATTGCAGTGCGAGCAATGTGTGGGTGGCTTAGAAACTTCGGCGTGTACCTGATAATCGTGCTCCAGCTCTACCACCTGGAGCACTTCGTAATCAGGCCAATTTAGAATATTTGTCATAGTCAAAAAGAAAGGGGCCGAAGCCCCTTGCTGTTACTCCACTTCTACCGCGTCATCAATGCCCGCCTCGGCGTACAGCTCTTTAGCAAGCCAGCGGTGTCCAAAAAACTCTTTAACCTCTTCCAACGTTTCGCAAACTTTACCGCTGAAACGGTCGCGCTCACCCTGCCAGCGTGTGCGTCCAACTTGATGGCAGATGAATTTTCCGCCCTTGGTTTTGTACAGCGAAAGTTCTGTCCAGCGGCCTGTTTGGCCGCTGTAGCTGCTGCCCATTGCCTGATTGTCAGAACTGGCTGCGCTTGCTACCAGTTCGCCAGTGAAACGAACGCTGGGCGCGTTATCAATCTCAAAAGTAAATGTTTCCATGTCGGAGTCCTCGTCTACGTCAATGTCAGTTACTTGTTCAATCTCAAGCACGCTGTAATCAATGCTGCTGTAATCAGAATCCAGATAGTCGGCCAGCTCATGCGCATTCAGCTCGTCACCGTCTTCATCTACAACCACAACGCCTTCTACACACCAAACGTCATCCTGTCCCTCGGTTCCTGTAGACAAAGAATCAGGGTCGCATTCGTCGTAGTTAAAGCCTTCGGTGTAAGTGATTTTGATGCCGTCGAGGGTAGAGGTTTTGGAAGCCCAGCCCCAAACATGAGGAATGTCGATCAGGTCAAGAGATTCGTTTTCTTCATCCCATTCTTCAACCTGACGATCAAGACGCTCTACAACTTCGTAGTCTTGTTCACGCTGCCAGTCATTGCGAGCTACCAAAGTTCCAAATTCAGCAATAGAGATAGTTTTCATCATTAAGTCCTTGGTCATCTCAGAGTCGCCGCTGAGTTCGGCTGTGGATGTCTTCCACGGTTTTAATGATAGGGCATCTGGCCTTTGTTGTCAACACTAAAATCCGATTTATTTATAAAATTACATGCAGGTAGATCAACCGCTAAATCCGGATACCCGTCAAAAGCTTCATCAAGGTGATGATAGCCAGAAGGGTTTTAACCGCAGGCCAGCGATGAGCTTCATCCCCATCAGTCCAGCATGCCCACCTCAAAATGCCGGCAACCGGATTGGCCACCTAATATGACACCAGGCCAATGAGGATGTCCGTTATCAGGCGACACTACCCAAAGAGGCAGGGTGGTTAAAAATTTCTCAGTGCTCCGGCTTTTCTTTTGGGAATAAGGGAAAAGGGAAAGGGTTTTTAGCCGCTCAAGAATGTTATAAAAATCAATCACTTACAGAGAAACGGCGCGGAGCAAAGTGCGTAGTAGGTAACTTTCGGCGAGCAAAGTGCGTGATAGGTAACTCGATTTTGCGAAAAGTGCGTGATAGGTAACTCGATTTTAAGAAAAGTGCGTAGTAGGTAACTAGAGAATGGGTCAAAAAGGAGAAAAGTGCGTAGTAGGTACACAAAAAGTGCGTGGTAGGTAACTCGATAAAGTGGGTTATACACAGACAGGGCGGATTTTATCCACAGGGGGGGGCAGTCTGCCGCCTACTAGAATTTCTTCCGGCTTTTCCATGCGACCCCGGTCTTTTTCATCACCGTGTTTGTTTTTATCTGTTGCTCGGTAAAAAACCGGCTCGGATAGAGGATAATGGACACGTCTTTGGTGGGCTTGCGCCCAGGACCGCGATATTCCTTGTCCTTGACGGTCAGCAGGGAAAATCGGGACAAAAAGTTAGCGCACACATGGGGAACGAATGGCCCTGGGCTTTTACATTTGGGGCAAACCAGCGGTTTCAGCATAAACCGGACATCCCTTACTATATTTTTCAATTCGCGGTCGCCGCCATAAAAACCGGATTCACGAATGAGTTGGCTCAACATAATGGTGTAGGATTCCGAGTAATCCCGGCTGGGGTTTGTGAAGTCGGTGATCATTTTCTGCTTCACCCACCGGGCAACGGGGGATGCTCCGCGATTGATGGACTCCAAAGCGAAAGGCCGGTAATTGCCGCGCAGTACGGGCTCTGAAACCAGAGGTGGCAGGGCCACTTCAAAGATGGTGTCTAGGCACTCACGCACCGCCAGGACGTGTTGATCGGGTTCATCGAGGGTTTCGGGATATTCCGTGCTTGACACCGTTCCCTCCTTGTGCAACTCAAGCAGCCGGCCATACAGGACGTTATTACCCTCACCGGGAATCTTGATGGTAACATTAGTACCGGATAATACCAGCAACGCCTCCCTGATGGCGTTCAGACTGACATTCTTCCCGGAGCGCTTCAAGTCCGAGCGGATTTTGTTTGCCGATATGCTGACAACCAATCTTTTTCCCGAGGAAATAATAGAGGATTTCATTTGCGAAAGGATGGCACTGTAAACCAGTCCCTCGATGGCGCTGGGAAATATCGGTTCTGCGGGTATCACCGCGTCATCTTTGTTTTCCTCAGTCACCCTGGGAACCAGCGCCGGAGAGAGTGAAAGCGTGAACCCGTCAACGGTATAACGTCTTACCGGAACCGACCCGTCCTTGAAACACTTAACAAACTCGCGGCCCTCCTTCCGGGTAATGGAAAAAAGGGGGAGTTTTGTCAGTAGCTCAAGAACCATAGAGAGGTCGTCAAACTTGGCAACCACCTGGTCGGCGCGTTTGAACACCTCAAGCATCTGCTTGTGGCTGTCTAGGGGGAGTTCCATCTGGCGCTTCTTTAGGTTGTTCATGGCCTCATCTCCTGTGTGTTGCCTTAGCCCGTACACTGTGAGTCGGGCAAACGGTCTGAGTACAATGGTATCATGGGCGCCACTGAGCTTGAAGGCAACGCAGCCAACAGGTACCAAATTTTCACAAACTCTGCGTAACTATCACTGATAAAGGGCGGAAAACAACCTCCTCACCCATCTTCACTTGTCGCACTTTCATCTTCGGAAGACCAAAGTCTCAAAACAGCATTGCCAGCAGGGTAAATCACCGGCTCCACACGCAGCGTGTAGTCAGCAAACCAGCCCTTCCAGGGGCTGGAACTGGCTTTGGCGGTATCAACCAGCCGGGCAACGGCTTTATTCTCGGTATAACGATTGGAGGCGACAAACGGCAGTCCGACAATAAGAAGCCCCAGTGTTCCCAGGACGGCCAGGCGCACCGGCACCGGCAATGGCTGATCTTCCCTTGCCTTGTAGGTAGTCGAAACCAGTGAAAAAATCACTTTGGCAAAGGTCAGCAAGCCAAAGAACAGCGACAGGGCCAGGGCAATCGGCGGGACGATTGCCGCCCTCAGATAGTCCCGGCCATAAACAGCGTTGCGCCGCCCCTCACCGAGCGATTCGGCCTGTTTTTCCAGCGCATTGGCCGCCTGGCGCACAAGACGTTGACTGAGCGGCACAACCACCTTTGCCTTGAATTGCTTTCGGTTCCAGTCCGGGGACAAACCTTTCACATAGTAATCACCCAACTGGTCTTTCAGGTAAGCCTGCACTACCGGATGGTGGATAAACTGGCCATAAGACAGCTTGGCCGGCATGCTTTGACCGAGCAGCCGCCTGGACTCGGCGTTCCATCTGGCTTTGGCTTTTCTGACAATCTGTTCGGCCACGGCCTTCCTGAACACAGCATGATCGGCCATTGTCCAGTCAGGAGGCAACTTGATGCCTTTGGCGGCAGACCGGCGAACAATGGCCTTGGCTGTTGCCGGGTGAGCCATGAACTCATCTGGCGAGTCCAGAAAGGCATGATAACCGCCTGATTTCTTCTTGAACTCGTCATTGAAGGCCAGCAACAGGGCGCGGATGGCCGATTCCCTGTCACCGGGGCAGGAGTAGGAGGACAGGGGGCCGTCATAAACCGGATCACCGGTCAGCGCATTCAGCAACCCAATCACACCACCGCGCTTGCGTTTGTAGCAGAAATAGCGTGGCGGAATGACTTTTCCGGTGCGGCTTTTGGTTTTGAATCTGAAGGCGCTTTCCCGGCTCTTTCGGCAAAACCGTGAGCGGCAATGGTCTTCCTTGAAATACCAATGGGCCAACTCCGCAAGATGCGCTTTGCGCTCGGCGGCACCGGCCTTTCTGTGGGCACGATCCACGGCGTCCTGATATTCCCGCCAACCAGACTTACGCATTTTTGCATAAGTTTCAGCCCAAATATCTGCTGCCTTGGCATGCCGGGTAACGATGGCCTTGTCATAACGGGCTGAAGACTCCCGGTATTTGTCCCAGGCACCGGCAATCTTACGGGCAACGCCCTGGTAACGCTGATAGTGTTCCTCAAATCGTGTGGTGGATTGTTCCAGAATAACCCGCTTGACAATCTCATCTGTGTGTCGGCGCAATTCATCCAGAAACTCCGACTCCTCCATGGCCAGCCCGCCCAGCAGGGCCAACATGGTCTTTTCTTCGGCTCGCTCGGGCTTTCCCTTGAGCAAAGGCAGGTTTTCAATCTCCACGATGCCATAGCCCAGTGCTGATTTCAGGTAACTGACATACTGGGCTTTTTGCCGGGTTTTCCAGTCCGAAGGCTCAATGAGAAACTTGTCAATCAGCCAGCGTTGACCAAAAAACATGACAGCCCAGGCCAGGGCAAACCAGAACAACCAGCCGCGCCAGCCACGACGCAACACAAAGGCGGTCACCAGCAAGGCGAAGCCGATACCGGAAACAGCGCGTCCAAAAAGCTCTACACCTCGGGCATCGAACCGCGAAGCGCCAGGATCAGCCACCACATCCAGCAAAGACGCGTTGAAAACCAGCTCCAGAACCAGATAGGCAATACTGGCGCCAATCAGCCACCAGGTATGTTTTTTCACGGCATCCATTCAGGCAATCTCACCTTGACAGAATCAACAGATGGTGTGACCGCTTCTTGCTCCTCATCTGGTTGAGAAGGCGGTGCCGCCACACGCGCAGGAGCGCTCCAGGACTTACCAGAGCCAGGCTTGTTCAGCGGAACAATCTGACCGTCCTTGCGCCGATAAAGTCCGGCATTGATCAGATGAGCCTGTTCCTGCATATTCATCCTGTCAGCATCAGCGGGCAAGGGGATTGATTCACTGACCTCATCATTGGCACCGGCACGCCTGGCCGGCTGCGAACAACCAGCAATCAAGAACAAAACCACCATAAGAAAAAAAACCAAACCATGAAACCTCATTGCTCTCTCCGTTGGAACCAATTTTAACGAGGGCACCCCTTACCAGGCGGCTTGGTAACACACTCGATAATCCTCCAGGGCCGACCCATAGCAGGGCCGGCCTATTTTGTTAATCTCCGAGTTCATAACAGGCAGCCCTGCCCGCTAGTGGTTCAGCCACAAGCCCCACGGCTTCCGGGTGGGGCGCTATTTGCGGCCCGCGTCGGCACTTCCGAAACCCCGGACGAGCCATTATTGGAGGCTTTTCGCAGATCACACGCTTCCCGGTATGTTAGGTTTTGGGAGTCTTCTTCCCAGGCATGCGGCATGTAAAGAGCGGAAACAGAAGTTGGCGCTGCAGCTTGCAGGGAGAAAAACTCTTTACCGCTGTTTCTGGACTTCACCTTTTTCATCATTGCCACGCTATCACGCCAGAAGAAAGCATCCCCTACGCAATATTGTTTCTCCATGCCATTGGCCAGCTTACGCTTCCAGTCGCTAAAAAATTTGACTGAAGCAGGAATCATGTTGACCTCCCATTCACGCGAAAGCCAAAGATTGTCCCCATCAATGAGATCGGCCACGCCAAACACAGAATCCTGCTGGAGCAGGGATTCGGTCATTGCGTTAACATCGGATTGATCGAACCCATTGACACCAAGTGAAGCAACGGCCAAGGCCGCCTGTTTATCAGCAAGCGACAACAACTGCAGGCCGATACCGCTACCAGGAATGGACTCTTTCTGAACCTGGGTTGAAAGGTGGGCGCGAACGGCATCCTTCAGTTCTTCCATCGAAGAGACTTTAACCTTCCGCTTTGGAAACACAAAACGGGCAATACGGTATGGCTTGCCTGCATCCGATACCCTCTCAGGCAGAACCTGGGACAACGCCTGAAAAACAAACACATCACCCATGCCGTCAGAAACCTTATTGAGCCACCGCACATGATAAACACCTTGGTGCAACGTGGCATTCTGGACAAAAACCACTGATCCACGGGCCAGAAAAGGCTTGCCACCCTCGGTTATCAGGTCAATCCACTGAGGACGGGAGGGAATGTCGATTTTGGGGTCTAGCATCAGGCGAACAGTATCGCCCACGGCAGATTGGCCCACAACCTTTCGGCCAACGAGGTGTTGGTTTTGGCTATCGTGGCTTTCTACCTGAAAGAAAAAATATTCGCCAAAAACACCGGAACCCTGCGGGTTTGATAGTTTCCGGGCGCGTTGAATAATTGAATTGCTCATAACATAACTCCATTGCTACACACATGGATTATAGGAGACCTGAAAAACAGAATAGATTGAAAGTCCAACCCCTAAATGCTAGATTAAAATGGAAGTCTGCCGGCCATACTCCTGTGAGTTGGTTGCACCGGCGACGGAAACCGGGGCCAGTGGCTCCGGTTTTTTTGGGGGACAACAGAAAAGGTGGGGGGGGGCTTAAATCGGAGAAGGGGAGTCGTCTTCTGGCAAATAACGGGTGCTGCCCGCAACTGCCTGGCTGAGTTTTTTCTGGGCTTGGCGCAGATCAACGCCAGGTGCCAATGTCGCTTTGAGGTAGTCGTTCCAGTCAGAGTGATTTCCAGGTGGCTTGATAATCTTTACCCCGCTACGGCCATCGTCGATCCTCTCTCCGTTGCCCAGTATCTGGTACTCACCAGGCAGGACCTCAAGAAATTGCTCGTCATACCTGAAACCAGCCTTGTCGTTATCAAAGCCAAAGACAAGGTGCGGATAAGCGTTGAACCTCTCCTTAAATTCTTTCAGAAGACGGGGAAACTCTTCGGTGATCATAATCTCTGAGGGGTTCCCGCACGGGGCAATGTAGGCAAAATTACTATTGCCAAACAACTGCGCATGAGAAAGCATGTCAATGGGACTCTCCCCAACAACCAGCACCGGCAACCGGGAGCATTTATTGGCAAAGCTGTTCTGTGAACGCCAGAATCCCTTCATGCCGGTTTTGAACTGTATTCTGGACATATTGGGATTATCTGGTGCCAACTGGGCATCTGGGTCAAAATAGCGTTCAAAGCTGGTGATCTTGCCATCAAAGTGCATGGGGAACAGAGTTCCTTTGCAAATTCGGTTCTCTTTTGGTATGGGGAACTCGAAAGCAGCCATGGACTTGGCAAACCGTGGGTCAGAAAGAATATCAGGGCTAATCTTTCTCACCTCGGTCATGGCCTTCCCCCAGGTGCCCCAATGACAATGGCGTAGAATCCTGTTCAATTTGCGAAAATTAACAGGCTCTGGGGCATTATCGGCGGTTGGCTTGTAGGTTGCCACCTTTCTTGGTTTTGCCGCAGGTGTAGTGGAAGATAAACCCAGGGCAGAAGCGTAAGCCTGCTCCCCCAAATAATGCTTGATGGCATCAGACCACTTGGTGAATCTACGCTGGCTTAACTCCAGATGTAACAAGCTGGTGCTGTTTCTTTTATCATCCATGTCGCACACAAAGGGGGTGCCACTTCTTGGCCTGATAACAAGGCCATAGCGGGCACCCTCCTTCCCCCCCTCACCGCGAAACTGGATGATAGAGCGCATCCCCTTGTCACGCTGCACATGAAAACCAAGACCTTCAAGGTAGCCAGGCCAGTCATTTTGATTTTGATTGGCAATAACAGCGGAAGCCTCATCAGTTAGTTGGCGCAAAGTTTCAACCGGCACATCCTTTTGTTGGGCACCACCAGAATCAAGACCAAGGATGGATTGAACGTGCCGTTCACCAAGAATCTTTTTTAGCATGGTGATGGGTGAATCAATTCCCCTATGCTTTTTTTCTACCTCAAACATATCGCGCCACTGGAGCTTGCCGGCGCCGTTAGTGCGTAAAATCACATTGGGCGTGTCCGAGTCAAATCCTCTGGCAAGAACTCGAAACACCTCACCTGTTTGGGCGTCGGAGACCAAGTTGTCTTTCACATAGTCATAGCCGCGCTTGGGGAAATAAACCTCAGCCAGGGAGGATGCAATGGCGGCGGAGTGCCGTCTGGCCTCCACAATGGCATCCTTACTAAGTTTGATGTTAGCCTCCTTGACCAGCTCCCTGAATGCCTGCTTTTGCTTGTTGGAAAAAGCCATAATGCCTCCGAAGTCTGGGGTGGCCTATGTTAATGGACGGATGGGGAACCATGGTCGTGGTTGACAGATGGGGAAGGTGGTGTAACCTTCAATCCGTGATTGCTAAATGTAACCCCGTTTTTCTCAAGGTACTCCCCTAGTTCCAACTTGGCTTCGGTCAGCAATTCATCCGGCCTAACAACGGGCCCTTCTTGTCCGGCATTAACCGCCCTTGCTGCGGACAAGGAATCCTTCCGGTTGGCAAGAAATTTCGAGTCCAGCCCATAATATGAGCAAATGACCTGCTGCTTGGCTTCATCCAGGCTTTCAATACCGCGACGAAGAACTGATGTGGCGATAATTTTGTCGTCAAGGGCCTCAACCCTGTTCTCCACATCCTCCAGTGCGGAAAGTGGTGTGTCATGAGTAGCAAGCGAATCTATTGAAGTAACCCCTTCTTCTTGCATGGAATCCAATGAGTCGGAATGGTGACGGATGGAGTCAGTCAGTGCCACCTGCACGTTGTGGCGGATGCGATGATAGGCATAGGTTGTTAGTCGTCCTTCTCCCTTGAACCGATCAATAGCCTCCACCAGGCCGTTGAAGCCAGCAGATGTGAAATCCTCGAAATTTACCCGTGGGTCACCAGGTGCGTACTTCACATAGCGATTGGCCATTTGCTTGACTAGACCCATGTTTTTTTCAATCAAGTGGTCCTTGCAAACCTTGGCTACCTGTTCAGATTTTCTAAGGTTGTTTTCCACACTTACAATTTCACCAACCATCAACCCAGTTCTTTCCTCTAGATGGACAAATACATCCGAAATCATCTCAAGATGTTCTCCATGTTTTTCAAGTTCAGGTGCAAGATCAAGGATTGAGTCAATACGTGATTGCGGTTCGGAACTAACAAAAGCACTCACCACCGCATCGGCGTTTACGTTTTCGCTCTCTGCAATCTGGGTAATGAGTTCGATCCCGCGCTGAACTACTTCGTAATTGGCCTTGTGGCGTTTTACCTTGCGCTCCAAAGATTCAATCACATCAGAGGGGAGATCACCCGTTTGGTTGTCTAATGACTCATTCAAAAGCGAGGACACAGATGGATAGGCGCGAACAGACAGAAGAGTGTCTTGCCTGGCCTTCGATAGTCTGGATAAAAGTCGGGATTCCTCCTCGGCGCTTAGAAGCTGATCATGATTAAGGGTCTCAAAAAAATCGGCATCGTCCGCTTCAATGGAAGAGCCAGACTCATGGATGTTATCGGTTATGTCTGTCATGTTTTTTCTCCTATTACTTTCCCTAATCGGGCAGTGTCAATCCTAGCACTGCAAAAATGATCACACAAGAAAAAAAGCCCGAAAACCAATAACGGTCTATAATTTGGGTCAAAACAGCAAAAACGCTGTCTGTGGCATATAATGATTACAGTCAGGCACTACTGTCAGGTAACAAGGAGCAAATATGAGCTCGGAAAAAGTCCCCAATGAGTCCATTTTGAAACTGGACTGCAAGATCAAAAGCGAGAATGCGGCTTTCCGCATCAGTATCGTTGCATTCAGTGAAGATCAAGCAACGCAGGAAGAGTCGCCAAGGGAGTGCGTGGCGCATGTAAAAATCTATGACGAGGAAACAGACGAGGTAATTTACTACGACAGAGGCTTGCTTAAATCATTGCAGGTTCCGAGTGAACCCATGGTAATGAGTGTTCGAGCAGGACAGATAGAGCGTGATGGAATTGATTTTATTGACCTGATCACACTCTACAAGGGAAGAAACAACCAGATAAAAGGCAAGGTTTATCCGGTGAATGAGTCTATCAAGGTGGCGGAAGCCTACCGCAGCCAGGCCCATCAGGCCCACTTGGAGCAAATCAAAAAAATACGCGAAAGCATGGGCACCAGAATTGTGGGCAAGGTAGATGAGGATTTAACCAGTATTCATATCGCCGAAACAATCCATAACACCCCGAACATAGAGACTATGGTTGCTGCCGCCAAGGGCATTGACATGGATTATGATTGATGAAGTTAAGCGAAGAACAGAAAGTGGGGATAGAAATAGCATCAACCGGGCGATCCTTTGTGGTGGTGGCCGGAGCGGGATGTGGCAAAAGCACATTACTGAGACTGATCGCCGAGCGCTCCCCAACCAAACACTTTGTTTACATAGTCTTCAATCGCAAGAACCGTGACGAAGCGAAGGAAAAAATGCCTGCCAATGTCACGGTGACAACAGCCAACTCCATGGCCTATCACCAAACAGTGCCGTCACAGTGCAGGGACAAGGTGCAGCCAGATTTAAGCCATCACTACATTATCAACGCCACAGACCCCAGGTTGTACAAGGACGTTCCTTATGAAGAGGCGGTGGCCACGGGAATACTGGCAAAGACGATAATAAACAATTTCCTGCGCAGCACTGAAAACAAAGTCAGCACAGTTCATTTGCCAGAAAGCATGAAGAAATCCAAGGCCAGGAAGGTCGAACGAGCCATAGAGATGGCGCGACGGTATTGGAGCAGGGCATCACGGTTTGAGTGTGACATCACCCATGATGTGTACATGAAACTGTGGTTTCTTGCCAGACAGGAAATAGCGTGCGACGCCATCCTCTACGACGAAGCCCAGGACGCAAGCCCTATTATGATAAGCGCCATTGGCAGGCAGGAATGCCAAAAAATCATCGTGGGCGACCCCTATCAACAGCTTTACGCCTTTCTTGGCGCCCAGGACGCATTGGAAAAAATGGGAATCGAAGAAAAGGTCACATTGAGCCAATCTTTCCGGTATGGTACACGCATTGCGGATCTGGCCAACAAGCTGATAGAAAGCGCCTATGGCGTGACCACCAACCTGAAAGGATGGGAGGAGCACGGAACCGTCATTAGCGAAAATGCCGGAGCCTCGGGTCCTGAAACCGTTATTGCCAGAACCAATGGGGAGTTGGTTAGGATGGCCCTTGATAACAGGAGTGACGACTTTTCTCTTTTGATCCGTTCGCAAGAGATTAAGTCCATCGCCAGGTCAATTTATGCCATCAATAACGGACTGGAACCGGATCATCCATCATTGATTGGTGTTGAGAGCATGAAGGAACTAATGCTTTTGGCCAGGAGTAATGAGTCCAGCGGGTTAATGGGATGGGTGTCCAGCTACATGAAGCATGGTTATGGGTCAATGATGGAATTGGCCGAAAAATGCGTTGACACCTATCATGGTCAAAGTAAGACGCTCTACATATCAGGCCACAGGTCTAAGGGATTGGAATTTGACAATGTAGAACTGGCAAGAGACTTCCCTCAACCAAAGAGCGCCGAAGGCAAGCCAAACAACAGGTTCAACGAAGATGAGGTTAATCTGCAGTATGTGGCCATTACCAGAGCTATCAAACACCTGAACCTGGGGGGGAATGAATTTCTTTCACGTCTGGCCGGGATCACTTGGGAGGACAACCAACAACAAGAGCTATTCGCATAAGGAGAAAAACATGAGCTATCGAGTCGTAAGAAAAGGCAAGCGGGGTTTTTTCTATGAATACCCAGTAGATGCTGAAACTGCCATGATCAACATTGAGGGTGACATGGATAACATGGATTATCGGATTTATCTGGCGGAAATGATGCCCCCGGCATTCGCGCGTTCCGAGGTTGACGAGACGGGGTTGAATCTCATTCTTAAATACGCCCCCATGTTGGAAGTGCCGGAAGGCAGGGCCAGGGAGTCAGGTCAGTTCCTGTTTTCGTTGTTGGCAGAAAGGCACCGTGAAGAACTGGAAGAAATGCTGGACAAAGAACCAGCCATAAGAGATTTCTTTTTGGAAATGACACTGCGACAGCAAAAGGCCGTCGATCAATACTGGGGAAGCCCGGTGGCTGTAATCAGCGAAACTGACGACCTGATGATGCCGTCTGAATGGCGCACAGTCAAAGCAGGCGCGGAAACTATTTATACCAGGTTGACAGATGATGAGATAGAGGAGTTGAAGGCCAGCTACAAAGAATACCTGGAAAAATTCGCAAACGCGCCGGCGGCATGAGCGAAAGTCTTTTAACAATATAAGTGAGGTGAGAGAATGAACTACCTACCTGTTAGAAAAAGCGAGCGGGGATTCTACTACTATGAGTCCCCAAGAAGTGCGGATGTAATTGGCGCCATGATAGACGACGACCTGGAAAACGTGGATTACCAGGTTTATTTGGCCGGCCTGATGCCCCCCATTAGTGGCGTGGTTGAACTGAGCAAGGAGACCATGGCGGTGATCCAGCAACACATCCCCATGCTGAATCTGGAGGGGCTTGGACGACAAAAAACATGCGGGCAATATGTTTTTTCGGTGCTGGCCACAGAGCATAAAGACGAATTACTGGAAATGCTGGACAAAGAGCCGCCTTTACGGGAATTTTTTGATGAATTGACAAAGGCTTACGACAAATCCACCAAGACGTACTACGGGGATTTGGTGGCCCTTATTGGCCAGAAAGACGAACTGATGCTGCCTGCCGAATGGCGCACGGTGCCGGTAGGGGAAGATTTGGTGGTTTATACCAGGCTGCCAGAGGAAGAGGCGGAAAAAATCATCGAAGACCAGCGGCAGTTCCGTGAAAAGGTGGCCCAGGCTCACGCCAGAGAGAGGGCATAATGGCGATTTTTTACTTCAAAAGGCAACGCGCGCGTGGTGAGAGGGCAACCCCGGTCATTCTCGAGGCTGATTCAGACCGGGTAATCGAAGGCTTGTTGGCTGAGATACCCCGGCCCAATGTCTTGGAGAACCCGGATTACCTTAAGTTCATGGGCGAGATCGCACGGCTTGTACCTGACAAGATACTGGCGGTGCCGCCACCGGCGGTGGGCTTCAAGCCGGCTGGCAAGGATGCCACCATGGCAGAAGTGATGGAATGGGTGAGCGAGTACCGGGATGAGTTGGCAGAGAGCACCAAAGCGCCGGAGGCGATGGTGCTAAAAGCCTACATCAACAAAATGGTGCATCAATCTGCAGAAAGGCTGACCTTTTATCTTGGGGATCTGCAGGCATTCGTGGCGGAAGACCGGTTCATCGACGTGAATGACGAAAAATGGGAGTTTATTCGTGAAATCCCGCAGGGATGCCTGTTTGGTAAACCGGGGGAGGAAAGGGCGAAAGTGGCTGACGAACTAAGCCTTCTGTTATCCTGACTCATTACCAGAACAGCGCGTAAAACCCCTTCCTTCAGGAAGGGGATATAAGCGCAATCGCCGTGAGGGCGACTGGGGTTGTTATCCGGCGGCGAAGAAATTAACTGCCGAACAGGCAGCAAAAAACCCGGTAGTCACCTACCGGGTTTTTTATTGGGAGAAATCCAAGTGGCCAGGCTTTTCAGGGGCGCTAACTGTCGATCTAACCATCTTCCGCGCATTCAATCCTTCGGCAAAACCATGGTCTGGTTCTCGCTGATGGCCGTCAAGGCCCTATACAGACGGGGCTTACGCGCCAGAGCAGATCAATCTTTGTTGGAGCGGAAAACGGTCTTCAGAAATTCTGGCGACATTCTGGGCATGGCGGGCAATTTATCCACCTTGCAGTAAAAATTTGTCACCCTGGGGGAGACTGTAATCACATAACCAAGCGCGTCATCCTGAGAGTGTGGCAGAAAGACATAGCCACCTCCGTCATCCTCATAAACACCGACAGCATAGGACATGGCAATAGGTGTTAATTCAGACTGCCGGAATAATCGACCATCGGGATGAACGGACGGAACGAAACGATCTAGAAATCTCCACTCACTGACTCCCCGCACCGGTTTTCTTTGGCGTTTATTCTTCACTGTCCCGTTCATGGGCACCTCCTTTTTGAGAGAGAATAAGAATGACATCATCGTCACGCAAGCGCAGCATCCTGCCATTGGCCATCTTTACCTTCAGCCACCCAGGATCAAGTAGGGAGCGAGACACCTTGGCAGGCCCAAGGGAGCAACCCATACCTTCAGGCAATGACTTGCAAACCGGGTTAGAAACGATAATGTCTCGAACCTGATATGGAATGCTGCCCAAAACCCGCAAGACAACCCACATCAGCAAAAGCGCACCCAAAAGAAACAACACAGGGTTGTTCACCTGACCATTTTGCCGGATCAGGCAGAATGGTCTATGTTGGTCTTCCATATCAAACTCCATGGAAAGCGGCAAAGCCAACAGACCAGACCCACAAAATGCCTGACGGCAAAAGGGTGGCAATGGCGAACAACAGCATGATCGGGGCATTCTTCTGCAGTTTGGCAATCAGGACTATTTCGGCGGAGAAGAAAACCATGGTTAAGAACACCCACATGGGGATAACGATACCTGGCCGTGGGTGAAAGGGCAGAGCAGCCCACAAAACAGGTCGGTAAGCATTAAGCACCCACATCAAAACATAACTGCCGGCTGCAAATATGGCAAGAAAGACCAAGGCATAAACCGGCAATGGGAATCTCAATCGTTTTGAGGACATAAGAAATACCTCTGGTTGTTAATCATTTTCAAAAGGATCGGGTCCAACAGTGATGGCGTGCACCATGAGAAAACCAGTGGCATCGCGCATCAACTGGGAAATATCGTCCGATGAAAAGCCGCATTTAATCGGATCATCAAACCATTCACCAAGACTTAAATGTCGAGTCTCGCCTGATCATAAACTTTCTTTTTGAATAATTCCGGCACCAGCTTTTCCTGATAGTCACTCAGCGTGGTTCGCAGGCGATGGGGACGGTGGCTGCGGTCAGCCAGATCGTCCCGGTTCTGCCA
>JALWKC010000133.1 GCA_026996795.1 Lysobacterales bacterium | reverse complement strand
AACATTTCAGGCATAATCTGCTTCGTCCAGATTCAATCAGAGCTCCCCTAAAGCACACCCACCCTGAGCGGGGCCCTCACCCCGCACAAGCGCCTGGCCCGAAATGGGCCACACCAGAAAAGCCACCGGTTATTCATAGCCGGTGGTTTTTTTATGGGCGGATTTTCCAGGCCAGCCGTCTGACTGGAACAGCCGGGTATGGGGCTTTCTGGTTTGACTTGCCCCGGGCCTTGTGCTATTTCTGGGCTTCTTTTTACCGCATATCTCGGGGGGGATATATGAAAAAACGTCATACTATCGTGCTGTCCGGCTTGTCTGTTCTTTCCCTGGCCTGGGCTGACTCTTTGTTCTACGGGAACGGTGATAATCACGGTGATAAAAGCAGGGACAATCCGCTCATTTCAGTCAGTGGGAAAAATCGTTCGTTGCCGGACAGAATAAAAACCCCCATTCCCAGTCCGTTCTCGGCCCACCGGCCAGCCGAGGGCGCGGTGATGCTGGCTTTTCGTCAGGGGCAGGGCATCGCGGGAACTTGCGTGCCTTCCGGGCCGGAAGTGTGTGACGGGATTGATAACGATTGCAATGGGATTGTGGATGACGACGCCATTGATGCGGTGCTGTGGTGTGAGGATTTAGATGTCGATGGCTTTGGCTCGGATTTTAACACCCTGATGCAGTGCGACCAGCCACCGGGCTATACGGACAGTTGTGGCGACTGTGATGACGCCAGTGCCAACACCTTTCCAGGCGCAATCGAAATTTGTGATCTTGTCGATAATGATTGCAATGGAATTGTTGATGATAATCCAAAGGACGGGGTGGTCTGGTGCCGGGATGCTGACTTTGATGGTTTTGGTGACCCAGGCGACACCCTGTTTGCCTGTACCGAGCCGATGCCTGAAGGGTATGTTCTCGATTGCAGTGATTGCGACGACAGCGATGCGGGCATTGGACCGTGTCCCGATCTGATCTTTGCTCATGGTTTTGAACCGGGTTAGGGCCCCAAGGGAAGCTCTGATCGAATCGTGACACGGCATCTTGTGGTGTCAAGTTGTCCATTTCTGTGTTGCAAACCTTAACAATAGCCTTGCTATTGCGTGCGGCTTGCGCCTTGAGCTGAACAATTTTCCACGACAATCTGCTCGCGCCAGATTCAATCAGAGCTTCCCCAGCGGGCCTGTGCCGGGGAATTAAAGCCGCAGCTCCTTGAGCTGCCCACCGGTCAGCTCGACTCGCTCAACAATCCGAACCGGATCACTGTCGATCTTGATTCGGTAAACCCCTTCCGGGAGAGAAACCGGCTTTCCACCGACGGTGCCTTTGGCCACCTGTTCGCCGTGGGCGTTAAACACCGTGTAGGGTGTCCGCAAGGCGTCATTGACAGATTGGCCCAGTTCCTTGCTGCTGGCGGCGTCAAAGTACTGGCCACCGGTCAGGCTGGCCCAGTGCGTGAACTGCTCCTTGAGTGCCTTGTCATCAATGGCAAAGCCCACAATGTTCAGGCGCAAGGCAAAACCCTGATCCTGCAATTTCTGCACGACTTTCGCTGGATCGCCATCACAGGTTTCTTCACCGTCGGTGACCAGCACCACGGCTTTTTTGCCGCGCAAGCCCTTCAGGTCGTTTGCGACTTGGGCCAGGGAATCCGCAATGGGGGTTCTGGCCAGGTTTTTGGCGGTAATGGTGCGGAGTTGCTGCTTTATCTTTGCCTTGTTCAGCGGTGCCGGCGGGCTGACCAAGTGCGTTTCGCAGGCATTGGGTGTGCGGTGTCCGAAAACCCGTAGCGCCACGGTGGTTTTTTCTGGCAGGCTGTCAATGGCCTGACTCAGCACCGCCTTGGCGATGTCGATGCGGCGTTTGCCGCCCAGGCGTTGCAACATGCTGCCTGAGGCATCCAGAATCAACTCCACGGCACCGGCTGAACTTTTGTTTTCTCCGGGCAGGACGGCCAGTTGTGCCGGGCCGGGGTCTTTCCGCTGATCAAAATCAGCTTGCAAGGCAAACCCGGCTGGTTGCCGCAACCGCACCTTGGCGCGTTCAAACGCCAGGTCCATTTCATCGGTGGTGTTGATGATGGCCAGGCTGCCGTTGTTGATGCTGGGCCACAGGCGCATCAGCTGCCTCGGTATGCCGGTATTGCCCCCCACGTGAAGGGTGAAAATGCGCGGCCTGACCTGCTCGAATCCCTTCCACAGATCGGCGCTGTCGTTATCGCGCGTAAACTCGGCATCGGTAATCAGGATGATGGCGCGTGTGCCGTCCCGTTCGGCCAGCCCACCGATGGCTTTTTTGAGGGCCCTTTCTGCCTGACTGCTGTTGCGATTGCGCGGGTATTCATTCAGGGCGGTGAGTAATTCACGCGAGGAGCCGGTCCATTTTTTGAGCAGGTAATCGCCGCCGAACACCAGCAGATTAGCTTCGTCTAACCCTGGGCGGACATTGCGGGCGTAGGTTGTAATGGCGTTGTAGATGCTGTTGCGGTACTGGGCCATGCTGCCGCTGTCATCCCACACAAAGGCCACTGAGCGTGGTGGTTCTTTCACCTCAATGTTCAACACCTGACCAGGTTTTACGCGGGTGCTGAACTGCTGCACAGTGAGGTCCTGGTTTTCCCGCCGCAGCGGCAACGGCTGTCCTTTTTCGTCACTCACTGCCAGCACCGTGCGAACCGTTGGGTCGCCTTTCAGGCCGATCAACAGGGTGTTTTTGCCCTCGGGAACCTGGATCCGGTAGCGAGCCGTGGCCTGGCCCAGTTGTACCTGACCGGTAACCAGTTGACGGGGCTTCAGTGTTTGAATGGCGTTGGCGCGGCTGCTTTTGGGCTCAGGCAAGGTGATGCCGTTGAGCCATTCAAAAATGGCTTTTTCTTCGCCCAAGCCCCATTCCCCGGTAATGGAGTGATACCCCTTGCCCACGGGCTGTTCGAAAATGGCAATAGTTTCCGGTGGCATCGCGTACTGAAATTTGCCGGCGTTGCTGCTGTCGGTTCTGGCCAGAAAACGCACGTAGCGTGCCCAAATGGGCTTCTCGAAGCGAATGCCCGGCTTGGCCTGCATGTCCCATTGTCCCACAGCCTGCCAGGGGCCAACGGGGCTGTGCTGGCTGACAAAAATTTCAAACCGGTTCAGCGGTCTGGCATTTCCCGTTTTGGTTGCGGCTGTGCCCTGTAAACCGGCAATAAGCGCGGTGCGCGTGTTTTTAAAGCCGATCACCCATTCGGTGTTTTTGCCTTGTGGCACCAGAACGGACCTCATGTCATTTTCTGGCGTGAGCAGGGCCCGGTCACGTTTGGTTGAAATGGTGGGGCGCGACCAGGCCACGAAGCCGCCGTGATTCGGGTCGGCCAGGTTGACGCCTTGGCCATGAGTCGTGTCCCAGCCCGGTGTACTGATGACCTTGAATTCACCCAACGACAGGGGGTGGCCGGTTGCAGCAGTTTCAGGCTGGGCACTGAGCAGGTGCAGCCGTGCGAACCGGGCAGACACCGGTTTGGGCAAGGCAAAACCCTGTGGCTGGGCCTCGGCAGACAGTTCCCCGGCCAGCACCGGGGTAAAGTTCTGGCCATCCTGCGATAGCTCCAGGCTAAATTTGTGCGGAAAATCCGGCGTGGCGGTCTTGCCACGGGTATCCAGCACCACCCCGGCCACCGGTACCGGCTCGTCGCCGGCAAGATCCACCGTGACGACATAAGGTAGTGATTTAGGTGACGGCAGGCGGAAGCCGGTGCCAGGCTCGGCTATGCCGTCAATGAGCTGCTGGTTTTGCTTGAGTTGCTTGTTATCCGTGGCCAACACGCGCGCGCCGGACTGGCTGGCCGCCACATTGAAACCGCCCAGCAGTTTTCCGGGAATGCCCCAGTCCCAGCGGGGTTGGCGAAGCGGGGCAGTGGCTGAAACCGTGATGTCTGTGTGTGCCTGCACCGGCGCATGGGATTTCGCGCTGACCTGTGCGGTGATTCGAACCTGATTCTGTGCAGGCACGTCTGCCGGTATCAATACCTGCAAAGGGATGCTTTGGCTGTGCCTGGCCGGCAAATCCACCACCTTCGGTGTCTTGTGCATTTTCCAGCGGCGTTCGCTGAGGGAAAAGTCAAGATGGGCCTGCACAGGCGTGTCGCTTTCATTTTTCAGGTGCAACTGACCAGTCAGCTTCTGGCCGTATGGCTGGAAAGCGGCGATGGATTGATGATCCAGTTTCAGGCTCGCTGTGACAGGCAAGGCCGGCAACGGTGGGCAATCCCCGCCAGTATCCGCCTTCGAGTCGGGTTCGGCTTCTTTGTGTGGCTGAACGCCAGTGTTCTGTGGCTGGCAATGGCTGTTGCCAATGGTCGGTTCCTGGGGAAAAAATGGCAAACGCTGCAGGTGCACGGCGTAGTCAATCGGAGCCGGCAAGCTGTATGCCTTGACTTCCAGTATGTATTTTCCCGCGGGTAAGGCCTTGTTGAGTGAGTACAGCCCATCAGGGGCAGGTTTCAGTGCTTTATTCAGGCCTGGCCCCGTGATTCTGACGGTGGCTTGTTTGAGCGGCAGCTCTGGCTTGACCTGAAGCTCAATCTTCTCCTCATTGCCCAAACGGAAATGGTAAAAATCCGTGTCAAAGGGTGCATTGAGGGTGCTTTTGCGGGCCTGTTGCCAGGCCAGTGGCAAGGCCAGTATCTTGCTGTCATTGGGCTCTGATTCCGCAGCGGGGTCAATCCGTCCCGTGGACAGCACGCGCACGCGGTAGCTGCCGGTGCTCTGGCCACGGCCCTTGATCTGGACGTAATGCGTGCCGGCCTTCAGGGCCAGACGGTTCAGGCGCAACTGGCGGCTGTTTTTATTGCCCTGGGTGGTTTGCAGGGTTTGAGCGGACCCATCCAGCACGGCCAGGGACTCGATCCCGGTGCCCATGACCTGCACGCGCCAGTGGTATCCCGGTTCGGGCACGTCAAAGCGGAAGGTGTCGGTGTCCGAGCCGGTCAATGCCGCCTTGATCAGATTTTTTGGTCCCATGGCATTGGCCATTTCCCACGTGTCGTTGGGCTCGGTTTCCCACTGTTTTTTGCTTTCATTCTGGCCGCTGAGTGACAGCCGGTAAGCAGCGCCTGGCTTGCCGTACTTGACCTCCACCAGGTAGGTCTTGTTGGGCAGAAAAAGGTCTGGCAAAAAGGGTGACTGCACACGGTATTTGCATTGCAGATCAGTGCCCTGAGAATTTTTTAGACACACGGAGAAGGACTGCCCGGGGGACGTTTCCAGCGTTAGTTGCCAGCGTTTGTCAGCAGAGCCCTCCGGCATCAACAGCCGGTATAAATCATGGTCATTGTCCTGATCGATTTGTCCCTTGATGGTAAAGCCTTCACCGGTGGCTTCAATGACATTGGCCAGCTCTGACGTGTGATTGGGTTCTGTTTCCTCACCGGCGATGGGTACGCCGGTGATTTCGGTTTTCAGCAGGCGAATGGCTGGCACCTGCGTTCCGTGCAGTTTTAGCACATAGATGCCTGCGGGCAGTTGCAGTTTTGGTAGCAGGAAATGCCCCGTCTGATCCGTCTTTGCGGTGGCCAGTGGCTGTTTCTGGGCATCGTAAAGCGTGGCGGTGAGGCCGATACCCAACGCCGTGCTGCCGTGGATGGCAAAGGTTTTGCTGGCCTGCTCAGGCGTTACGTTCAGCCTGACCCAGGTGTCTGGTTGGGACGCGTAATAGCTCTGTGAGGCATTTAATCCCAGCACAAAAGGCTTGTCCACCGCATTTGTCCGGGTGTTCCGTGGCAGGGCGGGACGACCCGCGTCAAGAACCAGCCGATAGCGGTTTTGTGCCGATTCGGAGGCGGTTTCTGCAGAGGTGCTGCTTCCACCGGCCCGGGCCACGCCCAGAAAATACTGCCCCGGTTCCAGCCACAAGGGCGGGCTGTGGACAGGCCGGGGGCTGTTTTTGACCGACAGTTCGTAGAGTTTTTCCACCTGGGTGACGTTCTGTCCATTGTCGCTCCAATGCAGGCGAAGAATCTGGGCTGAGGTTAGCGCCCCGGGCAGCCCTTCCAGGGTCAGGGTCCACGGGCGCAAGGCATCGGTGTCCGTCACCTGCCACAGGTAGCCGTCCTGGTCGCCCGGGGGTAAATCCCCATACAGGCGCACAGGGCCAGTGATGGTAGCCGCCTGTTTGGGGCTGTTGTTGGGTTCCTGTTCAAACAGCACCGGCGCATCGGGAATGGCGGCATGGGACGTGACGGCCCACACCAGGGCCATCGCCAGCGAAACACGCCTGCGCTTTCGGGTGGTTATTTGTGTTGTGATTGCCATGGGTGACTTGAACTTATTCAACTTCAATACAACTGGGTGGGGAGAATGGCATGTCAGGTAAAGTCATTGTGCCAAGAAAGCGAGTGGACATTTCACTTCCTAAGGCCCCGGCCATTGTCAATTCGCCTAATTTATTCGTAATGAATGTTCCAAACCGAATGATGCCAAGACTGATGAGAAAGCCGAGCGCGGCCCCGCGCAGGCAGCCGGCGTTGCTGCAGCCGCCAGATCTCATGCAGTCGGAATAGGAAACAATGGACATCACCGCCGCGAGCTTCAGCGCCACCAGGTCCATGATAGTGACAAACTCTGCTGATTCACCGCCCAGTCCTTCGCCAATGCGGCCCAGGCTTTCGCCGCTGTGCGGGTTAATCCGCCACCAGCCGATGGCCTCGGGAGCTGGCTTGTCGGGCAGGACCACGACGTAACCGGCCTGCAGATCCCGGGCGATGGCGGCACGGGAAATAGCAGGCAGTTTGGCCCGCAGGGGCGAGCTTGCAAACTGTTTGGGTTGTTTCAGCACTGTAATTTTTGCGCCCTGTTTGCGGGCTTTCTCAAAGGCAATGTCCACATTGAGGCGATGGGTGGCTTTTGGGTCCAGCACCTGTTCGGCGTCCTGTTCAATGCGCGTGGCCCAGGTGCCTGACAGGGCGGTTTGTTGCGGATGAGTCAGAATGCCCAGTGGCGTCACTTGCAGGACACGGTCGGGGTATTCAGCAATATCAATGATTCGCTGGACCTGCAACCGGGCCGGTTGGCTGCTGGTGGTTTTTTGCAGACGAAAGCGGTTGTGCTGAAACACCACCGCCGGATGTGTACGCAAGACGGGTCCTGTTTCGTTTTTTCTGCCCAGCGCGTCAAAACCTGCCGCCAGTTGCAAAGGCCGGTGGTCGTGAATTTTGCCAACGGCCTGATTCAGGGCCTGCAGGGACAGTTCCTGTTTTTTGGCCGCCAGAACGGGCAGCAGTTTTTCCAGATTCTGCACATAGCGGTCAATCAGGTAGGCATCGGGGTAACGCCCCGGGCTGATGAGAAAGCTGCTGGGAGAAGCCAGTTGCCAGAGGCTTTCCGCTTCATTGAGGGGCTTTTCCGGAGTGGGGTTGTCGCTGGCCCGTTGTTCTGGTCCCAGCCGGTCCAGCAGGTAACGGCGCAGGGTTTTTTCCGTGCCATCCGGGGCGATCAGGGTGAGTTCTATCCACTGCGCGGTGATTTCCCGCAGGCGGCCAGGTGGTTTGACTGGCTCGGCTGTTTGTGACGGTGTTTTTTTGTCAGTGGGCAAAGACGGTTTTCCCAGTCCCGCAAGCACATTGGCCGCCGTATCGGTTTTTTTGCCGACGGCTTGCAGCACGCCGGCCATGGGGCTTGCAGCGGCGGCTTTGTCCAGCAGCACCCCACTAAGGTCGAAAACCCTGTTGGCCGACAGCGGCTGGTTATTGGCGACACTCAGCGTGGGCCATAGAAAATGGCTGTTTTTGGCAACGCTCAACGGATCAAACCCATTTTTTAGCCCGCCCATGCCAGAGGGAATGTTGGCGTAGCCTATGGTGAGACCGACCAGCTGACTGGCGGGCTTTTCCCAAGGGCCGAATACGCGTTCTGTTTCGAGTTTCTGGCCCACACGGCGCTCAAGAAAAGCGGAAAACCGGACTTTATGCAGCAGATTTTCAGGCACAGTGTCGGCCATGACCTCGGTTTTCGACAGGTTCTTAAAGGCTTTTTCCGGGTTGGCAAAAACCGGGTGGGCGGCTGTCCAGGGCTGGCTTTCATCGAGGCGGTATTCTACCCAGAAGTAATCCTTCACGGTTTTCAGCAGTTGCGGGGTGATGTTTTTGGCCTTCAGGGGCATGCCGGCCTGTTCCAGTGCGGCGCTGAGCATGGCCCGGTTTTTTTCCGCTGCCTTGAATTGCGGCAGTTGCGAGAAATCCGGTGGCTGGCTCAGGGCCTGCACTTGTTGTGTGATTTTTTCTTCAGGCACGCCCAGGTCAGTCAGCAGGCGCTGAAAGCTCTGGCGAAATGCCGCTTGGGTCAGTAAAGGGGTCGGGGTGGTTGGTTGGCGGACTTCCAGCGCCAGCTTCAGGGCCTGCAAATCCGTAAGCTGTGTACGGGCAATGCGGGCCTGCCAGCCGCTGTCATTGATCAGCTTTGCCAGCAGCACGGCCTGATCCAGCGCATTGCCGGAACGACTCATCAGGGTGCCCTGTGACCCGCGCAGCAAGCCGGCGTAAGGTTCAAAGGCGATGTTTTCGTGCATGAAACGCACCAGTTTGACCGGCTCGTATTCCAGCTTGTCCAGCAAAGCTTCCAGATCAAATTCGCTGCGATCCAGGCTATTGCGTAGTTGCTCCAGGTTTTTGCGAAACTGAACCAGGCGGCTGTCCTGTGCGGTTGCTACTCCACTGGTGTTGGAACTGGCATAGGCCCAGGGCGGCGCCTTGGCCAAGCCCTGCAGCGGGCTGAGCACCAGCGTGGCGAGCGTGAAATTGATCAGCCAGCGTTGGAGCCAGTGCGGGCGATGAAAGCGCCGGTTTGCCCCGGGCGCGGGTATGGAAGACGATGACTTTTCGCCGATGGAAAAAGTCCGTGTGCGAAATGAGGTGATGAATGCAGGCATGGTGTTTATCCCCCCCTGAGCATCACCTATATTGATGCCAGGTTAATAATTGCCCTTTGATAGTCTTTCAGACGCAAACAAGCCGCCGTTTCGTTCATACAGTTCTAATGCCACTGAGGTGCAGCCAGATCTGGTAATAGCGGATATTCAAACAGGCATAAAAAAAGCCCCTGCAGGGGCTTTTGCCAAGAGCCAGTGACCTGACCTATTTTTTAAGGAGCCTCTGATCGAATCTGGCGCGAGCAGATTGTCTTGAAAAATTGTTCAGTTCAAGGCGCAAGCCGCACGCAATAGCCAGCTATTGTGAAGGTTTGCAACGCAGAAATGGATGATTTTACGCCACAAGATGCCGTGTCACGATTCGATCAGAGGTTCCTTAAGGGTTTGTACTTGATGCGCGTGGGCTGCGGTTCGGTGCCGTGGCGGCGTTTGTAGTCTGCCTCGTAGTCGCTGTAGTTGCCTTCGATGAATTCCACGTGACTGTCGCCTTCAAAGGCCAGGATGTGGGTGGCGATGCGGTCCAGGAACCAGCGATCGTGCGAAATGACCAGCGCCGAGCCGGCAAAGTTAAGGATGGCTTCTTCCAGGGCGCGCAGGGTTTCCACGTCCAGGTCGTTGGTGGGCTCGTCCAGCAGCAGCACGTTACCGCCCTGCTTGAGCACTTTGGCCAGTTGCAGGCGGTTGCGTTCACCGCCGGACAGGTGCTTGACCAGTTTTTGCTGGTCGGAACCCTTGAAGTTGAATTTGCTCAACCAGGCACGGGTGGGAATGCTGAAATTGCCGACCTTGATGACTTCTTCACCATCGGCCACCTCTTGCCACAGTTGTTTGTCGCCCTGCAGGTTTTCGCGGCTCTGGCTGACGTGGGCCAGCTCCACCGTGGGGCCGATGATGACTTCGCCGCTGTCGGGTTGCTCTTCGCCGGTGATCATCTTGAACAGGGTAGTTTTACCCGCACCGTTGGGGCCGATAATGCCCACGATGGCGCCGGGGGGCACCTTAAAACTCAGGTCTTCAATCAGCAGACGGTCTTCAAACGCTTTGCTGACGTTCTTGAATTCAATCACGGTGTCGCCCAGGCGAGGGCCGGGTGGAATATAAATCTGCTGGGTTTCGTTGCGTTTCTGGAACTCTTTGGATTGCAGCTCTTCAAACGCGGCCAGGCGTGCCTTGCTTTTGGCGCGGCGCCCCTTGGGGTTGCTGCGCACCCATTCCAGCTCCTGTTTGATGGTGCGCATGTGCGCCTGCTCGGCGCGTTTTTCCTGTTCCAGCCGCTGTTCCTTCTGTTCCAGCCAGGAGGAGTAATTGCCTTTCCAGGGAATGCCGTGGCCGCGATCCAGTTCCAGAATCCATTCGGCGGCGTTGTCCAGAAAGTAGCGATCGTGGGTCACGGCCACAATAGTGCCGGGAAAGTCTTTCAGGTAGCGTTCCAGCCAGGCCACGGTTTCGGCGTCCAGGTGGTTGGTGGGTTCGTCCAGCAGTAACATGTCGGGATTGGACAAAAGCAACTTGCACAGGGCCACGCGGCGTTTTTCACCGCCTGAAAGGTGCTTGACCGTGGCGTCCCACGGCGGCAGGCGCAACGCTTCGGCGGCCATTTCCAGGGTGTGGTCCAGGTTCCAGCCGTTGGCGGCGTCAATTTTTTCCTGCAGCTCAGCCTGTTTGGCCAGCAGTTCGTTCATTTCATCGTCGCTCATGGGCTCGGCGAATTTGTTGCTGATTTCGTCGAATTCGGTCAGCCATTGTTTGACTTCGCCCATGCCCAGTTCGACGTTCTCACGCACGGTTTTTTCTTCGTCCAGTTCCGGTTCTTGCGGCAGGTAGCCGATCTTGATGTCCGGTTGCGGACGGGCTTCACCGGAGAATTCGGTGTCGACACCGGCCATGATGCGCAGCACGGTGGATTTACCGGAACCGTTCAGGCCCAGCAGGCCGATTTTGGCACCGGGAAAGAACGACAGGGAAATGTCCTTGATGATTTCACGATTGGGGGGAACGGTCTTGCTGACACCGTTCATGGTGTAAATGAATTGAGCCATGATTTTTGCGGGTTGAAAGAAAGGCGTAATGATACCAAGAGTTGGCCGTTATGGGGCGATAAAGCCCACCTGACGCCTAGGGAAGCTCTGATCGAATCGTGACACGGCATCTTGTGGCGTAAAATCGTCCATTTCTGCGTTGCAAACCTTCGCAATAGCTTTGCTATTACGTGCGGTTTGCGCCTTGAACTGAACAATTTTACACGCCAATCTGCTCGCGCCAGATTCAATCAGAGCTTCCCTAGGTTTTAAAGGTCGTATAACCGGGCTTTACCTGTGTGGGTGCCGGGTCAGGGGGCTGGACTTTCCGTGCTGATCAACCATTGGTAAATGGCCTTGGCGTTGCCCTGGTGGTGCGCCGCGGCCAGCTTGGCGGCTTTTTTGGGAGGTAATTCGCGTTTCAGCAAACTGGCCAGGGCTTTTTGTTCTTCGCTGATATCATCGCTTGTCACCGCTGTGTGTCCACTGACGGCCAGCACGAATTCGCCTTTTTGCTGGTTGGGGTCGTGACGCACCCATTCGCTCAGTTCCGCCAGGGTGCCGTGGCGAATGGTTTCGAAAGTTTTGGTCAGCTCGCGGCCCAGCGTGGCCAGCCGGTCTTCGCCCAGCTGTGCGGCCATGTCTTGCAGACTGTCGGCAATACGATGTGAGGATTCATAAAAAACCAGTGTCGAAGGGTCATTCCTGAGCTGGTTCAGGCGAGCGCGTCGCTGGCTGGCTTTGGCCGGCAGGAAGCCCACAAAGCGGAAGCTGTCCGTGGGCAGACCACTGGCGCTGAGCAGGGCAATGGCCGCGGAGGCGCCAGGTACGGGGGAAACCGGAATTTTTTCGGCGTGCGCCTGTCTCACCAGCGTGAACCCCGGATCGCTGATCAGCGGTGTACCGGCATCGGAAATGATGGCAATGTTATCCCCCGCCTGCAGTTTGCGGATCAATTCCGGGGCGGACTGATGCTCGTTGTGCTGGTGGTGACTGACCAGCGGCGTGTCAATACCGTGCGCCCGCAACAGCCGGCGGCTGTGGCGGGTGTCTTCACAGGCGATCAGATCTGCTTCTTTGAGGGTTTCGATGGCGCGTCGGGACAGGTCATCCAGATTGCCAATGGGGGTTGCCACCACGTACAGGGTACCGCTGTGGGGCGGCTTTTTATTTTGCGCATTCATGGTAAACAGACTATCATTATTGGACGAGGAACTAAACCCGCACGCGTGCCCGTTTCATGCCTGAAGCCGCTCGCAGGAGAATGCCGTATTCATGGAAAGACATTGCTTGTTGCCTGATTATTTGCTGGTTTTCCGCCGGTGCCTTTTTGGTCGCCCAACACGGTTTTCTATGGCCACACGCACCGTGGTGCTGCTGGCATTCTTCAGTTTTCTGGCCGCCTGTGGCGGCACTTACGTACGCCCGGGCGGACACGGTACGGAACGCCAGGCCCAGGCTGCCTGGGAAACGGGTGATTATTACCGCGCCGCCAGCCTTTACCGCCAGGTTTTCGAGGCCACTGGCAACCCAGAGGCTGCCCTGCAGGCCGCACGCGCCTTACTCAAGGCTGGTGAATACGCCAACGCTGAAACCTGGCTAAAGCAGGCGCAATCGCGCCTTGAGGGTGAATTGACTGAAACCCAACAGGCCCAATGGAACCTGGCTGAGGCGGAAGCACTGGCTGGTAGCGGTCGCTATGCGGCGGCATTGGCATTGCTGCGCTTTGCCCCGGAAATACTCACCGATCCCCTTCAGCTGGAAAAGATCTACCGCCTCAAAAGCCAGTTGCAGCGCAGCAGCGGTCAGTTTCTGGCGGCGGCCAAAACGCAGATGGAGTGGCTAAACTGGTTACAGCACACCGGCGCGGAGGAAGCGCAGCAACAAGCGGTAGCCGATGAACTGGTGGCGACCTTGTTTGCCCTGCCTGAGGAAGAACTGAAAGCGGCGCTGGCGGATAATTCCCTGGATCCCACTGCACGCGGTTGGCTGGAAGCGGCCTTTGTGGGCTTTGGCATGGACCAGCATGAAGCGGAACGCTGGTTGAGTCAATGGCCTGGTCACCCGGCGGTTCGGTATTTTCTGGGCACGGGCCAGCAGTTGCCGCAGCGCGTGGCCGTGCTGTTGCCACTGAGCGGCCGTTACGCGGGCATTGCGCGCAGCATTCAACACGGCATGATTGCGGCCAGTTACGCCATTGACAATGATCAGGAATTACGGTTCTTCGACACCGGCAACAAGGGGGAGCAACTGGCCGATGCCTATTTCTCCGCACTGGAAAGCGCGCCGGATTTCATTGTTGGCCCCTTGAGCCGCAGCGCGGTTCAACAATTGGCCGCCATGCCCACGCCCACGGTGCCCTTGCTGGCCTTGAATGACCTGCCTCCAGACAGCCTGGGCGGTGGCTTTTACCGGTTTCCCTTAAGTGCCGAAGACGAAGCTGACGACGCGGCCTTGCGCATGCTGGCCGAAGGCCACAGAAAAGCCGTGCTGCTGGTGCCGGAAACCGCCTGGGGACAGCGCGTGGCCACGGCCTTTGTGAACAGTTACCGCTTCGATTCGGGCCAGGTGCTGGCCACGGCCTATTACGATGAAAAAGTCAATGACCACAGCGCCCGCTTGCGTCAGGCCCTGGGTTTGGATGAAAGTCGTGCCCGCGCCCGTCAACTGCAGAAGTTGATTCATCAGAAAATTGAAAGCGCCGAGCGCGTTGATCCACGCATTGACGCCATCTTTCTGGCGGCGCGACCGCGTCAGGCCCGCATGATCCGGCCGCAGCTGAAATTTTTGCACGCGGGGCATCTGCCCATCTACGCCACTTCGCAGGTTTATTCCGGGGTCAGGAACCCCAAGCAGGACAAAGACCTGAATGGCATTCGTTTTGCCGATGCGCCCATTGTCATTCACCCACAAAAAGTACAGGAAAAAACCGGTCTGGATGTGGCCAGTCTCGGTTCGCGCAAACGCTTTTTTGCCTTTGGGTATGATGCCCTTAACGTATTGAACCGCCTGCAATGGATGGATACTTTCGGTACCGGCCGCCTGAACGGGCTGAGTGGAAACCTGTTTTTTCAGGGTGACCGGATTCACCGCCGGCTGGACTGGGCCCGGTTTCGCAAGGGCGTGCCCGAGCCATTACCGCCGGTGATTTATGCCGGGGACGGTTTTTTGTCTCCAGAGAAAAACGACACCACGCCAGAGGCGGGCGTGGCGCCGGTGGAAACGCGTTAGGGAAGATCTAATCGAATCATGAACTCGCTTTTTATACCGAAAATATCCGATAACTGCGTTAAAGTCCTTGCTAATAGCTCGTCGCTATTGGCTGTGAACTTCGCCTTGTTTTCGAACATTTTCGGCATAATCTGCTTCGTCCAGATTCAATCAGAGCTTCCCTAGGCTCGTGTCGGCAATGCGTTGGTGGGGCGACCATTGGGAAAACCGGGCGTTGAAATACTTGCGTCGCCAGGGCTTGAAGCGGGTGACACGCAATTACCTGTGTCCAGCCGGCGAGGTGGATTTGATCATGCGCGATGGCCACACCCTGGTTTTTGTGGAAGTGCGTTTCCGTACCGAGCAGGCCTGGGTCAGTGCCGCCGAATCGGTCACCCCGGCCAAACAGCGCAAGGTGGCGCGTGCCGCTGCTCATTTCTTACAGCACCATCGGGAATATGCTGCCTGGCCCTGCCGCTTTGACGTGTTGGCCATCACCCAGTCAGATGAGTCCGGCAAGAAAGCCCGCCCGCATTATGACTGGATACAGGCGGCCTTTGACGTCCCTTTTTTCCATTGAGCGCCTGATATGGGTGACGACATCTGAACACCAACCCCGAACCTTTTTTGAGGAAAACCGCATGCGTAACAAAAACCTGATCCTTATTCTGGCCTTGCCCCTGTGGCTTAATGCCTGCGCGCCCCTCGTGGTGGGTGGCGCAGTGGTCACTGCCATTACGGTGGCTCACGATCGGCGCAGCGCCGGGCGGGTGGTGGATGACAAAATCATTCAGGCCAAAACCCAGAAATCCATTTACAAAACACTCAAGGACAGCAAGCACGTCAAGGTGGATGTCTACAATGGTGTCGTGTTGCTGACTGGCGAAGTGCTGACCAGTGAAGACCGCCGCAGAGCCGAAGACGCTGCGGCCAGCGTGGCGGGCGTGCGCAAGGTGGTGAATGAACTGCGCATCGGTTACCCCACCAGGGTTCAGCAGCGGGTCAAGGACGCGGCCATTACCAGCAAGGTCAAAGCGGCGTTGCTGAAGGTTGACTTGCCGGATTTTGATCCCACCCGAATCAAGGTCACCACCGTTGACGGCACGGTTTACCTGATGGGGCTGGTCACGCGCAAGGAAGCGGCCAAGGTCACCGAGCGCGTGCGTCGCATCAAGGGCGTGAAAAAAGTCGTGACGGTGTTCGAATACCTGGACTGAAAATGAACCGTTCCCGACTCGCGCAGCGACTGGCCACGGTTTTGCCGCGCGAGGCCTACAGCACAGACGCGGCCGATTGCCTGGCTTATGGCGTGGACAACTCCAAACGCAGCGGTCAGGCCGCAGCGGTGGTTTTTCCCGAGGACACCGGGCAGGTGGCCCGCGTGGTGCGCTTGTGCCATGAACACCGCCTGCCCCTGATTCCACGTGGACGCGGTACGGGCACCGCCGCGGCGGTGGTGCCACAGGACGATGAAATCGTGCTGTGCACGGCGCGCATGAACAAAATTCTGCAACTGGACACAGCGAACCGGTTGGTGGTGTGCCAGCCCGGCGTGCTGAACCAGGACTTGCAAGATCACCTGGCCGAAGCCGGCTTTTTCTGGCCGCCGGATCCCACTTCGGCGGCCATTTGCAGCATTGGTGGCAACCTGGCCGTCAACTCAGCCGGGCCGCGCGCGGTGAAATACGGCACGCCACGGGAAAACACCTTGGGTTTGACGGCGGTGACTGGCACCGGTGAGATCATCCACACCGGCACGCGCACCACCAAAAGCGTGGTGGGCTATGACCTGACGCGCTTGCTGATCGGTTCGGAAGGCACGCTGGCGGTGATCACCGAGGCCGTGCTCAAGCTCACACCCAAGCCGGAAAGCACCGTCACGTTCCGCGCCCTGTATGACAGCGAATCGGCTGCCACCGAGGCCATTGTGGCCTTGATGCAATACCCGGAAACGCCTGCTGCGCTGGAGTTTATGGATGCCCAGGCTTTCAAGTTGGCGAACGAACATGGCCAGCTGGGGTTGCCGGCGCAGACGCAGGCCATGCTGATGGTTGAATACGATGGCGCTAAGGCGGTTTTGCAGGCGCTGATGGCGGTGCTTGCGCCACGTTTTCCAACGGCTGGCCTGGTGGACTTGCAGCAGGCCGAAACCCCGCAGCAGAGAAAATCCCTGTGGGCCGCACGCAAGGCGCTGTCTCCCTGCCTGCGTAGCCTGGCTCCGGGCAAGATAAACGAGGATGTGGTGGTGCCGGTGTCGCGGTTGCCGGAACTCCTGTCAGCCCTGCGCCACATCAGCCGCCAATATGGCATTCCCATCGTCAATTTTGGCCACGCCGGTAATGGCAATATTCACGTGAATATTCTTTACCACCCCGACAACCCGCAACACACGGCGGTGATTGACCGTTGCCTTGAGGCCGTGTTTGAAACGATTTTAAAACTGGATGGCACCTTGTCGGGCGAGCATGGCATCGGCCTGGTGAAAAGGGATTTTCTGCCCCTGGAACTGGAATCGGCCGCCCTGGACGTGATGCGCCGTATCAAGGCCCAGTTTGACCCGGCAAACATTCTTAATCCAGGCAAGGCGATTCCACCAGGCTGAGCTGGGGAAGCTCTGATTGAATCGTGACACGGCATCTTGGGTCGTAAAACCGTCCATTTCTGCGTTGCAAATCTTCACAATAGCTTGCTATTGCGTGCAGTTTGCGCCTTGAACTGAACAATTTTACATTACAATCTGCTCGCGCCAGACTCAATCAGAGCTTCCCTAGCTGTCGGGTCTCGCCTGATCATAAACTTTCTTTTTGAATAATTCCGGTTGTTTTTTCTGCCATTGCTTGAGCGCCTGAACGGGCGTGATGTGGCCGAGGTTTTTCTGCGGGATGTGGTGATTATAAATCTTCTGGTACTGATGCAGGGTTTCGC
>JALWKC010000132.1 GCA_026996795.1 Lysobacterales bacterium | reverse complement strand
GTGTAATCGGCAAACACCCGCAGCGGCCATTGGCCGACGTGGGTGTGGTATTCAGCAAACAGCTCAAGCTCATTGTAATCGCTGAGGTAAGTGCCGCTGGCATCCAGCAGGTTGCCTCGGTTTTTCCCATCGTAAAGCGGCGCAAACCCTTGCAGATGAAGGTAATCGTAGTAACTGGCGGCCAGTTTCAGGCGATCGCCGCCGGCCAGGGAGAAGGATTTGCGCAGTTGCGCTCCCCACAGTTGGGTGTCTTTGTCGGTTTTTCTTTCCTCCACGGAGAACCAGCCCAGCACCGCTTCAAAGCCACCGGGGGCAAAAGTCAGCGCGGCGCCTTCGGGAATCAGGTCGTTATCCCACACCAGCGGGGTTCTATTGGGGCGGTCAAACGGGTTGCTGAACTTGCCAAATTCACCGGTCAGCCGTGGGCTGAATTTCCATTTCACATAGGCCTTGTTGAGGCGAATGTCCTTGTTGGAAAACGCATGATCCAGGGTGACGTTATTGGAAACCGGGTTGTCGTCGCCGCTGGCCAGTTGAAAACCCAGCAAGATATCGGGTGTCAGGTTCATTTTCATGCCGGTGCGGAAACGGATGCGGTGGCGAAAGCGGGTGTCCTTGCCTTTTTCGTCAATGTACTCCTGGCGGTAACGCAAATCGGTATTAAAAGCGATTCGGTGAGGCCAGCGTTTAAAGTCCGGGTGTTGTAAGGAGTTTGACTTACCATGCTGGCCTTTGGCCTTGGCCAGTGGCTGAGCTTTGTGTGTTTCCTGGGCATTTTCCGGTGGTTTTTTGCTACTGGCAGAGGCCTGTTCCAGCTTTTCCAGCCGTGCGCTTAGCTGGGCCAGTTGCGCTTTCAGCAGACGGATTTCCTCATCGCGGGAATCGGCCCAGGCCGGCTGGGCACAGCTCAGGACAGCAGCCATGAACAGCACCAGTTTCTGGAGCGAGGGGCGCATTGATAACACGGAACAGGAACAGGGACGTTTCATGGGTATCTCCTTAGAGCGGACAGAACAGACTCACAGCACCGTTGGTGCTTGAGGGCAATTCCTTTGCTGACCAGGTTAATAACGCCAGAACGTTAGAGTTTTTCCAGCAGTTCTGGCACGATCTTGAACAGATCACCGGCCAGGCCGATGTCCGCCACCTCAAAAATGGGCGCTTCGGGGTCTTTGTTGATGGCAACAATGGTGCCGGCATCCTTGATGCCAGTCAGGTGTTGGATGGCGCCGCTGATACCAATGGCCATATAAAGGTCCGGTGCAATGATCTTGCCGGTCTGGCCCACCTGCATGTCATTGGGGACAAACCCTGCGTCCACGGCTGCGCGTGACGCACCGGTGGCCGCCCCCAGTTTGTCGGCCAGGTCGTAAATCAGCTGGAAGTTTTCCGCGCTGCCCACCCCGCGACCGCCGGAAACCACTTTACTGGCAGTTTGCAGATCGGGTCGTTCGCTGTCGCCACTTTCCAACTTGACAAAGCGGGTGTGGCTGGCCGGATTGTCAAAGGGCAAGCTTTCTATGCTGGCTGTACCTGAACCGCTTTCTGCTGGCTTGAAAGAAGCGGTGCGGATGGTGGCCACCACCGGCTTGTTGGCCGGGGTATTGACGGTGATGATGGCATTGCCGGCATAAATGGGGCGTTTGAAGGTGTGGTCATCCAGCACCTGCATGACATCACTGACCTGGTTGACGCCCAGGAGGGCGGCCACGCGTGGCATCACGTCCTTGCCAAAAGTGGTGGACGGGCCAAAAACATGGCTGTACTGGCCACCGAGCCTGGCAATGGTCGGGGCAATGGCTGCTGCCAAGCGCCACTGGTTGTCTGTGGTGGTGATGGTGTAAACCGTGTTCACCCCATCCAGCGAAGTGGCTTGTTCAGCCACGGCTTGCGGGTCGTCGGCAAACACCAGCAGGTCTATTTTTTCCGGGTTCAGCGCCTTGGCCGCAGTCAGGGCCTTGGCGGTGCTCTGGTTCAATTGTTGGCCGTCGTGTTCGGCCAGAATCAATACTGTGCTCATGCCACCAGTCCTTTTTCTTTTAACAATGCGATCAGTTCATCCACGTTTTCCACCATGACCCCTTTCTGACGTGGCTGCGGCGCTTCGTAGGCGGTGATTTCCAGTTGACTGTCAGAAAAATCACCCACCACGTCGGACAACGGGCGTGTATCGAGGGGCTTGCGTTTGGCTTTCATGATATCCGGCAGTTTCACAAAGCGTGGTTCGTTCAGGCGCAAGTCGGTGGAAATCACGGCGGGCAAATCCACGCGGATGGTTTCCAGGCCGGCGTCCACTTCACGGGTGGCGGTGGCCGTCTCCCCGTCAATGGCCAGTTTGGACACAAAGGTGGCCTGGGGCCGGTTCCACAAGGTGGCCAGCATTTGTGGCGTTTGGTTGTTGTCGTCATCAATGGCTTGTTTGCCCATGATGACCAGACCAGGTTGTTCTTCTTGCACGATTTTCAGCAAGGCATTGGCGGCCTGCAGGGGTTGCACCGCATCGGAACTTTGCAGCAGAATGGCGCGATCGGCCCCCATGGCCAGGGCGGTGCGCAGTTGCTGTTGCGCCTCGTCGGGGCCAATGCTGACCACAACCACTTCATCGGCCTTGCCTTGTTCTTTCAGACGCAAGGCTTCTTCAATGGCAATTTCATCAAACGGGTTGATGCTCATTTTGACGCCGTCGGTGGCCACACCGCTGCCGTCGGGCTTGACCTGCACGCGCACGTTGTAGTCAACCACGCGTTTGATGGGCACGAGTATTTTCATGGAGGATTTCCCCTGGCTTGAAACGAGGCGGAATTATACCAAGGTGCCTGTCAAAAAGCACGCAAGGCCGCGCTCACTCATGTGGCCGTGGCGTGGGTCTGGCCTTTTTGCCATCGCGCGTTATAATCAGCAAAACAGCAAAAAGGGGACACGGCATGAAACTGGTTTTTCCACACGGCGAACACAAAGAAGTGGAACTGGATGGCGAGTGCTACCGCATCGGTAGCAGCGACAGTGCGGATATCTGCCTGCCCGCCAAGGGCGTGGCCGAAGAGCACGCGGTAATCCGCAAAAGCGGCGATGATTATGTGCTGGAAATTGATAATCCGGCACACCTGGCTTCAGTGAACGGCAAGCTGGTGCATGAGACAAAAGCACTGAACCCCGGTGACCTGATTATTATTTCCCAGGTGCATTGCCGTCTGGAAGATAGCACAGGCACGCAGGATGACCCGGCCCAGACGGTGGTTCGCATGGCCTTGCCCAAATACGTGATTCGCGGCGTGTCCGGGCCATACTTTGGAAAAACCTATCCCTTGCGCGGCACCACGGTGTTTGGGCGTCACGCTGATTGCGATATCCGCATTAACGATGAGGGCATTTCCCGTCGCCACGCAGAAATCGTGGTGACACCCGAAGGCTTGCTGGTTCGTGACCTGGATTCCAGCAATGGCACCTTTGTTAACGGTGAGCGAGTGAAGGAGCACGCGTTGAAAGTGGGGGATGAAGTCCGTTTTGACTCCTTGCGCTTCCTGATTCAGAACCCCGCCATGCCAGAAAAAAACAGCAACGCACGCGGCAAGGCGGCCTCAGCCGCAGCCAGCGGTTCCGCCGCTGTTCCGACAAGCCAGCCCGTGGCCTCCGGTGGACAGGCCGGCAAGTGGGTGTTTACAGTGCTGGTGTTGACTGCCGCGGCCGCCGCTGCGGCATGGTACCTGGGTTATCTGAAGCTATAACTCCCGCTTTCACTGACTGGACTCGCGGCCGGGACAAACAACCACTTTAGGACTGGCTCCGTCCTTTACGTTTATGTCGCGGCCTTTTTTGCTTTTCCTGTTCCACCCATTCGGGCAGTTTTTCTGGTTTAATTTGAAAACAACATGACCGATAGTGCTTTCAAGCAGCATATTCAGGCCTGCCTCCGCGCAGGCCGTCACGAAGAAGCCGTGCGCTTGTGCCAGGAGGCCTTGCGGTCGGATCCGGACAACGTCTATTGCCTGTCCCTGCTGGCGCAGCAGGCCTTTATTGCCAACCGCCTGGATGAAGCCGAGGGCTGGTTGCTGAAAGTTCTGGCACTGCGGCCTGCGGCACCGGGCATCCGCCAGAACCTGGGCCTGCTGTATCAGCGCCGTGGTCAGCCTGTGGCCGCGACCCGGCAGTTTTTTCTGGGGCTTCAGGCCATGCCAGAAGGCAGCGCTTCAGCAGAAATGGCCTTGATTCTGGCCTCCCAGCTAATGCACTTGAATCCACCACTGGCTGCTCGTCTGGTGGCCTGGCTGTTTTCACAGCAGCCCAATCTGGCCCGTGCCTGGCACATGCCCGAAGCGCCGCGCACCATTCAGCAGTTATCAACCCTGAGCAATAAATTTCTGGCCCGTCAGCGCTTTCAAAGCCAGTGGCAGGCGGTGCGCGAGGCTTTGGGCAATCAA
>JALWKC010000131.1 GCA_026996795.1 Lysobacterales bacterium | reverse complement strand
GGCCAAGCTGCAGAAACTGGCCCTGGCACTGAAAAAAAGGCCCGCGGTGGGTTTGCGACTCACCGGCCTGGCCAACCGGCCCCGGGACAGCCAGGCACTGCGTTACAAAAAATTGCTGGCGGATCTGTCCTTGCCGGAATCCACCCAGGCGGACAATCTGCCCAAGCTGTTGCTGAAAGACACGCTACAGGATCGTTTGCGTCGCCTGTACACCGCACGGCTGGGCTTTGCCCGCTGGGCGCAGTTACAGGAACAATATGGCACGAATCCGGTCAAACTGGCCATGGTGGCGTGGCAACAACTGCTGGAAAGCACCGTGATTGACGAGAGCGACCTGCTCCGGCTGGCCTCAAACCGGGCCAGTACCGTCAGTCAGTACCTGCAGGAGGCTGAAGGCATGCCAGCTGACCGCTTGTCGTCAGCCAAACCCGTTATTGACGACAAGAAGCCTCCGCAAGTCAAGCTGGATATACTGGTGCTGGACTGAGTGACCGGAAACAATCCGTCCAGAGGCTTTTAGCGCTTTTCGGCGCCCGCCAACGACCAATGAACGACCAATGACACAGCTGTTATAATGCTGTGACCGATCGATAAACCCAAAAAACTCAGAAAAGCTCACAAAAAAGGAGAACCCATGTTTCGCTCATCCAACCCCGCATTGAAAACCCTGGAACAAACCGCCCAAATGAGCCTGGGACCGCGCGATGAATTTGTCGCCGACCGTTCCCAGGTCATGACCGTTGAGGGCACGGTAAACAAAACCGGACTGTTACTGCTGATTACATTTGCCGCTGCGGCCTTTACCTGGCAAAAAGCCATGGCAGCCCTGGCCATGGGGGATGTCTCCGGCATGCAACCCCTGATCTGGGCTGGCCTTATCGGCGGTTTCATCGTCGCCCTGGCTACCATTTTCAAACCCCAGTGGTCAACCATCACCGCACCCCTTTATGCCGTACTGGAAGGCCTGGCGCTGGGCGCGATTTCCGCGTTTTTTGAAGCCCGTTTTCCCGGCATCGTCACCAGCGCCATCTTTGCCACCCTGGCCACGCTGGGCGCCATGTTGCTGGCTTACAAGACCGGACTGATCAAGGTTACAGACACCTTCCGCAAGGTCATCTTTTACGCCACCGGCGGCATCATGCTGTATTACCTGGCGGCCATCGTGCTGGGGTTCTTTGGCATTCAGGTGCCCATGATCCACGAATCCGGCCCACTGGGCATTGCCTTCAGCCTGTTTGTGGTGGTGATTGCCGCCATGAACCTGGCCCTGGACTTTGATTTTATCGAAAAAGCCAGTGCCCAGGGCGCGCCAAAATACATGGAATGGTTCGGTGCCTTTACCTTGCTGATGACACTGGTATGGCTCTATATTGAAATGCTGCGCCTGTTGTCCAAACTACGAGACGAGTAAGGCTTCACATGTCATCGACTCATGCCCAGGTCGGCAACGAAAATGATCAGGTCAATAACGCACTGCGCCTGGTGCTGATTGACTACAGCAACCCGCGTCAGGCCAAAGACCTGGTGGACTTGCTGGACAGTTACGCCAAAGACCCGGCCGGTGGTGGCGAAGGGCTGGCCGATGCGGTCAAGCGCCAGCTGCCATCGGCACTGGCGCAACGGCCGGATGCTTTCAGCGTTATTGCCTACGTGGATGACAAGCCCGCCGGCCTGATCAATTGCTTTGAAGGCTTTTCCACTTTTGCCTGCAAACCCCTGGTCAACATTCACGATGTGGTGGTGCGGCCGGAATTTCGTGGGCGGAAAATCAGCCACCGCCTGCTGGAAAAAGTCGAGGAACTGGCCAGAAATCGTGGCGCCTGCAAATTGACGCTGGAAGTGGTGGAAGGCAATGTCCCAGCAAGAAAAAGCTACGAAAAATATGGCTTTGCCCCTTATGAACTGGATCCGGCCATGGGCAAGGCCCTGTTCTGGGAGAAAAAACTCACATGAAGACACGCACTCATCGGGCCACTTGCTGGCCCTTTTTTCGACCTGCTGTTTCCCCCCTTGTCCGCAGTCTATGCCTGCTGGCATGGCTTATCGCCCTGGCGGCCTGCCAGGCCAGTGATTCCACAACACCGGCTGTAAACAACGGCCAATCCGACACGGCTCAGGAGGCAACAGGCATGACTGACAAGAAACCTGCCAAGGGAACGGTTAAACCCAAAGCCTGCCCCAAGGACGCCAAACTGTGTCCTGACGGCATCACCAGTGTCGGACGTGACCCGGAAAACAACTGCGAATTTTTCCCTTGCCCGGAAACAGGCAAAGCCGGAGATGAACCCATGACAGACAAGGAAAAGGCGGCGGCAAACACCGCTGAAGCGAATGAAAAGAAGCCATTCGCCGAACAGGTCTTTTGCCCCCAGGACGTGCGCCAGTGCCCCGACGGCAGCTGGGTGGGACGAGACCCAAATAACAATTGTCAGTTCCGGCCCTGTCCGGACGGCTCCATACCCGGTGAGGATGGAGAAAGCCCCCTGGAGTAACGCGTATAACAGGCGCGGACAACGCGCTCCCTGCCAAGTGCGCCCTCTTTAAGAGGATTCCAGTTCTTCCCAGCGGTGATACTTTTCGTCCAGCTGCTGGCGGATTTGCTGCTGCTTGGCCGTGGTTTGCTTGATGCGGTGAGGCGGCCCGGCATAAAAATCCGGCGTGGCCATTTCCGCTTCGATGGCTGCCAGTTTTTCTTCCAGTTTCTCGATTTCTTTGGGCAGCCGCGCCAGCTCACGCTGCAAGGTGTAGGTGAGTTTCGACCCACTAGTGGAAGAACCGGGCTGTGCGGCTTGTGCCGCTGCTTTTCCGGCTTTGTCCTTTTTCCCGGCTTTTGAGGGCTTTTCACCTTCAGCCACAGGCGTTCCCCGCTGGCGCAGGTAATCCGTATACCCACCCACGTATTCCTGAATGCAGCCATGGCCTTCAAACACGTAGGTCTGGGTGGCCACCTGGTCAATGAAATCGCGGTCGTGTGAAATCAACAACACGGTGCCGGGGTATTCCAGCAACTGCTCCTGCAGCAGATCCAGGGTTTCCATGTCAAGGTCATTGGTGGGTTCATCCAGCACCAACACATTGGACGGGCGGGCGAACAGGCGTGCCAATAACAGGCGATTGCGTTCGCCACCGGACAGCACCTTGGCAGGACCCATAATTTTTTCTGGCGAAAAAAGAAAATCCTGCAAGTAACCCATGACGTGTTTCGGCTTGCCATTGACCATGACCTCGTCGGCACCAAGGTTCAGGTTATTGCGCACCGTGTCTTCGTCATTGATGCTTTCGCGCAACTGGTCAAAATAGGCAATTTCCAGGTTGGTGCCATGCTTGACACTGCCGCTGTCTGGTTCCAGCTGCTTCAGCAACAGCTTCACCAGCGTGGTCTTGCCCACGCCATTGGGGCCGATAATGCCGACCTTGTCACCGCGCCAGATGCGCGTGCTGAAATTGTCAATCAGTGTTTTGTCCCCGTAGGCCTTGCTGATTTTGTGGGCCACAATTACTTTCTTGCCAGAAGCATCGGCAATATTGACCGCCGCCTGGGCCTGACCACTAATTTGCCGGCGGGCCTTGCGTTCTTCGCGCATGGCTTGTAACAGGCGCACGCGGCCTTCGTTGCGCGTCCGCCGCGCCTTGATTCCCTGACGGATCCAGACTTCTTCGGCCTTCAGTTTTTTGTCAAAGCGGTCCCATTCCTTGGCTTCAGCGTTCAGGCGCTCTTCCCGCCGCTTCAGGTAGGTGTCGTAATCGCAATCGTAGGAAAAAATCTGGCCGCGATCCAGTTCCAGAATACCGGTGGCGATGTTCCGCAAAAAAGCGCGGTCGTGCGTCACGAAAACCACGGCGATAGACAAGCCGCGAATGTATTTTTCCAGCCATTGAATGGATTCAATGTCCAGGTGGTTGGTGGGCTCGTCCAGCAACAGGATATCCGGTTCGCGCACCAGGGCGCGGGCCAACACCACGCGCCGTTTAACGCCGCCGGAAAGCGCGGAAAAGTCGGCTTCAGGGTCTAGCCCCAGTTGGCTGATGACGGTTTCAATGCGATTCAGCAACGGCCAGGCATCGGCTTCGGTAATGGCTTCTTGCAGCTGGGCCAGTTCGTCGCTTTCCGGCGCACTCTGCAACAACTGGTGATAACGAATCAGCTGACTGCCGGCCTCTCCCAACGCCCGGGCCACCACATCAAACACACTGCCGTGCCAGCTTTCAGGCACCTGCTGTTCCATCATGGCCACCCGCACGCCATCGCGGCGCAGGATTTCACCTGCATCAGGCTCAAGGTCACCATTGAGGAGTTTCAGCAAGGTGGACTTGCCCTCGCCATTGCGGCCAATCAGGCTCAGTTTCTGGCCTTTGCAAATGGACAGGCTGACCCCGTCCAGCAAGGGTGCAGCGCCATAGTCCAGACGGACATCCCGCAGGGTAATCAGCGGCATGGCCAGGCCACGGGCTGACGACAGATGGGCATGGTCATGCAACGGCAGCCACCACCACCGCGTGATAACTCGGCGCCGTCCATGGCCACGGCAATTTTACCTTCACCCAGGACTTTTTTGTCTGTGATAATTTCGTTGGCGTGAACCACCTCATAGCCGGCCTGGCTCAGGGCTTCCAATGTGCCGGTGTTATGGGCAAAGCCCAGCACCTGACCGGGCGCAAAAGCAAAGAAGTTGGCGCCGCTGGTCCATTGTTCGCGCTCCTGGCGAAACGGGTCCTGTCCGCCGCACGGCACCATGTTGATTTCCATGCCCATGCGACGCAGGGCTTTTGGCAGTCCCGAATATTCATCAATGCGTGTCACTTGGCCATCCTGCAGCTGCATGTGATAGGCCTTGCATTTGCCCGCGCCGGTGATCAACGGCGGGAAAATCATGAACGTGTCCACATCCAGCATGGTGAAGATCATGTCCAAGTGAATGGTAGCGCGTTGTTTGGGCAATTCCACCGCGATGACGTTGAATTGCTGCTTGCCCTGAGACAGCTGCCGGGCCAGGAAATCAATGGCTTGGGGGGACGTTCTTTCGCTGTAACCCAGCACCACCAGGTCATCCCGGATCACCAGCACATCGCCGCCTTCGACCGTCAGTTTGTCTGAGCCGGCCTGGGTGCCGTCGAGCAAAAAGGCGTGGCCCTTGAGTTTAGGATGATGTTTGAAAATCGCCCGCAACAACAGCGATTCGGTCAGGCGTACCTTGTGCGCCATGGAGCCAATCACCACCTGATCGTAGACGCACATGCTGGCGTCACGGGTAAAAAAGGCGTTGGGCAAGGGTGGAATGGCGTGGGGCGAGGGGTTGAGGAACTTCTCGAAACTGTCCTTGCGTTGCAAGGTGCCCTCAAACAACTGGCGCGCCAGCGGTTTGGCCGGAATGGCCATCAGATCATCCACCAACTCCTGACAGCGGTGCAGTTCACAGACCTGCCGCAACAGGCTGAGCTTGGCCTTTTCATCAGCCAGAATATCTTCCAGCAGCTCCGAAAACTCCAGCACGTCGGCCACGCGGCGCAGGACACCAGTTAACTGACGATGTTCGGCCAGGGCAAGGTCAAGATTGAGAATATCATCAAACAACACATCGGCAGCGGTGGCCGGTGTCATGTTTTCCATTTCAGGGCCGGGCTGATGAATCAGGACGGTATTGAGCCGGCCGATTTCAGAATGGACGCAAATGTGATTGGGCACGCGGAACCCTCCTGCTTGAAGTCGCGTGCATTTTACACCAAAGGCCAGAGGCAGACTCGCCCATTATGCCCAAGGCGATACCGGGATGCGGGCGGACAAGCAGGCCGCTAAGGAAGCGCTGATTGAATCTGGCGCGAGCAGATTGTTGTGAAAAAATTGTTCAGTTCAAGGCGCAAGCCGCACGCAATAGCTAGCTATTGGGAAGGTTTGCAACACAGAAATGGACAATTTTACGCCACAAGATGCCGTGTCACGATTCGATCAGAGCTTCCCTAGCACCTGCGCTGTCAGGGGATGCTTACAAGCGTTGGAATTGCCCCACAATGGCCATGGCCATTTCCAGGGACTGTTCGTAATTGAGCCGCGGATCGACCTGGGATTTGTAGGCCCGGTGCAAGTCTTCTTCCACCAGCTCACGCGCCCCGCCCAGGCACTCGGTGACATTCTCGCCAGTCAGCTCCAGGTGCACGCCGCCCAAGTGCGAACCCAGAGACTTGTGTACCTGGAAAGACAGCTCCAGCTCATTGCGAATGTTTTCAAATCGCCGGGTCTTGAAGCCGTTGCTGGTGGACTCGGTATTGCCGTGCATGGGGTCGCAACTCCAGATGACTTCGTGACCGGATTTTTTCATGGCTTGAATCATGCGCGGCAGTTCACTTTCCACCTTGTCGGCTCCCAGGCGATGAATAAACAGCAACTTGCCTGCTTCGCGGTCCGGGTTCAGCAGTTGCGCCAATCTCACCAGATCCGCCGACGACGTCTCCGCCCCCACCTTGACGCCCACCGGGTTGCGAATACCACGCAGGAACTCCACGTGTGCACCCTCCACGTCATTGGTACGCAAACCGATCCAGGGAAAATGCGTGGACAGGTTAAACCAGCCCCACTGGCGCGGCACCTGCCGGGTCAGCGCCTGTTCATACGGCAGGTGCAAGGCTTCGTGTGAGGAAAAGAAGTCCACACGCGACAGATTATTCAGTTTGCGTCCGGCCAGAATTTCGGAAAAATGCACCGAATCTGAAATGGACTTGACCAGTTCCTGATATTCACGGTATTTGTCTGAGTGCTCCAGCCAGTCCAGTTTCCAGTACTCGGGGTGATGCAGGTCGGCAAAACCGCCTTCAATCAGGGCGCGAACAAAGTTCATGGTGACGGCGGAATTGGAATGGCCCTGCAACAACCGTTGCGGATCAGGTCGGCGGGCCTCGGCTGTGAAGTCCTGTCCATTAACCAGGTCACCACGGTAAGACGGCAGCGTTACCCCATCCCGGGTTTCGGTGTCGCTGGAACGAGGTTTGGCAAACTGACCAGCGAAACGCCCAACCCGGACCACCGGCATGTGCAAGCCATGAATCAACACCAGGCTCATTTGCAGCAGCACCTTGAGGCGGTTGGAAATAATCGATGGGTTGCAGTCAGAAAAGCTCTCGGCGCAATCCCCGCCCTGTAACAGAAAGCGTTGTCCAGCCTGGACTTCAGCCAGCATGCGTTTCAGCGACAGCACTTCCCAGGACGTCACCAGTGGTGGCAGGGATTCAAGCGTGGTCAAGGCCCGCTGCAAGGCGGCCGGGTCATCGTAGCTGGCTTGCTGGCGGGCCGGGCGGGCCTTCCAGCTGTCTGGCTTCCAGTCAGGAGCGTTGGATACGGGCTGCATGAGATTCTCTCCGTGGCGGCAAGGGTTCGACACGACGCGTGATCCACCACAGGCTGTATAGCAAATAAATAGCAAAAACCACTATCATCCAGGCCGGCATGGACAGACCCAGCAGGCGCCAGGACACTTCGGCGCATTCACCCGAGCCACTGAGCACACTGGTGATAAATTCCTTGAACGGGTAATTGTCAAACATAAAGCCCAACCCGGGTCCACAGTCTGGCACCTGATCCGGAGGCAGGGATTGCAACCAGACGTGGCGGGCCGCCACACCGATACCAAAAAGGGAGAAGACCACCAACCCAAAGCCAGTCAGGCGACGCCAGAAGGGTTTCCATGAAGGCAGCAACAACGCCAGCAGAAACAAAAGCCCCAATGCGGCCACAATCACCCGCTGCAGCATGCACAACGGGCATGGGTCCAGGTAATTGACGTATTCCTGGTAGTAAGCAAAGGCCAACAAACCGGCACTACCAAGGACTGGCAACAAGGTCATTAATTTAAAAGTCTTACTGTGCATGGATGCCACCATTTTCGGCACTTGACTGCGGGGCAAATATATTAACCTGGCATCGCCTATATTGATGCCAGGTTAATAATAGCGCGTTTGCCGACAGTTTCCACGTTTTCGGGAATAAAAATTTCCGCCCTGGCATCGATGTATTGTGTGTTTCCAGCCTGAAAAAGAGAGGGCCACACACCAGCGGTGTGTGGAGCAGAGGCTGCAACCGTCGGCCTGACACGGCAATATCCGGGCACAAAAAAACCCGGCCAGGCCGGGTTTTTTATCGAAAAGAATAACTGCTTATTCGGCAGATTCAGCCTCAATGCTGTCGCTCTTTTGCGGGCGATCCACCAGCTCGACATACGCCATGGGCGCGTTATCCCCTTTGCGGAAACCACACTTGAGAATACGCAGGTAACCGCCAGGACGTTCCTGATAGCGTTCACCGAGCTCTTCAAACAATTTCTTGACCACGTCCTTGTCGCGCAGGCGAGAGAAAGCCAGCCGACGGTTGGCCACGGTGTCTTCCTTGGCCAGCGTGATCAACGGCTCAGCCACACGACGGAGTTCCTTGGCCTTGGGCAAGGTGGTTTTGATCAGTTCATGATCAAACAGGGAAACCGCCATGTTACGAAACATCGCCTTGCGATGGGAGCTGTTGCGGTTGAGTTTACGACCTGATTTACGATGACGCATTTTAAATCACCAATCCTTAAATAATTTGTTGTTGTTTTAGCCTAACAGGCGCTCTGAAGCACGAATCGCTGCCGGCGGCCAGTTGTCCAGACGCACACCCAGGGTCAGGCCCAGATCCGCCAGAACACTTTTGATCTCGTTCAGGGACTTCTTGCCCAGGTTCGGGGTCTTCAACAGCTCCACTTCGGTGCGTTGAATGAGATCACCAATGTACTGGATATTTTCTGCTTTCAGGCAGTTGGCAGAGCGAACCGTCAGTTCCAGTTCGTCAATGGGTTTCAGAAGAATGGGATTCAGTTTTTCTTCTTCCTTGTTTTCTTCCAGTGGTGCAGTGACGGTGAAGTCAATGAAGACAGCCATCTGCTCAACCAGAATGCGCGCTGCGGTACGTATGGCCTCTTCAGCCGTCACGGAACCGTCCGTATCGATTTCCAGAATCAGCTTGTCGAGGTTGGTGCGTTGTTCAACACGGGCGTTTTCCACGTCGTAAGCCACTCGCTTGACGGGGCAGTAGCTGGCATCCAGCACCAAACGACCAATGGAACGGCCCTCCTCTTCTTCGCTTTTGCGAGAAACAGCGGATTCGTAACCAATGCCTTCGCGGGCAATCATCTTCATGCTGATGGTGGTGTCATCAGACAGGTGGCAGATAACGTGCTCGGGGTTGGCAATGGTGACACCTTCAGGCGCCTGAATATCACCCGCGGTGACAACACCGCCGGTTTTTTTCAGGGTCAGTTCGGCCTCTTCACGATCGTCCAAGCGCAGCGCAACCCCTTTCAGGTTGAGCAAAATTTCCAGCACGTCTTCCTGAACGCCTTCCAGTACCGAAAATTCGTGCTGAACACCGTCGATTTCCACTTCCGTGATTGCGGCACCTGGCACGGAGGACAACAGAATGCGTCGGAACGCGTTGCCCAGCGTGTGGCCGAAGCCTCTTTCCAAGGGCTCCAGCACGATGCGAGCACTGTTGGGTGACTTTTCGTCAACCGCAACAACTTTGGGCCGCAATAATTTTGCCAATGCTGCAGACATAGGGTTTCCTCAATTAGTTCGATTACTTGGAATACAATTCCACAATCAGGTTTTCGTTGATTTCCGCTGGCAGATCTTCACGGGTCGGAATGCTCTTGAAAGTGCCTTCCATTTTCTTGGGATCAACACTCACCCAATCAGCAAACAGATTCATTTCCTGCCACAGATTCAGGGCTTCCTGAATGCGCAGTTGTTTTTTGGCTTTTTCGCGCACAGAAATCACATCGCCTTCCTGCACCTGGTAAGACGGGATGTTGACTGTCTGACCGTTCACCTGGATGGCCTTGTGGCTGACCAGTTGACGCGCTTCGTTGCGAGTGACGGCAAAGCCCATGCGGTAGACGACATTGTCCAGGCGGGTTTCCAGCAACTTCAGCAGGTTTTCGCCGGTGGCGCCTTTCTGACCAGCGGCTTTTTTGTAGTAGTTGCGGAACTGTTTTTCCAGCACGCCGTACATGCGGCGAACTTTCTGTTTTTCACGCAGCTGTTGCGCGTAGTCAGACATTTTCTGACGACGGGCGTTGGGGCCGTGCTGGCCGGGAAGCTGATCAAGTTTACACTTGCTTTCCAGAGAGCGCGCGGGGCTTTTCAGGCCCAGATCGGTGCCTTCACGACGAGCCAGCTTACAGGTGGGTCCAATGTATCTTGCCATTATATTATCTCCTTACACTCTGCGTTTCTTGGGTGGGCGACATCCGTTATGCGGAATCGGCGTCACATCAACAATGTTGGTGATGCGATAACCCAGCGCATTCAGTGCACGGACAGAGGATTCGCGGCCAGGACCGGGGCCCTTGATGCGAACTTCCAGATTCTTCAAGCCGTATTCCTGCGCTGCCTTGCCTGCCCGATCGGCAGCCACCTGTGCAGCAAAAGGAGTGCTTTTGCGTGAACCACGAAAACCGGAACCACCCGCTGTGGCCCAGGCCAGTGTATTACCCTGGCGGTCGGTCAGCGTGATGATGGTGTTATTGAATGAGGCATGAACGTGCGCAACGCCATCCACCACGGTTTTCTTGACTTTCTTCTTGCTCTTCGTTGGCTTTGCCATAATTGATCTCTAAACTATGTATTTAAGATGAAACTACTTGCGAATGGCTCTTTTCGGGCCTTTGCGTGTGCGCGCATTGTTCTTGGTGCGCTGCCCACGAACAGGCAGACCACGACGGTGGCGCAAGCCACGGTAGCACCCCAGGTCCATGAGTCGCTTGATGTCCATGGAAATCTTGCGTCGCAAGTCACCTTCGACTTCGTACTTGCCCACTTCCTGGCGGATTTTATCGAGTTGTTCGTCAGTCAAATCACGAACTTTTGTGGTCGGGTCGATGCCCGCGTTCTCACAAATCTCATAGGCTCGGGTTCTGCCGATCCCAAAGATACTGGTTAAACCAATCCAAGTGTGCTTGTAAACCGGTATATTTACACCTGCGATACGAGCCATTCAACTACTCCTAAAATTCATGTTTCGACTTGAGAAAGCCGACCATTATACCGCAAAAAATCGCCACTAGACAATAAAGTAATGGGCTTTGCCTGCGATTTTCCAATGACTAAATCGAGGCGAACCTTCCGTTCGCCTCACTTTGTGGCCTTCCGGTCTTAACGTCTGACGACGCCGGATTTGCCGTAATTTTTCAGGTTTGTTTTCTTGAACAAACTGTCGTACTGCTGAGACATCAAATGCGTTTGCAACTGTGCCATGAAATCCATGGCAACCACCACCACAATCAACAGTGATGTTCCACCCAAAGCGAAAGGCACGTTGAAATAGCTGGTGACCCACTCCGGCATTAAACTGACGCCAAGCAAGTACAGCGCCCCCCAAAAGGTCAGGCGCGTCAAAATCTTGTCCAGAAATTCAGCGGTTTGTTTGCCGGGACGAATACCCGGGATGACCGCACCGGAACGCTTCAGGTTTTCTGCCGTTTCGTACGGATCAAAAGTCAATGCCGTGTAAAAGAAGGTGAAAAACACGATCAGACCACCAAAAAGCAACACATAAAAGGGCTGTCCGGGCGACAGGGCCGCAGCCACGTCCTGCAACCAGCCCCAGCCAGGCTTCTGGCCCAAAAACTGGGCAATGGTGGCCGGGAACATCACCAGTGAAGAGGCAAAGATCACCGGAATTACCCCCGACATGTTGATTTTCAGTGGCAGGTATGAGGTCTGACTCTGCAGTCCCATGCGCCCGCCCCGTCGCGCGTACTGAATGGTGATGCGTCGCTGCGCGCTTTCCACGTACACGACAAAAGCCGTCACACCCAGTGCCAGCACCAGCAGAAACAATGCCGCCAGCGCATTGAGCTGCCCCTGGCTGACCATGGTAAACACGGAAATCACCGCGGCAGGCAAACCAGCCACAATACCGGCAAAAATCAACAGTGAAATACCGTTGCCTATGCCGCGTTCGGTGATCTGCTCACCCAGCCACATCAGAAACAACGTACCACCTGTGAGCGTGACCACGGCGGTGAACAAAAACCCAAAGCCAGGATGGGTAACCACCGGGATGCCATTGATGGCGCCGGTGTTTTGTAAAAACGTGGCAATACCAAAAGCCTGAAAAGCCGCCAGCACCACGGTGAAATAGCGGGTCAACTGGGTAATCTTGCGCCGGCCTTGCTCCCCTTCCTTTTTCAGCTCCTTGAGCTGTGGAATGGTGTAGGACAGGACCTGAATGATGATCGAGGCCGTGATGTAGGGCATCACACCCAGGGCAAAAATGGAGAAACGGCCCAAAGCACCGCCTGAGAACATGTTGAACATGCCAATCAAGGTGCCGCTTTGTTGATCCAGCATCGCGGCCAGGGCCGCCGGGTTGACACCAGGAACAGGAATGTAGGTGCCCAGACGGAAGACGATCAACGCACCCAATACAAAAAGAATGCGCTGCTTTAGTTCCTGGAACTTGTTCTTGTTACCCAGTAGTTTTTCAACGTGCGCTTTAGATGCAGACATAGGTTCGGTTACTCGACTTTGCCACCGGCTTGCTCAATGGCTTCTTTGGCACCTGGCGTTACGGCCAGCCCTTTGATAGTGACCGGCTTTTCCAGCGTGCCGGTGTTGATGACCTTGACCTTTGTCACAAAGCGCTTGACCACGCCGGCTTCTTTCAGCGCCTCCAGATCAATCACGTCGGTTTTCATTGCATTGAGGTGATACAGGCAGACTTCGTCGCTGTACTTGGCCTTGCGGGAATGGAAACCCACCTTGGGCAGGCGTTTCTGCAATGGCATCTGGCCGCCTTCAAAACCCACTTTGTGAAAACCGCCGGAGCGGGATTTCTGACCTTTATGTCCTCGACCAGCCGTTTTGCCCAATCCGGAACCAATGCCGCGACCCACGCGTTTGGCGGCTTTTTTGCTGCCCTTGGCAGGCTTGAGAGTATTTAATCGCATTGTATTATCCACCGTATTCGCTGTTATTAGACTTCTTCGACTTCAAGAAGATGAATAGCCTTGTTAATCATGCCACGGTTTTCAGGCGTGTCTTCCACGATGACCGTGTGATGCATTCTGCGAATACCCAGACCTTTTACGCAGGCTTTGTGGTTTTTCAGAGAACCGATCGTACTGCGAATCTGGGTTACTTTGAGTTGCTTGTTTTTCTTAGCCATGATTCGCCAGTACCTCTTCCACTGTTTTTCCACGTTTTGCTGCAACCGTTTCGGGCGATGTGATTTTCATCAGGCCATTGATGGTGGCGCGAACGAGGTTATTGGGGTTGTTGGAGCCTTGGCTTTTCGCCAGTACGTTATGCACGCCAACCACTTCAAACACGGCACGCATGGCGCCGCCGGCGATCACGCCGGTACCTTCTGAGGCCGGTTGCATGTAGACCTTGGAGCCAGAGTGTTTGGCCTTGACAGGATGCCACAATGTGCCTTCCTTCAGGTCGACCTGGACCATGTTCTTGCGGGCTTTTTCCATGGCTTTCTGAATGGCGATAGGCACTTCTTTTGCCTTGCCATAGCCGAAACCCACCTTGCCTTGACCGTCACCAACCACCGTCAGTGCGGTAAAACCGAATTGACGACCGCCTTTGACCACCTTGGACACGCGGTTAACCGCGACCAAGCGCTCCATCAGGCCATCATCTTTATTGATATCTACGCTCGCCATAATATTTCCTGTTGTTTTGACTCAAATCGCGTTCACAAAGTCATGTTACGCGGACTTTGATTTGTTTTAGAATTTCAAACCGGCTTCACGCGCAGCATCAGCCAGCGCCTTGATTTTGCCGTGGTACAAAAAGCCAGAACGATCGAAAGCGACACTATCGATACCGGCTTTCAATGCGCGTTCTGCAATGGCGGCTCCGACTTTTCTGGCCGCTTCCATGTTCTTCTTGGTGCCTTCGCCTTCAACCAGGCCTTTTTCCAGGCTGCTGGCAGCGGCAAGGGTGTTCTTGCCGTCGGCCGAAATAATTTGTGCGTACAAATACTTGCCAGTGCGATGCACGGACAATGAAGGCACATTCAGCTCACGTATTTTGGCGCGTGAACGTCTGGCTCTTCTCAAACGGGCTTTGGTTTTCTTGTTCATTTCAATACCTGTTGCGTGTCAGATTAAGCCTTCTTGGCTTCTTTTCTGAAGACTTGTTCATCTGCGTAGCGTACGCCCTTGCCCTTGTAAGGCTCCGGCGGACGGAATGCACGAATTTCAGCTGCCACCTGGCCTACTTTTTGCTTGTCAATGCCCGTGATGGTGATTTCTGTCTGGCTGGGCACGTCAAAACTGATGCCATCAGGCGCCTTGTAGACCACCGGATGGGAAAAGCCCAGTGACAGGTTCAGATCGCGGCCTTGCAACGCAGCGCGGTAGCCCACGCCGACCAGCTTGAGTTTCTTCTCGTAACCTTTGGTGACGCCCTGCATCATGTTGTTGACCAGGGAACGCATGGTGCCTGCCATGGCCACGTCAGCAGGGGTTACCGGCTTGAAAACCAGCTTGTTGTCTTCCTGCACTATGGTCACGGTCGGGTGCACGTTGAGGCTCATTTCACCTTTGCTGCCCTTCAAGGTCAGCTTCTGACCGTCCAGGGTCACGGTGACTCCGGAAGCAATCTCAACGGGTTGATTGGCTATTCTTGACATGTTCTACTCCGTTGATTACTTGACGACACAGATGACTTCGCCGCCCAGTCCCGCTTCACGGGCCTCGGCGTCAGTCAGCAGGCCTTTGGAAGTGGAAACGATGGCCACACCAAAACCGGCATCAACCTTGGGCAGCTCGCTGCATGGCTTGTATTGACGCAGGCCAGGTTTACTGACGCGTTTGATGTATTCGATCACCGGTTTACCTTGGTGATACTTCAGGTTGACCTTGATCTGTGGATGACCGTTTTCTTCCACCAGCTCATAAGAACGGATGTAACCTTCCTTCTGCAAAACGGAGCAAATGCCCTTTTTGATTTTGGAAGAAGGCAGTGTGACGGATTCCTTGCCAACCATTTGTGCGTTTCTGATCCGGGTCAACAGATCAGAAATAGGATCGCTCATGCTCATAATAGATTCCTGTTCTTACCAGCTTGCTTTCTTGAGACCAGGGATGTCACCGCGCATGGCGGTTTCACGCAGTTTGGTCTTGCTCAAGCCAAATTTACGATAATAACCTCTGGGACGACCGGACACCTTGCAGCGGTTGCGCTGACGCACCGGAGCAGAGTCACGCGGCAATTTCTGCAGTTTTTCCTGCGCTTCCATCATTTCCTCATAAGAGGTGTTGGGATCCGCGATAATTTTCTTCAACGCCTGACGTTTGGCAGCGTACTTAGCCACCAGGCGTTCGCGCTTGATTTCGCGCTGAATCATGGATTGTTTAGCCATTTCTTCTACCTGCCTCTCTTATTTAAATGGGAAGTCAAAGGCTGCCAGCAGCGCTTTGGCTTCTTCGTCTGACTTGGCCGTTGTGGTGATGGCAATATCCATACCGCGGATAGCATCAATTTGATCGTAATCCACTTCCGGAAAAATAATCTGCTCCTGAATGCCCATGTTGTAGTTGCCCCTGCCGTCAAAGGATTTGGCACTGACACCACGGAAGTCACGCACGCGTGGCAACGCCACGTTGATCAGACGGTCGAAAAATTCATACATGCGATCACGGCGCAAGGTGACCTTGCAACCAACCGGCCAACCATCACGAATCTTGAAGCCCGCGACCGATTTCCTGGCCAGGGTGACAATCGGTTTCTGGCCGGCGATCTTGGCCATATCGGCAGTGGCGTGTTCCATCACTTTCTTATTGCCTACGGCTTCGCCCACACCCATATTGAGTGTGATTTTGCTCAACTTGGGCACTTCCATGATGTTCTTGTAGCCGAACTTCTCAATCAGTTGCGGCACTACTTTTTCTTTATAGTAATCTTCTAGTCTGGCCATGGTCATTCTCTTTATACGTCTACGGTTTCGCCACTGGAGCGAAATACTCTCACCTTGCGGCCATCATCCAACACCTTGAAGCCAACGCGATCACCTTTCCCGGATTGGGGGTTGAACAGCATAACGTTGGATACGTGGATGGGGCCTTCCATTTCCTTGATGCCACCCGGTTCGTTCATATTTGGGTTGGGCTTGACGTGCTTCTTGATCATGTTGACATTCTCAACAAGCAGGCGGTCATCTTTTAATACTTTCAGGACGGTACCGCGCTGGCCCTTGGAGCGGCCGGCAATCACGATAACTTCGTCACCTTTACGAATACGTTTCATGGTTAATTCCTACAAAACTTCCGGAGCCAAAGAAATAATCTTCATGAATTGCTCGCCACGCAGCTCACGGGTTACCGGGCCAAAGATACGCGTGCCGATGGGCTCGAGCTTGTTATTCAAAAGAACCACCGCGTTGCCATCAAAGCGAATCAGTGATCCGTCGGGACGACGCACGCCTTTGCGGGTTCTTACAATCACGGCGTTGTAAATCTCGCCTTTTTTTACGCGCCCCCTGGGGATGGCATCTTTCACAGTGACTTTGATGACATCGCCAATGTTGGCGTAACGACGCTTGGAGCCTCCAAGCACCTTGATACACATTACTTCTTTGGCACCGCTGTTATCAGCCGCGCTCAGTCTGCTTTGCATCTGGATCATGGTCTTTACCTAGTTTCGCGTTGAGCCAATGGCTGTTCAAACACCCGTAACGCTGTCGATAACACGCCAGCTTTTGGTTTTTGAATACGGCTTGGTTTCAGCAATGATGACCTTGTCACCTTCCTTGTACTGATTGTTCTCGTCATGCGCGTGTACCTTGGTGGAACGCTTGATGTACTTGCCGTAAATCGGGTGTTTCACCTTGCGTTCAATCAGAACCGTCACGGTCTTGTCCATTTTGTCGCTGACGACCACGCCCTGTTTGGTGCGAATGATTTTGTTGTTTTCGCTCATGTTATTCACCGGTTTGCTGATTCAGGACAGTTTTGACCCGCGCGATGTCGCGCTTCAGCTCTGTGAGCAGGTGCGGCTTGCTCATCTGTCCGTTGCCTTTGGCCATTCTGAGTTCGAACTGCTTTTTGTACAGCTCGGTCAATGTTTTTTCCAG
>JALWKC010000130.1 GCA_026996795.1 Lysobacterales bacterium | reverse complement strand
CGGTGGTGACTGTGTTGTCAGTAGGCAAATGGAGCGCGTTTCCAGCGGCGTGCCGGGTGCCCGATGTCAGCCAAAGCACTCCAACTACCAGCCCTGCGGTGAGTATCAGCCAGAACAGGCTTTTCCTCGATGAAGCTTTTTCCTTCATAATGTGTTGTGTGTGCAAGAGTGTGGTTTACTTCAGGATAAGTCATGTGGCCTCGCCTGACCATAGGCAATTGGTCATGATCCAGCGAAGCCATCCCACCTGCCATCTTCCAAAATCCGGCATCACATAGGCCGCTTTGGCAGCGTTTTTTGCTTGTCCTTGGTACACAGGCTGGGGCGTCAGGTTTCAAGCCTGTTTGCCGACATAGGCGGCAATTTGCGCCATTTTCGTTGCTATTAGCGTTGTTATGAGATTTTTTATGCGGGTTGGCGACGTTTGGCGCGTTGTAGTTTTTCATACGCGGCCAGCAAGCGCTGATGGGTGGTGAAGGCTTCCAGTTTGAGGCTGGATTGAGGCAGTGAATCAAACACCCCTTTGCCGGCCAGTACGTCACGCGCCCGTTGCAGAACCTGCGGGGCAAACAGGGCGGAAATGGCGCTGCTCCAGCGCTGCGGTTCGGGCAACTGGGCCAGGTGTTCCACGGCCCGGTAAACGGTTCGTCGTTGTTCATTGATCTGGCCAAAATGGCGCACCCATTGGCAGCCTTCCACAATCCGTTCGCTATCTCCGTTGGCCAGTGCCAGCAGCAATTTGAGTTCGCCGATGCGCAGGTCGGCAAAGTGTGTCCCCGGGTCTGGGGCAATGCCCAGCAGGAGGGCAACGGGCATCATGTCATCGTGGCCCTGGCTGTCCAGTTCATCCGCTAGTGCTTTGCGCTGCTCCGCGTCGAGGCTGGCCAGGTTCAGGATGGGCTGGCGCAGCTTGATACCGGCGTTGTTGTTGTCCCAGATCAGATCCTCGGCCTGATAGATTTCAGACACGCCCGGAACCAAAATGCGGCAGGCGTAAACCCCCAGGTGATCGTAATCGGCGATATAGACGTCATGGCCTTCGGCATGCAGTTTTTCCAGCAAGTGTTGATATTCGGCTGCTGTGTCGCCTTCGAAATTCCAGTCTACAAACTCATAATCGGCGTCATCGCGCAAAAAGTTCCAGTGCACCACCCCGCTGGAATCAATAAAGTGGGTTTCCAGATTTTGCCACTCGGCAATGTCGTGCTGGTCGAAACCCGGTTCGGGAAACCCGCTGAGCTGCTCCAGTGCCCGGCCTTGCAACAGCTCGGTCAGGGCGCGTTCCAGTGCCACTTCAAAACGGGGATGGGCGCCAAAACTGGCAAAAACGCCCTGATCGTGCGGATTAAGCAGGGTCACACACATGACCGGGTATTTGCCGCCCAGGGACGCGTCACGCACCTGAATGCCAAAGCCGGCGGTACGCAAATCGGCAATGCCCTGAGCGATTTTCGGGTAGCGGGCAATGATTGATTCGGGCACTTCCGGCAAGGCAATGGCATCGGCAATCACGCGGAACTTGACCCAACGCTCAAAGATTTCCGACAGCGCCTGCACGCGGGCCTCACAGGCGGTGTTGCCGGCTGACATGCCATTGCTTACAAACAGGTTACCGATGAGGTTAATTGGAAAGTAGACGGTTTTTTCATCGCGTTGCCGCCGATAGGGCAGGGCGCAGACGCCGCGCTCAACCGCACCGGAGTTGGTGTCCACCAGGTCGGACAGACACAGCTCGCCTTCCGGGTCATACAGGGCTTTTAGTTCCGGTGTCAGCAGTTCATCCGGCCAGGGGGTGTTTTCACCCTGAGTCAGCGGGAACCACTTTTCATTCGGGTAGTGCACGAATTTGCCAGTGGCTACCTCGGCGCCCAGGTAATAATCGGCAAAGAAGTAATTACACGCCAGGCGCTCGAAATACTCACCCAGGGCACTGGCCAGCGCGGCCTTGCGCGAGGCGCCCTTGCCGTTGGTGAAGCACAAGGGGCAGTCGGCATCGGCGATGTGTACTGACCACACGTTACTGACCGGGTTGAGCCAGGATTTTTCTTCCACGGTGAAGCCCAGCGCGTGCAAGCCGTTTTGCAGTCGTTCAATGGAGATTTCCAGGGCTTCGTCCTTGCCGGGAATACGGGTCAGGGAATGGGTCTTTGGGTGTGAAGGTGCAGTCATGGTCTCAGCCGGTTAAGCGCAAGGCGTCATTGTAAGCCAAGAGAACCTGGCGGGCAGGCCTAAAGCCTTTTGTCCCCCGGTTTGTTGACGCTGGTGAGGTTTTCTCCCGCATCGGTGGCTTTACGGGGTAAAAATGGGCAATATTTCACAGTCAAGGCTCAGCAAACGGGTTAGTGTCGTGCCAATAGCATTTTTCGCGACCCAACAATGGAGCGAGGCCACCATCATGATGATTTACCAAGCAAACACAACTTTCACCCTTAGCCGGAAGGCTGCTTTGACCTGTGTCGTTTTTGTTGCCCTGCTTGGTGCCAACCTAGCTCAGGCAGCGGTTGCGCCGGCTTCAGAGCGAATTACGGCGTTCGAAGTGCTGGAACCGGGCACAGTCATGGCCTGGCAACAGGCCGTGGAAAGCCGGCAGAAAATATCACGTCACGGTGGTAAAAGCCAACCAATGACCCTGGCTTTTTCTGCCTTTGGCCACCACTGGCAGTGGCAGGTGCAGGATAATGCACGGTTGCTGGAGAAACTTGGCCAGAACCAGCGCCAGCGCTTGTCCCGCCGCGTGTCCCTCTGGCAAGGCCGGGACCCGCATCACCCGGCGCACTGGCTGCGATTTTCCCTCTGGCAAAATCCTTCTACCGGCCAATCGGAACTGCACGGCATGTGGTGGGACGGCAGTGAACTGTACCTGCTGGCGCCGGTGGGGCGCACGGCCCTGGCGACTGCCGCGGCGAAAAGGGGCAGTGATCCCGACACCACGGTGGCCTACCGCCTCAGTGACGTGATTCCATCCGAACCGCTGGCCTGTGGAGTCAATACCCCCGATGGCTCGGGAGAGGGCCCGGGAGACGGCTTCAACGGCAAATACCAACAACTGCTGGCAGACCTGAAGCAAAGCCTTGCAGAGACTCGCCAATCGGGTGCCGCGACATCGCAGCTCAATGTGGCCATTGTGGCCGATACGTTTTATCAAAGCCATTGGGGAAGCAACACCACCGCCAGTATTTTGAACCTGATGAATAACGTGGATGGCATTTACAGCAATCAGGTGGGAGTGGCCATAGCAGTGAGTGCTTTGCTTACACCAAATACCAATGGCGGCATGACCAGCACGGATCCTTCCACGTTATTAGGTCAGTTTGACAGCTGGATTTCTCAAAATAATGTCACCAATCCGGGTTTGGCCCATTTATTCACCAGCCGTAATCTGGATGGCAGTACTATTGGTTTGGCATGGATTGATGTGCTGTGCCGTCAGAGTCAAGGAACCGGGATAGATGAAATCGTTGGCAATAGCTGGGAAACCTTGCTGGTCGCTCATGAAATGGGACACAACTTTGGTGCGTGGCACGATGGCGATACCGCTCACAATTGTGGCTCTGTACCTGAGGACACCTACATCATGTCTCCGACACTGTGCCCTTCCTGCCCGGATTTTTCAGCATGCAGTGTTACGACCATGCAGCCAGCCATCAATTCAGCTAGCTGTCTTGTGCCCGTGGGAAATGATGTGATCTTTGCGCACGGTTTTGAGTAAGACCGCATGGCAGCGAAATGGCCTGTCACCATCGGGCCGTGATTGACAAACTGAATCAATGAGAGGATAATGCCCGCGCAATTCATAACAACAATAAAAAAGGAATTGCGCCATGACCAACCCCATTTCCCATCCCAATACCCGCTCCGACCGGACAGACAACCTGATTCTGGACATGCCCAAGGTGGAACTCCACATGCACGTGGAAGGTTCGCTGGAGCCCGAATTGCTGTTTTCCCTGGCAGAAAAAAACGGCGTTGCGCTGCCCTGGCGCACCATCGATGAACTGAAAGCCGCCTACCACTTCAAGGATCTGGCCGAATTTGTGGACCTGTTTATCCAGGGCACGCAGGTGGTGAAGTCTGCCGACGATCTGTATGCCATTACCATGGCGTATTTGCAGAAATGTCATCAGGACAACATCCGCCACACCGAGGTGCATTGCGATATTCGCACCTACGTGGACTATGGCTTTGCGCCGGAAATGGTGCTGGATGGCATCAGCGCCGCCTTTGCTGATGCCAAAAAACACTGGGGAATCACCGGTGGTATGTTGCCGTGTTTCATCCGTCATCTTGGGGTGGAAAAAGCCGAACAGGATTTGCGCCTGCTGGCCCCTTACCGCGACCGGATACTGGCCATTGGACTGGCGGCGGTGGAAGTGGGTTACCCGCCGGCCCTGTTCAGAGATGTGTTTGCCAAGGCCCGCGATCTGGGTATTCGCGCCATTGCCCACGCGGGCGAAGAAGGCGATCCTGACTACATCTGGCAGGCCATTGAAGACATCAAGGTCGATCGCATCGACCACGGCATTCGTTGCCTGGAAGACAAGAAACTCACCGAAACCCTGCGCCAGCGGCAGATTCCGCTCACCGTGTGCCCGTTTTCAAACGTGGCGCTGGGTGTTTTCGAGCGTCTGGAAGACCATTGCCTGCCGCAGATGCTGGAAGCCGGCCTGAACGTCAGCATTCATTCGGATGACCCGGCCTTTTTCGGTGGCTACCTTATCGACAATATGCACGGCGTGGTGGAACACTGCGGTCTGGACGAAACGGATCTGGTCACCATGCAGTACAACGCCATCAACTCCAGCTTTGCTGATGAGCAGCGCAAGGCCGAATTGCGCCGTGAACTGGATGAATTTGTCCATAATCATTCCCTGATGGTCCAGTCTCGAAGCGCCTGACAGCAGGCTCGTGTCGGTAAAGCACTTATAGGGGCTTGTGCTCGATAATGGGTAAGAGGCGATAAAAAACGGTGGCCGTGGGCATGGCCTGTTTGATGGTGCGCAACAGGGGCTGAACTTCATTTGCGGCCATCTCGATCTCCAGCTTGACTTTGTGCTGCGCGCCTTCCACTTGTTCAGCGGGTGAAAGTTGCTCTTCGGGTTGCCCGTAGCCAGCCGCTTCCATAATCGTAAAAAAAGGGGTGTTTTCCTGTGCCAGTAGCAAGTCGATCAAGGGCGTGGCCTGCTGATAAGGCACAATTAACTGCACCAGCCGGTGTGTGAGTTCAGTGGTTTTCATGCGGTTTTCTCCTGCGACAATCGGCGACTTTTGTATTCACTCACGTAGCGGTAAACGATGGGCAGCACCACCAGTGTTAATAACGTGGCTGTGATAAGGCCACCAATGACAACAATAGCCAGTGGCCGCTGGACTTCCGAGCCGGGGCCTTGAGCCAAAGCCAGGGGAATGAGACCCAGCATGGCAATACTGGCTGTCATCAGCACCGGGCGCAAGCGGCGTTTCGCCCCTTCAGTTACCACCTGATCCAGCGGCAGGCCCTGATCGCGCAACTGGTTGAAATAGCTGACCATCACCACCCCATTGAGGACGGCAATGCCCAGCAGGGCAATAAAGCCCACTGAAGCCGGCACAGACAGGTATTCGCCGGTGAGCCACAAGGCGATGATGCCACCGATCATGGCCAACGGGACATTCAGCATGATCAACAGGCTTTCAGCCACGGATTTGAACGTGGCAAACAGGATGATAAAGGTCAGAGCCAATGCAAGGGGCACCACCACACTCAGGCGTTTGGCAGCACGTTGCTGGTTCTCAAAGGTGCCACCCCATTCCAGGTAATAGCCGGTTGGCAGCTGCATTTGGGCGGTTCTCTGCCGCGCGTCATCCACAAAGCTGACCAAATCCCTGCCGCTGATATAGGCAATGACCACGGAATAGCGCTTGCCCATTTCCCGTTTGACGGACACCGGACCGTCCACCTGCTGTACCTTGACCAGTTGACGCAACTGCACGCTTTGACCGTCTCCCAGCGGAATTTCCAGGTTAAGAAAATCCGTGGCCGAATTGGCGATTTTTTCCGGCGCCTTAATGAGCAAGGGAATGCGGCGGATGTCCTTGTATATGGTGCCCACTGGCAATCCTTCCAATTGCGCCCGCAAGAGGTCTTCAAGCATTTCCACATCCAGCCCCAGGCGACCGGCCTTGATGCGATCGATGTCCAGTTTCAGGTAGCGGGAACCTTCATTGACCGGGGTGTAAACATTGTCGGCGCCGGGTATTTTTTTCAGCACCTCGACAATGCGCTTGGCGGTTTCGTTCAGCGTTTCCGGATCATCGCCAAACACCTTCACGGCCAGATCGCCGCGGACACCGGTCAACATTTCGTCCACGCGCATCTGAATGGGTTGTGTGAACGCGTAATTGATGCCGGGGAAGTACTTTTTCAGCACGTCATCGATGGTTTTTTGCAATTCCTGTTTGGTTTCCATGCGCCACTGGGAACGCGGTTTCAGCACAAGAAAGCTGTCAGTGTCGTTCAGGCCCATGGGGTCCATGCCAATTTCATCCGAACCCACCCGCGCCACAATGTGGGACACTTCCGGCACCTGTTCCAGAATTTTGGCCTGAATGCGTTTGTCCAGTTCCATGGAGGCTTCCAGGCTGATGGCCGGCGCCTTTTCGATCTGCAACACGATGGTGCCTTCATCCATTTGCGGCATAAAGCTTTTGCCAACCTGGGTAAAAACCACGGCGGCGAGCAATAAACCGGCAGCGGCTGCTGCGAGTACCTTCTTGGGGTGGACCAGGGCTTTTTCCAATATGGGCTGATAGACGCGTTGCAATTGGCGTATCAGCCAGGGTTCCTTGTGACTGACCTGGCCCAGCATGAAGGAGGTCAGGGCCGGAATAACGGTCAGGGATAGAATAACCGCTGCGGCCAGGGCGAACACAATGGTGATGGCCACGGGGCTGAACAGCTTGCCTTCCAGCCCTTCCAGGGTCAAAAGCGGCAGAAAGACAATAATAATGATGCCGATACCTGAAATGACCGGCATGGCCACTTCCGCCGTGGCCCGGTAGATGACATGCAACCGCGGCAGTTTTACGCGGTTCTTTTCCATGTGTGTGACGATGTTTTCCACCACCACGACCGCCGCGTCCACCAGCATGCCCAGGGCGATGACCAGTCCGCCCAATGACATGAGATTGGCGCTCAGGCCATACCAGCGCATGAGGATAAAAGTAAGCAATATAGCCAGTGGCAGTATGGTGGCTACCGTCACGGCTGCCCGGGCATTGCCGAGAAAAACCACCAGCAAAAGCACCACCAGGACAATGGCTTCCACCAAGGCCTTGCTCACCGTCCAGGTGGCCTTGTTGATCAGGTCCGAGCGATCGTAAAAAACATCGATGCGGGTGTCGCCGGGCAGGCCGCTCTCCAGCGCCTTGAGTTTTTCCTTAACGCCATTGACCACGTCACGGGCGTTGGCTCCTTTGAGGCCGATCACCAGACCTTCCACCGCCTCTTCTTGGCCGTCTTTGGTGACACCGCCATAGCGGGTCAGGTGGTCAATGGCCACGTTGGCCACGTCCTTGACCAGCACCAGCCCGTCTTCGCTGTTTCGAACCACGGTGTTTTCTATATCCTCCAGGGAAGTGAAATTTCCCTGGGTACGCACCAGCAATACTTCTTCGCCCTGAGTCAGCCGGCCAGCGCCATCATTACGGTTGTTGTTGGCCAGAGTATCCCGCAGTTGCTCGAAGGAAACCTGATGCGCGTTCATTTTCGCCATGTCTGGCTTGACGGCGTAAACCCGGGCATAGCCTCCAAGGCTGTTGACATCAGCGACGCCAGGCACAGCGCGCAAGGCCGGACGAATAACCCAATCGAGCAAGTCCCGCTTTTCCATCAGGCTCAGGTCTTCACCTTCGATGGTAAACATGAACATGTCACCCAGCGGCGTTGAAATGGGTGCCATGCCACCGGAAACGCCTGTGGGCAACTCCATGCCACTCAGGCGTTCACTGACTTGTTGTCGGGCCCAGTAAATATCCGTGCCTTCAGCAAATTCCAGCGTAATGTCAGCAATCCCGTATTTGCCCAGTGAGCGCATCAGGGTTTCATTGGGTATGCCCAGCAACTCCATTTCCAGTGGCGCAATCACACGGTCTTCCACTTCCGCTGGCGTCATCCCCGGTGCTTTGTAGATAAGTTTCACCTGCACGGGAGAAACGTCGGGGAAGGCGTCAATGGGGGTTTTCTTCAGGGCCAGCCAGCCACCACCGAGGATGGCGGCCACCAGCATGAGCACCAGTAGCCGTTGGGCCAGAAAAAATCGAATCATGCGTGGAATCATTCGGCTTCTCCTTCGTCCCCTTCCAGCATGCCTTTGAGGAAAATGGCACCAAAGCTGACCACTTGCGTGGCCTCATCAACGGCTTGCCCAAACTGGACGATGGCATGGCGGTCATCGCGGTACCGGGTTTCCACGGCTTGTGGAATCAGGGTATTGCCCTTGCGGATGAAGACAATGCTTTCGCCATTCTCCCCAGACACCAGGGCGCGACTCGGTAAGCGATAAGCGTTGGGTGAGTCGTCATTCCCACTGAAAAACTGCACCCGCACAAAAGCTCCGGGCAAGAGCTGGCGTTGCGGATTGTCAAACCGCACATGCACGGTCACACGTTGCGTTTGCGGATTGGCTTGTTGGTCGATAAAGGCCACTGTGCCCCGCCATGGGCTTCCGGCAATCCGGGCTTGTTGACCGACGTGCAGGTCATGCACGGATTCAATGGGCACATCCACGTCCACCACCACCTCGTCAATCTGGCCAATGTGAGCCAGGGTCTGCCGGGCCTGGACACGCTGGTTGCGTTCCACCTGCAGGTCAAACAACAAACCGTCCTTGGGCGCTTTCAAAGTGAGGCGACGAATGGGTTGCCGGTTTTTTTCCACCGTGGCGATTTGTTCTTTTTCCAGCCCGGCCACTAACAGGGCTTGCAGCGTGGTTTTTTTCTGGTTCTGCAATGTTTGCAAGCGGGTTCTGGCGGCCAGAAATTGCTTCTCGGAAGCGCTGCCGGCTTTGCGCAGGCGTTGAATGCGGGCAAAAGTTTTTTCCGCTTCCTGTAACTGGGCGAGGGTGTCCAGATAACGCTGTTGTTTTTCCACCAGTTCGGCGCTCTCCAGCACCACAAGAGGCTGATCCTTGCTGACTTCGCCATGCACCACCAATATTTCTTGAATGCGACCACTGACCGGTGCGCTGAGCATGTCCCGGTGAGCCAGTGGAATGCCCATCATGGCGGGCCATGCGTAGCCTTCGACTTGGCGAACGGGCTCGGGTTTGGCAAACTGCAGACCCAGAGCGGCGATCTGGTCGTCATTGAGTCTGATGCCTTCTTCTGGTGCCTTGTCGTTGGCGTGACTAAGGGTGAAAACAAAAAGCCAGCAGGCTGATAACAAGGCAGGCCATGAGGCCCGACGAAACGGGTTAAGGGGGTGGCGCATGATTATTCTCCGGCGGCGTGTTTGAGTAAGCGTCTGGCCGCAGCCAGGCGTTGGTGAGCGAGATCGGCTGCCAGGCGTGCTTCCAGAGCAGCCTGTTGTGCCAGCAGCACATCCAGCAGGCGGCGTTCACCGGCTTTCCAGGCCTGTGTGGTCAGCGACAGCGCTTCCTGAGCCGATTGCCACTGTGCTTCGGCCGGGCCGATGAGTGCGCGAGCCTTCTGCCATTGGGATTTGGCCTTTAGCCATTGACGTTGCAAATCCAGCTGTGCCCGTTCAAGGGTGATGTCCTTGTTGGCCAGAGCCGTTTTCCAACTGGATCTGGCCAACCGGGCAGAGGGCGAACGGCCCAGGGGAACAGAGACGGACACAGTGGTCAGGGTGTATTCCGGGCTGTCAAAGGATTTCTCCCGAATGGCGCCCACTGCAAGGGACGGGGAGTTGCCTGCCTCCCACCAGTCCTTGCGCGCGGCGCTGACGGTGGTTTCCTGTTGAGCCTGTAACCACAGGAACTGCGGGTGCTTTGGCAGCCAGTTTTCCGGGCTGGGCAAAGCATCGGATGATTCGATACTGTCCCGGTCCGTGCTCAGGACTGGAAAGCCACGACTTTTATCGGCGGCAGGCACAGCAATGCCCCAGCTTTCTGCTTGCTGCCATTGGGCCAGCAAGGCCTGTTGGGCTTCCAGGCGGTTAGCTGCCGCTTCACTGAGTTTCTGTCTGGCCAGTGCTTCGTCCAGGCGGCTGCCTTCACCGGCCTGCACATTGGCTTGCACCAACGTGTAGAGTTTGTTTGCCTGTTGCCAACGGCGCTCTGCGGCCAGGGCGCGGACCTGGGCCTCCTCAATGCGGTTGAGCAACTGCCGGGCAATACCTCGCGCCTGCCAGCCCAGCCAGCCATCAAAGGCTTGTGCCTGTTTGCCGTAGGCCTGGGCCAGCTGACGAAAAACGGTGCTTTGCCTGATGACTTTGAGTGGAATTTCCACACTGGCTTCGGTGTTTTCCACCGGCAGATCATTCGATGCCCGGTTTTTTTCCTGGCCCAGGTTCAGGCTGGCCATGCCCAGCCAGTCATGCCGGGCTTTATTCGCGTTTTTTTGTTGTTGCTCAATGCCGGTGAGCATGCGTTTCTCCGGCATATTGCGCTGAATAACCTGCGCCCAGTCCCGCACTAGGGATTCTGGTGGTTTCGCTTGGGCTAAAGCGCTTGTCAGGAAAAAAAGGCTCAGCCCAAGGCGAGGCAGAATCGGTTTGGCCAGTTGGCTTGTGAATAGACGCATGCGGGCTTTCCTCCAGGGCTTTTCCCAAATGAGAGGAGGCATGCTAGCTGGTGAAGCTTAAAACAAGCTGAAAACGATTCGGGCCGCCGGTTTTCCGAAAGGATGGAGGTTATGTGCTGCCAGGGGCGTGCCACGCATCCAGGGGCAGCCAGGCGCACACCCGCAAGCCACCCATGGGGCTTTGGTTGATGCGCAGCTTGCCGCTGTAACGGTTGATGATATCCGTGGCAATGGCCAGACCCAAACCAGTGCCTGGCGTGTTCTCATCCAGGCGGTGACCGCGTTGAATAAGCTGATTGTATTCTTCCGGCGCCACACCAGGACCGTCGTCGTCCACACACAGCCAGATCCCTTTGCTTTCCCGTTGCAGTGAAAGCCGCACGGTATTTTTTGCCCATTTACAGGCGTTGTCCAGCAAGGTGCCCAGCAGCTCGAAGCCGTCTTCCTTTTCGATCGGCAGCGCCTGGCCGGTGCCTTCGGTTTGCAGGTGGATTCGGATGTGCGGGTGCAGTTGCTGCAAGGCATCGCGCAGTTCATGCACGTGTACGGGAAACTCGAAGGCATCGGCTTGCCAGGTGTTTCCTGCCACTCGCGCCTGTGCCAATTCGCGTTCCAGCAAGGCGCGCAGGCGTTCAGCCTGTTGTTTAATCCGTTTTTGCAAGGCGGGATGTTGCTGCAGCTCGGGATCGTTCAATTGTTGAAAAATCACATGCAACGGTGTTTTCATGGCGTGCGCCAAATCCGCATTGGCATGGCGATAGCGCTTCAGTTGCTCCTGCAGCAAACCCAGGCTGTGTTGCAGGGCATTGGCCAAGGGCGTGATCTCGATGGGCAAGCCGGCCGGCTGTTTAAAGGTGCCATCACCGCGCGAAAAGGATTGCAGCTGTTTTTCCAAGGGGTTAAGGCTGGCAAAACCGCGCCTGACCAGTCGTTGCGTTAACCCGGCGGTCAGTACCAGTACCAGCAGCGCGACAGCGGCAAAAATGGCGTCGAACCAGAGCAGGTAGTTCTGAATCGGGGTGTGGTCTTCGGCCACGTAAAGGCGCACCGGGTGTCCGTCAATGGTTTCCTGCTGAAAATGCACCAATACGGGTTCCAGGGCGGGTGTCGGGTTTTCTGTTGCTGTCTCGCCCATGGCCGGTGCCGGGGTTTCATAGGGGTTTTCAGGGGGATGGCGGGGCGTCCACAGCGGGTAGCCGCCCAGCGAAGGGGATGCCAGACGCTGGTCGTCGACCTCCACCACAAAATAGTGGCCACTGTTGGGCTGGCGGTATATGGGATTAAGTGACTGATTGTCTAATTGCCAGTGCCCGTTTTCGTGCTGCAACTGGGTGACAAGCATGTCCGCATCGTGCTGCAGGCGTGTCACCAGGTAGTGCTCAACCAGGGCGTGAATGGTAAAACTGGCGGCCAGCCACAGGGCAATAAAAACCACCAGTAACATGGCTGAAATGCCCCAGCGCAAGCGGCGTTGCAAGGAAAATCCCCCGCTAGAGGGCTTTTGTTGCGAGTCAGTCATGGTCCGGCCTGGCGTTTTCTTCCTGTGGTTTGAAACAGTAGCCCTGTCCACGCCGGGTTTCTATGTGTGCCGGGCCCAGAATCTTGCGCAAGCGCCTCACGTACACTTCCACCACATTGGGATCGCGATCATAATGTTGGTCGGCAATGCGCTCCAGAATGGCCTGTTTGCTGTACACGGTGCCCGGTTGACCCATAAGCAGCTTGAGCAAGCGGAACTCGGTGCCGGTCAGGCGATGAGTCTGGCCTTGATAATGCAATTCGCGCGAATTGGTATCGAGTGTCACAGTGCCTGCACGCAGGTGCCCCAGGCCCGTGTCCGGGTTGCTGTGCTTGCGACGAAGCAGGGCTTGCACGCGGGCCAGCAGTTCTTCGAAATAAAAAGGTTTCCCCAGGTAATCATCGGCCCCGGCATTCAGGCCCTGTACGCGTTCATGCCAGGCGTTGCGAGCCGTCAGGATCACCACCGGCGTGCTATCGCCGGCTTCTCGGCGGGCCCGGAGCAATTCCAGCCCCGACATACCGGGCAGACCCAGGTCGAGCAATACGGCGTCATAGGCATACTCACTCCAGAGCCACTGGCCATCGGTGGCGTTGGTGGCGGTATCCACTACGTAGCTCAGTCGCTCGAACTGTTTTTTCAATTCGCTCAACAAGCTGGATTCGTCTTCGATGAGCAACAGTTTCATGGTGGATTTATGGCAGAATCCGGGTTGACTGTTCGCGTGTAAGCCGGCAGGGATGCGTCGTTTGGCTGGCAAGCCGGATCGATGCCGGTCGCATCAAACAGCCACCATTTTTCGGCCGCCCAGTGCGGGTAGGCAATGGCTTTGGCCTGCACAAAACACGGGCTGGGTAGTTTTTTCAGGTATGACGCATTGACCAGCACGTAGCGCGGGTGCTCGACGGTGCTTTGATGCAGCCAGTTGATGGCGGCTTGCTGTTGTATCTCGGTGGGTACGTGATAACCGAAATGGGTGATCGTCCAGGGCGCGTTTAGCAGCAATTTTTCCCGGAAACGCACAATGCCCACTTCGGCATTGGCTGGCAGCACAGTAGCCAGCGCGCGCATCATGGGCTCGGTGCTTATGGCCCGGTTGGCGATGGGCCAGCCGCCAAAACCCAGGCTCAGCCACAAGGTGAAAACAAAACCGGCCCAGGCCAGCAGCGGTTTTTTGCGCAGGGCGATGACGGCCACCGTGGTGGCTGTTCCCGTGACCAGCAACCACCACCACAAATCCGGTTCAATGCCATAACGGGCCACGGCCTGATGCAGTTTGTTCATTCCCAGTAACCCGGCCACACCCGCGGCGGCAAAAAACAGCGCCATCACCAGCGGCAGTTCCCACAGGCTGTGGCGCAGCCACCGTCTGGCCAGCGCCTTATCGAGGCAAGGTGCGATCGACAAGGCCAGTCCGGGCAAGGCCGGTAACAGGTATTCGGCCCGTTTGCCTTTGGACAGGGAGAAAAACACAACCACCAGCACCACCCACAAAAGGGGATAGAGGATTCGTCGTTCGCGCCTTTTGAAGGCGTGTTTCCAGCACGATAGCGACCCCAGACCCAGCAGGGACTGGGGCAGCCAGAACACCGGAATGACAGAAATCAGAAAATACCACCACGGTTGAATGTGTCCCCACGAGCGCGCGTAGCGATCCACGGTTTGCTTGAACAGGATGTTGTCCCGGTAGGCCAGCCAGTCCGGGTTTTGGCTGTGTTGCACCAGCCATAGCATGGGCAACAGCCAGAGGCTCACCGCCAGCAACAGGAACAACGGCCCGGCCGCCCATTGCCACCAGCGAGACGGGTGGGTGTTTAGCCACTGCGGCCGGTAAAAAGGCACCACCAGCAGCAACAGGGCGGGCAGAAAGCCCACGCCCTTGGTGATGATCCCCAGGCCCATAAAGAACCACGCGGCATAATACCAGCACCACTGCGGGCCGGTCAGCAGGTGGCGCATCAGGCCGTAAAAGCCCAGCATGACGAAAAAGGCCACTGGCGCGTCCAACTGGCCGCTTTTGGCCTGAAGCACAAATTGCAGGGTGACAGCCAGCAACAAGGCGGCCAGAAAGCCGGTGCGCGCATCCCACAGCCGCCGGCCCAGGTCAAAGGTTAGCCACAAGGTGGCCAGGGAAGCCAGGGCCGAGGGCAGCAGAAAAGCGACTTTCAGATTGTCCGTGAGCCAGTAGAAAAACGCCATGGCCCACATGACTAGTGGCGGTTTGTCGGGGTAGATTTCACCGCCCCGAAAAGGGAAAAACCACTGGCCGGTTTCCACCATGTCGCGGGCCATCAGGGCAAAGCGTGGTTCGTCCGGCGGCCACGGGTCGCGCCAGCCCAGACCGGCCAGAATCACCACGGCGGTCAGGCCAAACAGCCACCAGAAAGCCTTGTGCCACTGGGCCGAGGTGGCGTGGGGCGTGCTGCCTGTCGAGGAAAAGGGGGTCTCAAGCCGGGGTGTGGGGTCTGCATTCATGGCTTCGGTCAGGGCCTAAGTGTTGTTACCTTCGCGGCTGATTTCCGCGCCACATTTGGGGCAGGGCGGGCACGGTGGACATTCGGGTGGCACGGACACGGCTTCGCTCTCGCCACTCAAGGCCGGTTTGTCCTTGTGCCAGAGAATGAAATAGAGGTTGCGCAGGTACACAAACATGCCAAAACTTTGCCCAAGAATAAACACCGGGTCGCGGCGATAAATGGCGTAGGACAGCAGAATCAGGCTGCCGGCGATGCTGAAGTACCAGAAGGTGATGGGAATAACGCTTTTTTTCTGTTTTTCACTGGCCAGCCATTGCAGCACAAAGCGCATGGAAAACATGGCCTGACCCACCAGGCCGATGGCGACCCAGATTTTTTCTTGCGTGCTCATGACGGTTTCCCTGCGTTGTGATCAGTGCCGGCGGATTCCGGTTTGATTTCCTTTACCTGGGGCAGTTTGGCCCGGCGCAGCAGCCAGTTGACGCCAAACAAGTCCACGATGCCCACCCACAGGCGGTTGTGAAATCCGTATTTGCTCACCCCGCGTTCGCGCGGCCGGTGCCGCACGGGCACCGAAACGGAGCGGCCACCGGCGCGCTTGACCAGCGCCGGCAGATAGCGGTGCATGTGATCAAAATAGGGCATCTGCAGGAAGGTGTCGCGGCGAAAAACCTTGAGCCCGCAGCCGGTATCGGGCGTGTCGTCCTTGAGCATGCGCGAACGCACCGCGTTGGCAATTTTCGACGACACCCTTTTCAGCCAGGTGTCTTTGCGCTGGGTGCGCCAGCCGGCCACCATGTGCAGGTTGTCTGCCGGTTTGGCGGCCACGGCTTTGGCGAACAGGGCGGGGATATCCGCCGGTACATTCTGGCCGTCGCCGTCCAGGGTGGCAATCCAGTCAGCGCGCGCGGCGGTGACGCCGGTGTGCACTGCGGTGCTCTGGCCGCAACTGCGGGCGTGATCCAGCACCCGCAACTGGGGCACCTCGTTCTGTAGTTGGCGCAACTGGGCCAGGCTGTTGTCGGTGCTGCCATCATTCACGTAAATGATTTCATACGGCTGGGTGGCCGGGGTTTCGCCCAGGGCAGCGGTGATTTCTTCCACCAGCGGGCGGATGTTTTCTTCCTCGTTGAACACCGGCACCACCACCGACAGGCGGGGGCGAGCGGGTGTGTCAGAGGGCGTCTTGGTGTTGGACATAAGGGGTGAATCCATGGGTTTTAGGACAGGTTCAGGGGCGGCCAATGCCGTAATAGGTTAAACCGTGTTCACGTGCCTGGTGCGGGTTCCAGATATTGCGGCCGTCAAACAGAACCGGCTGGCGCAACAACCCTTTCAGTTCATCGAAGTCCACGGACCAGAAACGCTTCCATTCCGTGACCAGTGCCAGCGCATCGGCGCCGCTGGCGGCTTCCTTTTCGTCGTCGCAAAAGACAATGCGCGGGTCGTCGTTGAAATACGCCTTGACCGCGGCGTTGCCTTTGGGGTCATAGGCGCGGATGCGCGCTCCGGCATCCAGCAACTGTTCAATCAGCACCAGGCTGGGCGCTTCGCGAATGTCATCGGTATTGGGCTTGAAGGTCAGCCCCCAGATGGCCACGGTTTTGCCTTCAAGGTTGCCGCCAAAATGGCGGGAAATTTTTTCAAACAGGCGCTGTTTCTGCCGGTTGTTGACCGCTTCCACGGCCTCCAGCAAATCCGCCGGGTGTTGTACCTCATGCGCCATGTGCGCCAGTGCGCGCACGTCCTTGGGAAAACACGAACCACCGTAACCCACGCCCGGGTAAATAAAGTGGTAACCAATGCGCGGATCAGCGCCCATGCCGGTGCGGACCTTTTCGATATCCGCGCCCAGCGCCTCGGCCAGGTTGGCCATTTCGTTCATAAAACTGATCTTGGTGGCCAGAATGGCATTGGCCGCGTATTTGGTCAGTTCCGCCGAAGCCGTGTCCATCACCAACACCTTGTCGCGGGTGCGGTTAAACGGCTGATACAGTTCGCGCAAGGTGTTTTCGGTCTGCGGCCGGTCGGCACCAATGATGATGCGATCCGGGTACATGAAATCCTGCACCGCCGCGCCTTCCTTGAGAAATTCCGGGTTGCTGGCCACGTCGAAATCCACCCTCACGTCACGCCGGTCCAGCTCGTTCTGAATGGTTCGATGCACCTTGCCCGCCGTGCCCACCGGCACGGTGGACTTATTCACAACAATGCAGGGCTGTTTCAGCCGCTGGCCGATATTTCTGGCCACGGCCAGCACGTGGCTCAGGTCCGCCGATCCGTCCTCGTCCGAGGGCGTGCCCACGGCGATAAAAATCACCTCGACCTGGTTCACCACCTGCGACAGATCGGTGGTGAAGTGCAGGCGGTCATCGGCCTGGTTGCGTTTCACAATGCGTTCCAGCCCCGGCTCGTAAATGGGGATCTCGCTGCGACGCAGCCGCTCAACCTTGACGGTGTCCGTGTCATGGCAGATCA
>JALWKC010000129.1 GCA_026996795.1 Lysobacterales bacterium | reverse complement strand
AATCGGCCACGATCAGGCGATAGGTCAGACTGCCATTTTCGGGAATGGCGGTGACGTAGGCGATGCGGGTGGAAAAAGCCCCGGGAATGCCCAGCACGGCCTGATAAATGCGGTCGGCCAGGTAATGCGCCCCGGCGCGTAGTTCCGCCTTGTGCACTGGCAGGCGAAACGCCAGCACGCGTTTTTGGTTGGTGATATCAAACAGGCGGAAATCCAGGTAGTAGTATTCCTCGTCCACGGCCTTGATATCCCCGAAAGCCAGGTAATCGGCCTTGACCATGCGCCAATCGCCAAACTTCACGTCTTCGTCGCGGCGCGGGTAAGCGGGCATGGCGTCGTCCGCCAGCGGTTTGAATTGACCGGTGCGGGCCAGGTCGTTGCGAATCACGGCGGTCATGTCCGTGGGCATGGATTCGCTGCCAGGCAAGGGCACGATGGCGATGGGCACGGCGCTGGCCGAGCCGCCGGAAATCACAATTTCCAGTTCGGCACGGGCGCCGTGGGCAAGAAAGAGCAAGGCAAACAGGAACGTGACTTTTTTCATGGCGTTATCCGTGGTTTTGTCCGTTATTGTGTCCAACATGGTTTTTTGGCCAGACGAACTGCTTTAAGTTCATTCATGTGGGAATCAGTTTTCCCCATCATACGTAAAGGTAAAGCTCAGCGTGCGTTCAAACACGTCCTCAAAGCCGGTATAGGGCAATGGATCAGACCGTTTGACGGCGTTGATGATGGATTTTTTTACCAGCGCATCGGCGTTACAAGGTGTGCTGATGCTGGCGTCAACCACGCCACCACCGGGAATTTGCTTGACACGCACGCGGCATTTCAGGCCCTTGGGGGTGGTCGGTGGGCGCGCCCAGTTGCTGGCCACCCGGGCCTTGATGCTTTGTACGTAGCGTGCCAGCAAGTCGTTACGGGCCTTTTCCTTGCCATCCACGGTTCCGGCTGCCAGTGCCTGATCCGGGCGGCTTTTTTGCTGTGTTTTCCGGGCTTCCAGCTGCTTGAGCCGCTCGGCTTCCAATTTTCGCTGTTTTTCTGCCTTTTGCCGTTGCTGGCGGATTTCCTGCAATTTGCGTTGCCGTTCCAGGTCTTTCTGGCGTTGCAGGTCTCGCGCCCGGGTATCTATTTTGGGCATTGGCTTTGGTTTGGGTTTGGGTTTCGGTTTGACCGGCGTGGGCTGCGGCGTTGGTTTTTTTATTGTAGGTGGCTTTTTTTTCACCGGCCGGGAAGCCGTTTTTTTGGGGAGCTTCAATTGGCTGATGTCAATCAGTTCCGCACTAATGCCCTGCCCTTTGGGGGGCGGCACCACCAGCCGAAAACCGCTGAACACAATCAAGGCCACCAGGCCCGCGTGCAGGGCCAGGGTGAAAAGAGCGGCTTGTTGGTGTTCCTTGTGCATGGTTTATGGGTGATTGAGGCTTATTGGCTGGCCGGTAGCGGGTCACTGATCAAGCCCACTTTTTTGGCGCCGGCCTGTTGCGCCACCACCATGGCCTGGTACACACGGCCATATTCCACCCCCTGATCGGCCCCGATGACGATGGGGACCTTGGGGTTGGCCTTGACGAAGGCGGCGATTTTTCGTTTGAGTGATTCTTCGTCTATGAGTTCAAACTCACCGCCGATGCTCAGGTAAAAGTCACCGTTTTTGTCCACATTAATGACCACCGGTTCTTCTTCGATGGTGACCGTGTTGGCCTCGGATTCCGGCAGATCCACCTCTACGCCCAGATTCAGCAGCGGCGTGGTGATCATGAAGATAATCAGCAACACCAGCGTGACATCGATATAGGGCACCACGTTGATTTCGGCCATGGCCTTGCGTTTGCGTCTCATGCACAGGCCCCCTTAATTGCCGGTTTGCCGGTGCAAAATGGCGGAAAATTCTTCCTTGAAGGTGTCGTACTGGGTGTACAGGCGTTCCACGTCGGTGCTGAAGCGGTTATAGAAAACCACGGCGGGAATGGCTGCGAACAGGCCCATGGCAGTGGCAATCAGGGCCTCGGAGATGCCCGGCGCCACCATGGCAATGGTGGCCTGCGTGACGCTGGCCAAGGCATGAAAGGAAATCATGATGCCGATGACGGTGCCGAACAGGCCGATGTAGGGGCTGATGGAACCCACGGTGGCCAGAAAGGGCAAGCCGCGTTCCAGCCGGTCAATTTCACGGTTGAGCGCAATGCGCATGGCGCGGTCGGCATTGTCCACCGATTTTTCGTCGTTGCCGGCCATTTTGCGGGTGCGCAGAAACTCCTTGAAGCCGGCCTCGAAAATCCGTGCCATGCCGGTGGGTTTCTGCTTGTCATTGCTGATGCTTTCGTGCAGCCGGCTCAGGTCCACGCCAGACCAGAACGTTTCTTCAAATTTGCGCGCTTTGCGTTGCTCGGCCTTGAGCGTTTTCCACTTGATGAAAATCACATACCATGAAGCCAGAGAGGCCAGAATCAACAGGGCCATCACCGCCTTGACCGGCGCACTGGCGTGAAGAATCAGGGAAAGAAAGTCAAATTCCTGGGTGGTGCTGTCCACGGGGTGGGTTCTCCTTGAATGTTCGTTGGTTTGCGGGTGATTATCGCCGTATCAGGGCACCCTTCGGTCAAATCCGGGTTAAATTTTCTTAAGGTTGCCGTGAGATAAAACCGACGCAAGGTGTTGTGCAAGAACGGTTTTTCGCCAGGGCAGCGGTTTGAAATCACTGGCCCGTACGCAAGCGGCTTCAACCCGTGCCTCGGCCAGCAGTTGGCCGTCCTGGTTGTGCATACGCTGGCTGAACTTCAGGCTGGCCAGGCCGCTATCGGCCACTTCGCAACTGACCTGCAGGCAGTCATCCAGACGCGCCGGGCGGCGATAGTTCACCTGAACATGGCGAATGGCAAACACCAGGTCATGCCGCTTGGCCAGTTGTGACTGGTTAATCCCCAGCTGGCGTAACCATTCAGTCCGCGCACGTTCAAAAAAGTTCAGGTAGCGGGCGTGATACATCACCCCACCGGCATCGGTGTCCTCATAATAGACCCGGAAGGTGGCGGCAAAAAGGCGCTGCTGAGGCATTTTCAGGACTCAAACAAGTCGCTGTTATCGGTGGCGATAACCGGAGGCTTCAGGCCCAGCCATTGCCAGGTTTTGGCCGTGGCCATGCGCCCGCGCGCGGTGCGGGTTACGTAGCCCTGTTGGATCAGGTAGGGTTCCACCACGTCTTCAATGGTGCCGCGTTCCTCGCTCAGTGACGCCGCCAGTGAGTTCACGCCCACCGGCCCGCCCTGAAAATGTTCAATCAAGGTATTGAGAAACCGCCGGTCCATTTCATCCAGTCCGTTGCTGTCCACTTGCAGTAAGTCCATGGCCTTGTCTGCCAGCGGCGCGGTGATGGTGCCGTCGCCGCGAATTTCGGCAAAATCGCGCACGCGCCGCAACAGCCGGTTGGCAATGCGCGGGGTGCCACGGGAGCGGCGGGCAATTTCGTAACAGCCCTCATCGTCCGCGGCTATGCCCAGTATGCCGGCGGAACGCTTGACGATGCTGGCCAGCTCTTCGGCGCTGTAGAACTCGAGCCGCTGCACGATGCCGAAGCGGTCGCGCAAGGGCGAGGTCAGCAAGCCGGCGCGGGTGGTGGCGCCAACCAGGGTGAAGGGCGGCAGGTCCAGCTTGATGGAACGGGCCGCCGGGCCTTCGCCAATCATGATGTCGATCTGGAAGTCTTCCAGCGCCGGGTAAAGGACTTCTTCCACCACCGGCGACAGACGGTGGATTTCGTCGATAAACAGCACGTCGTGCGGTTGCAGGTTGGTCAGCAGGGCCGCCAGATCGCCGGCCTTTTCCAGCACCGGCCCGGATGTCTGGCGCAGATTGACGCCCATTTCGTTGGCAATCACGTGCGCCAGTGTGGTCTTGCCCAGGCCCGGCGGGCCGAAAATCAGCACGTGATCGAGGGATTCGCCACGCCGCCTGGCCGCTTCGATAAACAGCTCCATCTGCTCCTTGACCGCTTGCTGACCCAGGTATTCGCCCAGTTTCTGCGGGCGGATGGAGGCTTCAATCAGTGCTTCGGTGCGAGACTGGCTGAAGCCATCAATGGCGCGTTCCTGGGGGTGGCTGAAATCATTCATGGTGCAGACAACTTACCCTTTTTTGCCTTGCTGCTGCAAGGCCAGGCGGATCAGGGTTTCGGCATTCTGGCCGTCTTTGGCCACCTTCTTGACCATGCGCTCGGCTTCGGCGGCCTTGTAGCCCAGTGCCACCAGCGCGCTGACGGCCTCCTTTTCTGCTGATAACGGCATGCCGGACGGCGCCGTACCGGCAGCGGCGGTAAACACTGCGTCATCCAGCCGGTCGCGCATTTCCACGATCAGGCGTTCGGCGGTTTTTTTGCCAATGCCGGGAATTTTGACCAGGCCGGCCACGTCGCCGTGATGAATGGCGGCGGCAAATTCGCTGGCGGTCATTACCGACAGGATCGCCAGCGCCGATTTGG
>JALWKC010000128.1 GCA_026996795.1 Lysobacterales bacterium | reverse complement strand
GTGGGCAAACAAAAGGAGGTCATTATAGCCCGCAGGCCAGGCGGTTGGAACCACTGGCAAGTCCTTCGCGAGCAAGGGCGTTTTTTCTGCAACCTTTGACGTCTTTTACGGGTCTACTCGCCTATAACGGATGATTTTTTGTCATAAGCCTTGGCTTGGGCTTGTGACCGGTTTTCAGGTGATGGCAGCGCCGGGCTGGTGGTCAATGACCAAACCATCCTGGCTATACCACGCCTTTTGACAGGAGAATGCGCATGAAAATTCCACCCAACTTTCGCCTTATCGCCGTGCTGGCGAGCCTGCTGATCTTTTGCGGTCCGGCCCAGGCCTCACCCTTTGCCAACCCGTCTGAGCCCAGTGGGATCATTATTATGGACACCCCTCGGCCAGCGCAACAGATTTTTCCGGTTCGACTGGTCAAAATTGACGGCGTCGAAATTCCGCCCCGCAAACAAGGTGTCTGGCTGCGCCCCGGCACTCACCGCCTGCGACTGGTGGCCGAGCGCATTGATACCGACTGGACCGGCGGTCTGAGGGCAAGACAACGTCAGGTAGCCAACTGGCCCCAAAAAAGCCGGGAGCTGCTTGTGGAAGTGCAAGCAGGCAAGAAATATTACGTGGGTTACGACAGCAGCGATGCCGACCCGAAAAACTGGGGCCCGGTGGTGTGGCAGGTTAAATAAGGCCGTCGGACCTTGCCCCTTCTGGCCATCGATGTCGCCAAGCGGCTACTCTGTTCAGTGATCACTGGTCTGCTCATCGTGCGCATCGCCGGAGGCCTGTTCAGCCGCTTCACCTTTGCGCCGAATCAGAATCCGGCTGAGAAAGATACCCAGCTCGAAAAGCAGCAGCATGGGGATGGCCAGCAAGGTTTGTGAAATCATGTCCGGCGGTGTCAGCAGCATGCCGATGGTAAACACCGCCACCACCACGTACGGGCGGTTTTTGGCCAGCTTGTCCGGTGTGGTTACACCCATCAGGGTCAGCAGTATCACCGCAATGGGCACTTCAAAGGCCAGCCCGAAGGCAAAGAAAAGACGCACCACCGTGTCCAGATAGCTGTTGATATCGGGCATGTAGGTGACCCCTTCAGGCGCCACTCCCGGCAAAAACTGGAACAGGATGGGAAAAATCACGAAGTAGGCAAACAGGCAGCCCAGGTAGAACAGGGCGATGCTGGAAATCAGCAAGGGTCGCGCAATGCGTTTTTCGTGCTTGTACAGGCCCGGCGCCACAAAAGCCCAGATCTGGTAGAGGATAAACGGGATGGCCAGGATAACGCCCAGAATGATGGCCATTTTGAACGGAGTAAAAACGGGTGACAAAACCCCGGTGGCGATCATGCCCGAACCATCCGGCAGGTATTTCATCACCGGCTTGGCCATTACGCTGTAGATTCTGCCGGAAAAAGGCAGCAGCACCAGCACGATGACAAACACCGAAGTCAGCGCCTTGATCAGCCGTGAACGCAGCTCAACGAGGTGTTCGAGAAAAGGCTGCTCGTCACTCATTGTCTGTGTCTGTCCATTTCTTCAATTCCGGCAGGGGTTCGCCGGCCTTACGGGCCAGGTCCCTCAGTTCATCGGCGGAGCTTTTGACCTCCTGCACCAGCGAGTCATCCAGAATGTTGTTCTGGCGCAACTGCTCCTGCAAGGCGGCCGTATCCAGCTCCTTTTCCACTTCCTGCTTGACCGAATCAAAGGCTTCGCGCGCCTTGCGGATATAAATGCCCAGCTTGCGTGCCACCCCGGGCAGCCGTTCCGGGCCAACGACTATCAGCGCCACCACCAGCACCAGCAGCAGCTCCGAAAAGCCGATATCAAACATGCGGATTAACCCTGGTCTTGACCGCTGGGATTGTTGCGGCTGTCACGCGAGGCATGGATTTCCTCCTTGACCTTGGCCTGTGATTGCGCGGCCTTGTCGGTCAGGCTTTCAGTATCGGTTTTGCCGTCGTCCTCACCGTCTTTCAGGCCTTTCTTGAAACCCTTGATGGCTTCACCCAGGTCACTGCCGACGTTACGCAGTTTCTTGGTACCAAAGAGCATGGCGACGATCAACAGAAGGATTAGTAACTGAACGGGACTGATACCCATGATGATTCTCCGAAGTTAAGGTAATGGGGTCATGCACTCGCTCAGGCATGGGCCTGATGCGGGGGGTTGTAACAACAGACAATGCCAGGTAACAGGGTTTATTAACCTGGCATCACTATAGGCGATGCTCAGCCGTGATGCGCTGTTTGCCAGCAAGGCATCAACTCGCCGCTGTAGTCATTCTACAGCAAGAGTTGATAACACAGTCTGGCGGACAGCGCATCATGGCCTGCCTTTTTATATCAATGAGTTGGGGCTTCAAGCCTGCCCCGGCCCGGCGTTATCGTTTTTGCCAATGGAACAACCATTGGCTGCAAGCGATGCCTTGTTCCGAGGCAGGCTTGAAGCCCTGAGCATCACCTATAGTGATGCCAGGTTAATAACTTAACCGTTGTTGGCGATAGGCCCGCGCGGCTAATGGCAAAAACAGCACCAGCATCAGCCACAGGGAAATCCGGCTCAGGGTTGGCACAGGACGTGCCTGGGTACCACTGATGCCACAGCCCGGAGCCACGGCAATGGCCAGGCTTTCCACGCCAATCAGCGTGTCGGCCACATGGCTGGCTTCACCGGTGTCCAGATTGATGGTGAAAATCTGGCTGGGAGCGCCATTCAAGGGATCCAGCTCCCGGTAATCGGCCACTCCCCACAGGGTGCCGTCTTCCGCAAAAGCCAGGCCCGCGTCCGTGAACTCATTGGCCAGGCCCAGGGGCCCAACCAGGGTCAACTCGGCAGTGGCCGGGTCGATGCGATACAGGTTATTGTCGCCTTCTGAACCGATGGCATAAAAGTCATCGCCGTAGGTGGCCAGGGCGGTGATGTGCTTGCCCAGGTTGCCAATGGCCGTGGCCTTACCGGTGGCCATGTCCACCTGATACAGCGTCATGTTCTGATCCGAAACCAGGTAAAGGCTGCCATCGCAGGTAAATGTCATGCCAAAATCATAGGGCGTGGTGCCATCGCCCAGGTCCAGGTTCTGGGTGTGGCCATTGACTGCGGTGCCTGCACCGGATGCCGGGTTGATGCGCAACAGGGTTTCCGTGGCATCATCGGCCCCATACAGGCTGCCGTCAGGCGCCAGGGCCAGGCCTTCAATGTCATTGAAATTAGTGCCGGGACGACCGATGACGGTGTATTCGCCAGTGGCCAGGTCAATGCGAACCAGGTTATCCGCCGGTGCGTCAAAATTGTCTGAAGCAACGGCATAGGCGTGCGGTGCGGCGGCGGCGGAAAAGCCGGCCAGCAAGGCCCCTATGGCGAGAAAAATACGTTGCACAGACAAAACTCCACTGAATTCCAGGGTCGGTTATTGGGGATACTAGCAAAAGGCCGGTCAAACCGCAAGAAATACGCCCACTTGGCATGGCAAGCGGCTTGATGAGACCGACTGCCCGCTCATCAAGTGGTGCTATTGCAGGCGGTCGAGAATACCGTCCAGTTCGTCTGGGCTGTGGTAATGAATAACGAGCTTGCCCTTGCCGCTGGCGCTGTGGTTCACCACCACTTTGGTGCACAGTTTTTCGCTCAGGCTTTGTTCCAGGCTGGCAACGTCCGGGTCCTTGCGGGCAGGTGCCACAGGGGTATTGTCTCGGTGCCAGTTTTTCACCAGCGCCTCGGCCTGCCGCACGCTCAGCCCCTTGCGGATAATTTCGGCGGCCACCGCCGGCTGGTCGTTCTGGTCCAGCGCCAGCAAACACCGCGCATGGCCCATGTCCAGGGCCTTTTCGTCCACATACTCCTTGACCCTGGGATGCAACTCCAGCAGCCGCAAGAGGTTACTGACGGCGGCACGCGAACGCCCCACGGCTTCAGCGGCCTGCTGATGAGTGAGGTCAAATTCTTCAATCAGGCGTTGCAGTGCCGAGGCTTCTTCCAGCGGGTTGAGGTCTTCGCGCTGGATATTTTCGATCAGGGCCATGGCGATGGTCTGGCGGTCATCCACATCCTTGACCACCACCGGCACCTGACTCAGCTCGGCAATCTGGGCAGCGCGCCAGCGACGTTCCCCGGCGATGATTTCGTAACGGCTGTTGCCCACAGGGCGGACCACAATGGGCTGTACAATGCCCTGGGCCTTGATGGAATCAGCCAGTTCGCGCAATTTGGCCGCGTCCATGGCAGAGCGCGGCTGATACTGACCCGGCTGAATGCGCTCGATATCCAGCTCCTGCAACAAATCCGCCGGATTGGCCGGTGAAGCACTGGCTGCCGAAGGGGATTCCTTGCTGCCCAGCAGGGCATCCAGGCCCCGGCCAAGTCCGCGTTTTTTCTGTGCCATTATGCCTGCTCCTGTCGTTTTCTGTTGCGCCGGATCAGCTCACCGGCCAGCCCCAGGTAGGCGATAGCGCCACGCGAATGGGGATCATAGTCTATCACCGATTGCCCGTAGCTGGGAGCTTCGGCCACGCGCACGTTGCGTGGAATAACGGTGGCAAACACCTTGTCTTCAAAATGCCGCAACAACTGGTTGCTGACTTCCGTAGACAGGTTGTTGCGGACGTCAAACATGGTGCGTAGCAACCCCTCGATTTCAAGCTCTTCATTAACCGCCGACTGGATGCGCTCAATGGTGTCCAGCAGGCTGGTCAACCCCTCCAGGGCATAATATTCGCACTGCATGGGGATCAGCACCCCCTGAGCCGCCGTGAGGGCATTGATGGTCAGCATGCTTAATGATGGCGGGCAGTCAATCAGGATGTAATCGTACGCTGCACGAACTGGCCGCAGGGCCTCACGCAACACGCTTTCTCGATGGGGCACGTCCATCAGATTCAGCTCGGCGGCGGTGAGGTCGGTATTGGAACCCACCAGGTCAAAGCCCATGTCCGGCACCGGCACGATCACGTCCTGCATGCTGGCCTCGCCCAGCAGCAGGTCGCAGGCATTGGGCGCCAGTTCGCGGCCATTGATGCCACAGCCCATGGTGGCATTACCCTGTGGGTCGAGATCCAGCAACAGGACTTTCTTTTTCAATCGTGCCAAACCCACCGCCAGATTGACCGAAGTGGTGGTTTTCCCCACGCCGCCTTTCTGGTTGGCAATGGCAATAATTCGGCTGTTGCGGCTCATAAACTCATTTTCCGGATTGTTTTGAGGGTCGTTTCATGGCGACTTCGGCGGCTGGCTGACGATTTTGTGGACGAAAAAACAGTAACTGCCGATACGCGTTGAGAAAAGGCACCTGCAAGGGCACGGTTTTCTCCAGTTCAAACGGGCAATCGGCCGGAATACTGTCGCTTTCGTCGCGCGGGCCTTTCATGGCCACCAGGTGGCCCTCAGGATCACACAAATGGCCTGCTAGGCACAAAAAAAGCCCGGTTTGCGCAAAGGCTCTGGATATTACCACATCGAATAATTGGGTCGGCCGGAATTTTTCCACCCGCTCACACACCACCTCGACATTCTCCAAGCCTAATTCACGTGCGGCCCGGCGCAAAAAACGGGTTTTCTTCTGATTGCTGTCCAGCAACGTGATACGCCAGTCGGGCCGCATGATGGCAAAAAGCATGCCAGGCATGCCGCCACCGGTGCCCACATCCACCAGTCGATGTGCCTCGATATGGGGCAAGGCAGCCAGGCTGTCCAGCACATGCAAAACCGCCATTTGGCGCGGCTCGCGGATGGCTGTGATATTATAAGCGCGGTTCCATTTGGCCAGCAGTTCCAGGTATTGCAACAGCAACGGAACCCGGTCGGTAGGCAGATCAAGGACCTTCAGTCCTTCACGCAACAACGTCTCTGGCGTATGACTTTCCTGAATGGCGACACCGGCTGTCATTGTATTGTGCCCTTGTGCCGGGCAAAATGGCCACCAACCCGGCTTTCACTGGCCAAAATGACCATTGGCCCATGGTTTTGGGCTGGAAATTCCGTTACATTGCCCATAAATTAACTGCTCCTGATCCAGACGGTTGACAGCAGGCCACACACGGGCTTTCCGCCGCTGCAGGAATTATCGCCCGATTCTGACATCGAGGCAAATCAGACAACAAGACGTTCGCCCCAGCAAGCGAACGGGATTCACACAACAGGAAGAAATCAATGAATTTTGAAACCGCTCGCGACAACATGATCACCAGCCAGGTACGCGCCTGGGACGTGACCGATCCCCGCATTCTGGAGGCCATGAAAGCCGTACCACGGGAGGAATTTGTGCAAATTCCCCAGCGAAAACTGGCCTTTGCCGACCTGGCTTTACCACTGGGGCATGACCAATTCATGATGAAGCCGGTGGTGGAAGGCCGCACCTTGCAAGCGCTCGGCATCAATCCCGACGATGAAATTCTGGAAGTCGGCACCGGCAGCGGTTACCTGACGGCCTTGCTGGCCACACTGGGCAAACACGTCGACAGCATCGACATTCACGCGGACTTTATCGAACAGGCAGGCCATCGCCTGGAAAAACAGGGCATCAGCAATGTGCGCCTGATGCAACAAGACCTTTTTTCGTTCAAACCCGACAGGCACTATGACGCCATCGTGCTCACCGGTTCGGTGAGCGAAAGGCCCGACTTTTTGCTGGAATGGCTCAAACCCGGCGGGCGTATTTTTGCCATTGTTGGCCGGCCGCCGGTCATGCAGGCCCAGCTGATCGAAAAAAATGCCGATTCGGTCACTGTGACCCCGGCTTTCGAAACCCTGGTGCCGCTGCTTAAGGAGCCGGCCCGAACTCCCGATTTTCACTTATGAGATCACAGACCATGAAAAAATTCAGCCTTATCATCGCCCTTAGCCTGGCCTTGCCGGCCACCGCTACCGATCTGGTCGAGGTGCTGCAGCGCAGCAAGTCCAGCGACCCGCAATTGTCTGCGGCCATGCACCAGAAGGAAGCCAAGCAGGAAATCAAGAAACAGGCCCTGTCGGCATTCCTGCCCCAAATCAATGGCAGCGCCGGGCGCAGCAAAAACAAAACGGACCTGACCTTTGGTCAGTTTGGGGACATTGATGTGCCCGACACGGAACGCGAATTCTGGCAGGTGGCCCTGCAACAAAGCATTTACAACCAGGGCAACATCGAAAATTACCGCATTGGCAAGCTGCAGACCGCCCTGGCAGCTGCCGAATACGATGCGGCCTACCAGGATTTCCTCTTACGTGTGGCCAAAGCGTATTTTGGTGTGCTCAATGCCGAAGACAGCCTGCGTTTTGCCAAGGCTGAGCTGAAAGCCATGAAACGCCAATGGGAACAGGCCGAGCAGCGCTTCAAGGTGGGCCTGGCGGCCATTACCGATGTGCACGAAGCCAAAGCCAGCTACGACGCGGCCCGCGCGCGCGTGATTGTGGCTGAAAATGCCCTCCAGGATGCCCGCGAAGCCCTGTATGAAATCGCACAGGAATACTACATCAACCTTAAACGGCCACCGGAAGAACTGGCCGTGAGTGAAGACAGCCTGCCGCCACTCAAGGCCAAGGAAGAAACCGCCCTGAGCAAAAACCCCAACCTGGGGCAGGCCAGAATTGGTGCAGAGATTGCTGAAAAAAACGTCAGGCTGCGCCGCGCCGGGCATTACCCGACGCTGGGTTTGTCCTATAGCCACAACAACTCCACCCAGTTCGACCAGGCGATTCGCGACCCGGATCCAAATTCCCCGACTTACCAGCAAATCATCGCACTGGTGGATCAGGAATCGGTCAATCGCAACCTGGGGCTGAACCTGAATGTGCCGATTTATTCCGGCGGCCGCACCAGCTCTCAAACGCGCCAGGCACGCAAGGAATACGAGGCGGCGCTGGATCGCCTGGAACAGGCCCAACGGCAAACGGTGCGCCAGGTGCGCAGTGCCTGGTATGGCTTGAAAGCCGCCATCAGCGGCCTGGAAGCGCGCAAGCAAGCCGTCATTTCCGCCAAGGCCGCGCTGGAAGCGACCCAGGCCGGATATGAAGTGGGCACGCGGACTATTGTGGATGTGCTTATTGCCCAGCGCGGGCTGTATCAGGCGCAGCGCGATTATGCCAAGGCCAAGTACGATTACCTGCAACAGGTGTTGGGGCTGGAACGCGCCGCTGGCACACTGACTGATGAAGACGTGCAGAACATCAATCAGTTGTTAACCGAAACCTCTCCAGACAGCGCTGAAGAAAAAGGTTAAACGGAGAGTCATCAGTCCCCCATGAAAAAACCCGCTTCGCAAGCGGGTTTTTTATTAACCGGGATCATACATGACAGGTTAACATGAGCCTGGGTGGTGGAACCTGCTTAAGTGGGTTATTAACCTGGCATCAATATAGGCCTATATTGATGCCAGGTTAATAGCTGGAAGCTTCCAGTAAGCGATATAGGGCCTGCCGGTCCTCATCGGAAATATCAATGATCTGAAAGCCGGCCAGCGTGCCGCCATTGCCATGAGGATCAGTCCACAGGCACTCGATACCGGCGAAAATATGGCCCATGTCCTGCAATTGGCAACGGATATCCACCTGATAGATACTGCCTTCACTAATCGGCACCGGGGCAGCCAGCATCAGGCCTTCGCTGGAAATATTCAACACCTCACCCAGGGTCGTGTTGGTCAGCACATCAGTCACCCGGCAATTGGCTGCGGGCTTGAGGCGGTCGGCTTGTCTGGATTCGATGGCATCGGCATCGGCAGGGGTCATGGTATTTTCTTCGGGCTTTTCGTCTGACATGCGATTCATTATAGGCAGGCCAGCGTTAAACGCATGGAAAATCCACCCATTAGGGCAGCTTCTGGCCCATAAAACGGGTTTTGGGGCCAAAAAAGCGCCGGGAAAATCACTCAGGGAGCCGGCATGACATTTTTTGTCCCTTCACTGCCAAAGCGCAGGGACTCCATGATTTTCTTCAGGGTGCGTTCGAAAAACCCTTCCGTAATGGGTTTGACGTAGATCACGGTGCCGCGCACCATGTCAATGGCCAGCGAATTCAGGCTGCGCTCCATGGGTGCGTTACCGGTCAGCGTCACAAACAAAGCCTTGTTGCTCACCGGGCTTAACCAGCTGAGCTTGTAACGAATCTTGTCCATTTGCTGGTTCTGGATGAAGTCAAACAGACTGCCAAATGGCAGCAGGCGCAGTTTGGCCAGCATGGCATTTTCCTCATCGTTCAGCGGTCGCAGTTCTTCAATTGTTTTCTTCTTTTGTTGCGCCTTTCGCTTGTTCAGTAACGGGTTGAAAGCGGACACTTCCCCGTAGTCTGGCTCGGGCTCCGGGATTTCATTGGTCTGTTGGGCCCATTGGGCGCACTTTTCCAGGTTGGCCAGGCTGGCCTGTTTGTCTTTGGCCGAAAACCCGAGCTGATCCATCATCTTGCCCAGTTCCTTGATCACCGTGGTGCGCTCGGTCTTGGAAATCTGGCCCGCCTCGCTGGGGTCAGTCATGTGGGAAAGGGCCTGTACGGCTTTCACCTGCATCTTCCACTGCTGGCTGTCTGGGCCTTCCCGCAGCAGGGTCAGGGTCATGGAGTCCTTCACCACCAGTTCCAGCAGGTTTTTGAGGAAGTCGGCCATGTCCACGCGCAGGTAGCGATTGATGAGCGCGTCCACTTCGTTGCGAGCCAATTCCAGTTTTTCCTTGCCCTGGGCGGCCTTGACCCACTTCGACTCGGCCTTTCTGGACTTGATTTCGGTCATGCGCAAAAACTTTTGCAGGTCGTCCCCGGCTTCGGCAAAAGCCCTGGAAGAACCGTCAAAGTTATGCGTCACCATGTGGCTGAATTTATCCAGGTCCTCAATGACCTTGGAACCGTACCAACGCTGTGCAGCCCCTACTATGGTCTCAAGAAACTGCCGCGCCGGATGCGTCTGTTCGTCAAAAAAGGCCGGTTCATTAATGGCCACACGCACCAGCGGCACCTGCACCTTGCCAATGCTTACCATCACGCGTGGATCAATGGTCTCTGTCTGCCGCACTTCATCCAGCACCATGCCCATAACATCCAGCGCGCTTTCCTCATAGGCACCCAACTTGGGGTAGAAAAGCCCGGTCTGATTCTTGATGTCATTCAGCACTTCCTTCTTCAATTGCTGAATGCCTTCCCTGCCCACAGGCAGGTCGGTCTGTTTGGGCGTAAAACGCTCCAGCGCCCGGTCCAGGGTGGCCGGTTCCACGTTGGGCTTGATAAAGCCGCTGCTTGGCGGAGCCATGCCATTGCCAGGGGGGGGCGCACTGTGCTGCTGAGCCAGGGCATCAAACAGCTTCCGGGTTGTCTGGTTGGAAAACCCGGCCATGGCCTGATCGAGAAATGAACGACTGGGCGTCACCCGGGGGCCTGCTCCGGCAGCCGGCGCTGGCGCCCCTGTCGCTCCTGATGGTTGGGCTGGGGTTGCGGAAGAGTAACCAGCCGACGAGGCCGGGACTGAACCCCCAGCGCCACCGGTTGAATGACTGGCTGGATGCCCCGACACTCCGCCCGGCGTTCCCGGAAAAGGCCTTTCTGCGCCAGGGAAGCCCCCAACCGGTGCCTGACTGGCGGCTTGGTGCAATTCCTCGCTGGAAACACTGCGGATGATGCCTGAAGCCTCGGCGGCCCGCGGGTCGTTGGGGTCTTTTTTCTTTTCCTCACGCTTGGCCGGGTTCTTGATGTCCGGCTTGTAATTGGGCAGGATGCCCGCGCCAATCAACAGGTTGTTGATCTGTTTGTACATGGCCTGCGCATTTTTGTTCATGCGCTTGGCCAGATGGGAAACCACACGGGTCTTGGTGTGCGTGTTCAGCCTTGACCCTTCCAGGGTCTTGCCACAGACCCAACTGATGGCCGCCGGGCCGAAGGGCATGTTGTTTTTGTCCAGACCTGCGGTTTTGAACAATAGGCTCAGGCGTTTTTCCAGGGGAAAGATTTCCGCGTACTGCCGCACTTCCAACTGGGTTTCCATTTGCGAAAAGCCCAGCGAGACTTCCAGCTCTTCGTCATCAACCAGGGACAAACTGCCACTCATGCCCTCGTCCCTGGCCTGTTCCAACATGGCCTCCGGCATCCGTCGGCAATGGGTCTGAAAGCGTTGTACCAGGCGACCGGCATCAGCCAGAAGTTTGTTGTACTGTTCAAACAGTATCTGCTCTTCCTGGTTGCTGAACGCGTTTTGCGCTTTGGTGAAAACTTCCTTGGCGGTGGCATCCAGCGCCTTGGAAAAGGCATCACTGGTCGATTGCGTGAAAATGGCCAGGCACTGGTTTACCAGCGCGCCGGAATCGATCGTTTGTCGTTGCATGTCCAAAATCCCTTCCCATCCGTGCCTTAATTTATCAGAAAATGCTTTTTTTTGCTTGTGCGGACACCAGAATAGGCCAATCCATAAAAAAACCGGCCAATCAGGCCGGTTTTTCGGGAAAAGTGACGCTTTGGGTCAGGACTTGCTCTTTAAACGGGTGATGTTGAGAATCCCCAACACATAACGTTCAAACAACGGGTCAGTGGAGCCGGTTTTCACCTTGCGAATAAAGTACTTTTCGAAGGCAATTTTCGCCAGGTGCACCCATTTGCCTTTTTTGGCCCAGGTGGTGTTGCGAGGCGGGATTTGCGGGATCGCCACAAAGGCCACGCCGGTATCGCCCAGGTCAGCCAGGCAAATGGCGTTCCAGGTTCCCTTGGCGTGGAGCTCTTTGCCTTCCAGTTCGGATTTGATGTTTTCGGTCAAAGCCGTGACCATGGACTCAATCATGTAGCCAGTCTTTGGCGCTCCGGTGGGTACCGGTGTTGGCTCCACCGGTGGAATCGCCACGCACACACCGGCAGAATAGATATTGGGGTATTTGGGGTTGCGCTGAAACTCATCAATCAACACAAAACCGCGTGGATTGACCATGTCCTTGACTTCGAGCACCGGATCCACGCCCAGGAAAGCCGGCAGCATCATACCGAAGCTGAAGTCCAACTCGTGTTTTTTATGTTCCTCGCCCTTGTCATTCAGCTCGGTGACGAACATTTTGCCGGCTTCCACTTTCTCAACCTTGGCGTTGGTTATCCACTTGATGTGGCGATCCCGCATTTCGGATTCCAGCAAGCCCTTGGAGTCCCCCACGCCGCCCAGGCCCAGGTGACCGATATAGGGCTCGGAGGTGACGAAGGTGATGGGCACCTTGTCGCGAATCTTGCGACGGCGCAGGTCGGTGTCGAGAATCATGGCAAACTCGTACGCCGGGCCAAAACAGCTGGCACCTTGTACAGCACCGACCACGATGGGGCCGGGGTTTTCCAGAAATTCCTGGTATTTTTCCCAAGCCCGCGTGGCGTGCTCCGTGGTGCAGATGGACTGCGTATGGCCGTTGTCCGGGCCCAGTCCTTCCACTTCGTGAAAGGCCAGTTTCGGACCGGTGGTGATCACCAGGTAGTCGTAGCTGATGGTTTCACCATTTTCCAGTGTCAATTGGTTACTTTGCGGGTCGATTTTGGTGGCCGCACTGGGGTGAAAGGCAATGCCTTTCTTTTTCATGTAAGGGGTCAGATCAACGGAAATTTTTTCCGGCTGTGACCAGCCTACGGCCACCCACGGGTTGGATGGCGTAAAGTAAAAGTTTTCCCCCGCATTCACCAGGGTCACGTCATGTTCCCTGGGCAGTTCTTTTCTCAAATCATAGGCGGCTGGCACGCCCCCGATACCAGCGCCCAATACGACTACATGAGCCATGTGCGTCTCCTCCGCAGTGGTTAAAAAAAATCTTTTTGAATATAGCACACGGGAATTGATTCTGTCGAATTACACCCTTGCGCAAACAGCAGTTCGGGTAGCGCCGATGGCGCCACCCGCTTTGCCGGTTAAAACGTGTTAAGGGGCGTTTTCAGGTACACCATGCCATTGCCCTCCGGTTCGGGGAATGCACCGGCCTTGATGTTGACCTGAATGGAAGGAATAATCAACTTGGGCGCGGCCAGGGTTTTGTCGCGGGCGGTGCGCATGGCGATAAACGCTTCACGCGCGACGCCCTCGTGCACGTGCACGTTATGCTGTTTCTGTTCGGCCACGGTAAAAGCAGACTGCGGTTCACGGTGCTCCGGCGGGTAATCATGACACAGGTGCATGACCACGTCGTCACCCAGCGCATACAGTTTCTGAATGGAATCGTACAGTTTCCCCGCATCACCGCCGGGGAAGTCACAACGCGCGGTGCCATAATCCGGCGCAAACAACGTATCACCGATAAACACATTGCCATCCACCAGGTAACTCATGCTGTCATTGGTGTGGCCCGGGGTGTGCAAGGCCTTTAGCTCAAGGTTGCCTACCTTAATAACTTCCCCTTCTTTCATGAGCCGATCAAACTGGGACCCGTCTGTGGCAAAACCTGCCCCCAGGTTATAGATGGGCTTGAAGGTCTTTTGCACTTTCTTGATGCCATCACCAATGATGACTGGTGTTTTCAGGGTTTCCTGAATGTGTTTGGCGGCCGTGATGTGGTCGGCGTGCGCGTGAGTTTCGAGCACGTATTCCACGTCCAGGTTGTTATCCTTGACGTATTTCAGCACTTCATCCACTGACTCGGTGCTGGTGTGAGCTGAAGCGCCATCATAATCCAGCACCGGGTCAATGATGGCGGCTTTGCCAGTGGCCGGGTCGCTCAGGACGTGAGTCCAGGTGTAGGTGGGGTGGTGATAAAAGCTCTTGATATTCGCAGGCATGAGATTGACTCCTTAAAACTATTCGTTTGCTTGATGACCCGATTATATTAGAATACGCTAATTTAGTCTAACTCCCAACTTTCGCAGGAGAACCGCATGATTCTGGGTTACATTGGCGCGGCATTAATCGGGCTGAGTCTGGGCCTGATGGGTTCTGGCGGGTCTATTCTGACGGTGCCCGTCCTCGTTTACCTGTTTCACCAGCCGGAAAAGGTGGCCATTGCCGGTTCACTGTTTACTGTCGGCACCATTGCCCTTATCGGAGGCCTGACCTACCTGAAAGACAAGCTGGTGGACTGGAAAACCGTTTTCCTGTTTGGTATTCCCGGCATGATTGGCACCTATGGCGGTGCCTGGTTGGCAAAATTTATTCCCGGTATTGTGCAACTGGTGTTCTTTGCCCTGGTAATGTTGCTGGCAGCGTATTTCATGATTACCGCGCCGCAACTGGACCCGAGCCAGGCCAAGGATCGGACGGTGTGGAAGATCGTTCTGGATGGCTTGATTGTGGGCGTCATCACCGGGCTGGTTGGCGTCGGCGGCGGCTTTTTGATTGTTCCCGCGCTGGTGTTACTGGGCGGGTTACCCATGCACCGGGCCATTGCCACCAGCCTGATTATTATTGCGCTGAAATCGTACTCCGGCTTCTACAAATACCTGGACGTGCTGCAAAGCCAGCACTTGTCGCTGGACTGGAAAACCCTGGGCATAGTGACCGCCATTGGCGTAATCGGTACCTTTGCTGGCAATTTCATGGCCGGCCGAATCCATCAGGACAAGCTCAAGCAATATTTTGCTTGGTTTTTGGTGGTCATGGCCCTGTTTATCCTTTACCGCGAAGCGCCCAAAGCGCTGGCCATGCTCTGAGCTTCAGTCGGTGTCATGGCCCTATGGCCGTGGCACCGGCAAGCCACTGGGAACAGAGGCCGGTAGCCATTTTTCCAACTCCTTTGCGCGTTCATCTGTCAGGGCGTGCATAAACGCCACCAGATCGGCAATTTCTCTTTCTGACAAGGCCGTTGAGCCGGCCAGTTTCTTGTCCAGGGTCTGCACGATCCGGTCTGTACGCACCCGCTCCGGGTGAGTGATGGACCGCAGGGGCCATGGCACCGCTGTCCAGCGGAATTCGCGCAAATGTTTTACCGGCCGACGGTGCCAGTCAATGGCCTCACGCAGGTTCTGTACCGAACCGTTATGGAAATAAGGCCCCGTCAAGGCCACGTTACGCAAAGGCGGTGTGCGAAATGCGTAGCGGTCAGCCAGCCGCCGAGTCAACAGAAAACGCCCCAGGTCCTGCTGGCTGCCCGGCAACAGGGCCGCCGCATAAGGCATCACACCGATGTTATGAAATTGCTGGTCAGAAAACAGTGACCCACTGTGGCAGTGGCCACAACCGGCCCGACCATAAAATAACAGGGCGCCGCGTTTTTGTGCCGGCGTCAAGGCCTCATCAGCACCGGACAGAAATTGGTCCCATGCCGTGTCATCAGCGGCAAAGGCCACCTGCATGAAGGCGCTCAAAGCCTGTCCGGTCACACGCATGAAGGCAGAGGTCTCTGATGCCTCTTTTTCCACCCCTGAGAGGGACAACTGTTTTTCAGCAGCCAGGCGATAGGCGGAGGCATAGGCCGGAATAGCCAGAACTCGCCGCTGTAGCCCTCGCCAGAGCCCCATGAGATCCTGATCAGCCAGAGAAGCCAGTTCGTTTTCGCTGCCGTCCCAGGCGCGGTCATTGAGCAAGCCGGCGGGCGTGTGATGCACCTGCCCGCGCATTTCCACCCGCGCCAAAGGCGGCAACCAGGACTGGATGGCCGCACCCGGAAGGTCGGCAGGAAATTGCCCCCCCGCTGGCAGGGGAATTTCCACGCCCTGAACCGAACGCGCCTGCCAGCGCTCGTCCTTGTTTTTTTGCAACCGGCCGTCCCAGAAAAACACCCGCCATTCCTGCCGCGCCCGTTCGAAGAGATCGGGGCTGTGACGCGCCGTGAATTGCCGACCTGAACCCAGGCGTCGCCCCGCTCCCAGACCGCTGCCGCCTGAACCGATGGACAGGCGAAGCCCGTCTGTACTGGCCAGGACCGGATGATGACAGGTGGCACAAGCCACGTCCTTATTGCCCGAAAGAATCGGGTCAAAAAAAAGACTCTGGCCCAAACGCACCCACTCCGGGGGCGGCGGGGGCAGCCCTTGCAAGGGTCGCAAACCCAGTTCATGTTGCCGGGCACGCAAGCGCTGGGTGAGTTCGGAGGCTTCTGGGAGAGGACCGGATACAGCGCCTGGCGGCACTGAAGCGGTACCAATAAGCAGGCTACTGATCAGCAGCTTGAGGCGCCAGCCCGGCTGCCTTAAGGCGGTCATTAACCGTTTTGACATGGGTGAATTTCCAGTGCCCGCTTGCGGGCTGATAGCGGTAGAGGTACCAGCGTTCTTCGGCCTCGCTGGCCGTGCGCAGGGTGTAATCAAAATCCATGGCCTTGATTGTGAGCTCACCTTCCCGGTTGAGCAAGAAACGGCGTGCGCGATCGTCACGTCCTCCAGTAGCCTGTTGCAGGCGAAACAACAGGCGCGGCTTGCCGGCAACCTGGCCCTGACGGTTCAGTGGCACCGACAACACGGCCGAAGATCGCGCCGAACCCAGCAGCAAATGCTTACCGCCGGCATCGGCCAGAGCCAGTACGCCCACGGCATCCAATCCGGTGAGGATTTTTTCCACGGCGTTAGTGCGGGTGTCTATGCGATACACAATGCCTTTTTTGTGATCATAGTCCGAACCCATCACCGAGGTAACATAGAGCGAATCCGTTGTGCAGTCATAAGCCATGCCCAGAATGCCATATGGGTTGCCCGAATGCGGCTTGCCCGCTACCGGCAAGGTCAGCCAGGGCGTGAGTTTGCCGCTGTCGGAGTCAATTTTCCATACCGTGCGGTAGCGCCAGGCCGCGTCCTTGGCCGTTTGCACAAAAGGCGTTGCCGCCAGGTAGATAGTGCCGCGTTTATCGCGCGCGTAGGCGGCAACCGGCCCGGTTTCCGCCCAGCTTGGGTCCCGCCAGCTGGCCAGTTGGCCATTGGGGAGGCGACCCATAAGAAACAGCCCGTCCTTGTTCTTGAGGTTGGTGGACAGGTACATGCCGCCGACAAACCGCAAGTGACGGGCAAACCGTGGCAAGGCCGCGCAGGCATCCAGGGACACCGGCATGGCTTGTTTACTGTGGACACCATCCTTGGTATGAACACTGGCAACCGCTGCCTTTTGCGCCAAGGCCGTCGCGGGCACAAGGAAAAGACCTGTCAGGATGCCGAAAATGAAAGCATTTTTGGTGCGCATGAAAGAAATACCCGTTGTCATCAGATGCTAGACCAACTCAAGGCCGTTTTGCTGATTGATTGCCAGGCAGTGGGTCTGCACGGCGCTGAAAACTTAAGCCGGCCCAGCACGGCCACATCTTGACCTGATAAATGCCATTTTCCACTTGAGTATCCGCCCAGCACCGCTCGTGGCCGGGAGTGGGGTCGTTTTCGATCACCGGCACGTACCACAGCACCCAGCGCCCATCGTCGATGGGTTCAGGGGGGCTGTCAATCAATGATTCCGGCCCCTGGCGGTGATCCAGATTACAGCAGGAGCCCAGCGTCGGCAGGTTGCTGTCCCCTTCGTCCGGATGGTGTCGAACCACGTACACATAGGCTCGGGCTTTTTCTGGTGGATCAAAAACCGGCTTCAGATCATAGACAAAATCTGTTGTTTGCCAACGCCAGGGGGGCACCTCGGCCGGAATT
>JALWKC010000127.1 GCA_026996795.1 Lysobacterales bacterium | reverse complement strand
GTGCACGCGGCCACCCTCAAGGACGGCCAGGAAGTGGTCATCAAGGTGTTGCGCCCAGGCATCCGCGCCAAGATCCAGCGCGATGTAGAGCTGCTACGGGCCTTGGCGCGCATGGCACGCAAATACACCAATCCCGGCGTTCAGGTTGACCCGGAAGAAATTGTGGGCGAATTTGAAAAAACCATTTACGACGAGCTGGACCTGCAACGCGAAGCGGCCAATGCGTCGTTGCTACGCAAAAATTTTGACGGCTCGCCAGACTTGTACATTCCGCGCGTGCACTGGGATTACTGCAAGGAAAAAGTGATGGTGATGGAGCGCATACACGCCATTCCCATCCGCCAGTTCGCGCAACTGGATGCTGCCGGCATTAACCGGAAAAAACTGGCCGAAAAAGGCATCAGACTGTTTTACACCCAGGTTTTTCGGGACAACTTCTTCCACGCCGATATGCACCCGGGGAACATTTTTGTGGACCCGGAAAACCCGGACGACCCTCGCTACATCATTCTCGACTTTGGCATTTGCGGCTCCCTGCCGCGCGAACATAAGCGCTACCTGGCGAATAATTTTGCAGCTTTTTTTGATCAGGACTACCACCGCATTGCCCAGCTGCATATCGAAGCCGGCTGGGTGCCTACCGACACCCGGCTGGACGAACTGGAATCGGCCATTCGCACCGTGTGTGAACCGTATTTCGCCCGTCCCATCAGCGAGATTTCCTTTGGCGAAGTAATGCTCAAGACCTTTCAGATGGCACGCCGCTTCAACCTGATTGTGCAGCCGGAATTTATTCTGTTGCAGAAAACCCTGCTCAATGTGGAAGGCTTGGGCCGGCAGCTGTACCCGCAGCTGGACGTGTGGGAAACCTCCAAACCGGTTCTGGCTTCCATCATGCGCGATCAATACGGTCTTGAAGGAGCGCGCAAGCGGCTGAAAGAGCGCTTGCCGGCCTGGCTGGAAAAAGCCACGGAAATGCCCGATCTGCTACACGATTTTCTCAGCCACCAGCGCCAGCAACAGCACAGCCAGCAGCAGCAACAGGCCATCCGCATTCAGGGGCAGCGCAAAAGCCGTTTTACCCTCGCCGGTGGCCTGCTGGCAGTGGCCGCCACCGTGCTGTATGCGCTGGCACCGGATAAACCGCCGCTTTGGTGGGGAATCCCCGCAGCCGTCTGGGTCATGGGGCTGGCCGCCGCCGTGTTTTTGTTTCGCGGGTTGAAAAAGTAATTAGTCCTGCAAGCGCAGGTGATCGGTGGGAATATCCGGCTCCGGGACGGGTTCTGCCGCCACAATCAGCACGCCTTTTTCATCCAGTTGCAAGGCCGAAACATCAATCGCTGGTGGTTCTGGCGGCTGTTCGGTCACGATCACCACACCCGGTTCATCGATGCTCAATGACGACAAGTCGAGTTCCAGCGCGGGCACCGGCTGACGCGGCTCAAGGGCCTCATACTCGGCCAGAACCTGCAGGTTTTCCAAGGGAATATGCGATTCTGGCACCGCCGGTTTTTGCACCAGTGGCCCGGTGTCGTCACTGACGGCCAGGCCGGAGGTGTCAATGTGCACTGGCGGCCGGTAAACTTCCGGTGCCAGCACCACACCCGGAGGAGAGAGGGTAAATTTGTGACCGCTTTCGGCCTCGTTATCCACCTTGACCAGTGCCACACGCACGCCCAGTTCTTTCAGGCGCTGGCGGAATAGCGTGGCTTTTTCCCGAGTCAGGTTCTTCTTGATCGTCCGCCGTTGGCCATCGAACAGGGTTTCAGCCTTGGCTTCAGGCAGTTTGAAAACACGGGCAAAATTGGCCATGGCCGTCTCGCGGTCAAAACCCGGTGCCAGCTTGCCTTGAAAAACCACGTTGAACAAGGTTTCCTGACTCATGTCTGCTCTCCTGCCGATGACCGGCTGAGGGTGTTATCCTGCTGCTCCCATAAACCGTTGATCCACTGCTGCAACGCCTGGCGGTAGTCCGCATCGGTGATGTAATTGCGGTTTTTCAGTTCCTCAGGCACCGGGATCACGCGAATGGTCACGATGATGCGATCCACTTTACCACACAGAAATTCCATAAAAGTGGGCACTGCCGGGCGGTAGTCGATGGCCACCAGCAGGATGGCATCAATCCGGTCACCCAGACTGCCCAGGACAAATCCCACTCCTCCGGCCTTTGGCTTGAGCAGGTGTCGGTACGGCGATTGCTGTTGCCGGTGTTTTTCCGGGGTGAAGCGCGTGCCTTCCACAAAATTGATGATGGAAATGGGGAAGTCCTTGAACTTCTCACAGGCTTTTCGTGTGATTTCCAGATCCTTGCCCTTTTTCTCCGGGTGTTTCTGCAAGTAATCGCGGCTGTAGCGGCGCATAAAGGGAAAATCCAGCGCCCACCACACGGCGCCCAGCACCGGCACCCAGATCAGCTGCTGTTTGAGGAAGAACTTCAAAAACGGGATTTGCTTGTGAAACACCGTTTGCAACACCGGGATGTCTACCCAGGACTGGTGATTGCTGATAACCAGATACCACTGGTCAGGACGCACGTTTTCCAGCCCGCGCACCTCGATTTTTTCCCCGTTCAGGACCCGGAACAACCAGGCATTGACCGCCACCCAGTTCTCGGCAAACCAGACCAACACGCGCCCTATGACCCGGCGCACTGCCGCAATGGGCACAAGAAACTTGAGAAAAGACACCAACACCAGGGGGATGCCCCAGAACAAGGTATTGACGGTGAGCAATAGCAGCGCCAGCGTGGCTTTCAGGAAACAAATCATGCAACAGATTTTAGCACGGCATTCAGGAAAGTCCTGCCAGAGCCAGCGCATGATGGCTTGTGCGCACGAGCCAGAATCATTACACTGAAAACTGTCCTTTTTTCCTCAGCAAGAGCTAATGACCCATTCCCGCTACCCGCTTCCCTCAACTTTGGTCTCCCGTTTCAACCACCAGCAACGGGCAACGAATCGCCGCTCCCTTGCCGCATTTCCCTGGCTGCTGGTTGGGCTGTTTCTGGGCCTGATGCTGACGGCCTGCAATGACTCTGATGACAACTGGCAGCAACAAACGCTGGCTCACATTGAGCGCATTTCCACCAAAGGTTGGGATGATTTTACGGCTCAGCGCCTGCCCAAACTGATGCGAACCATCACCCATCAGCCAGACAAGGCCCGCAGTGCGTGGCTGCAACTGGCCCTGGCATTGCAAAGCCATGACCAGCTTGAGGAGGCCAAGCCCATTTTTGCGTATTTGCTGCGCACGGCCGGCACCAACGATCCGCAAAAACCCGCTTACCGTTACTTTCTGGCCAGCACCCAGGCGGCCACGGGCGAACTGGACAAGGCCCTGGCTACCCTGGATGCCGGGATTGAAGGCCTGAACGATCTGGATCGCATTGCGTTTTTGCTCACCAAGGCTCGCCTGCTTATGCAACATGGGCGCACCAATGAGGCCACCGCGGCCCTGAGTGAAGTGGAAAAAATCAGCCCGCATTACCCCGAGTTGCTGTATCGGCAGGCCACCTTGGCCTTACAGTCGGGAGACTGTCAGCGCGCCATTGACAAGCTGCGCCTGATGCTGGAATACAAACCGCAATTGGCCCAGCTATACGGCCCACTGGCCAGCGCCTATCGCCTGTGTGGTCAGACAGCAAAAGCCGAACAGGCCACCGAGCGTCAAGGCGAAGGCAAACTGGCTTTTGAAAACCGGTTTTTGCGCTTGGTCGAACAGATTGGCAACCCGGTCAAGTACTTGCGCGGCCGGGTTAGGGAAGCCACCGCCATGGGCAATCTGGCCGCTGCGCTGAAGCTCAACAGCCAGTTGCTGCGACTGATGCCCAACGACCCCACCAACCACCTGAATCAGGGCAGCATCCTGTACCGCATGGGGCGTTATGGGCCGGCAGCAGACGCTTACCGTAAAGGACTGGCCATCCAGGGGGATCACCCTGAACTGCTGACCAACTACGGCAATGCCCTGTGGCAACTGGGGCAAACAGAAGCCGCCAAAGACGCCTATGAAAAAGCCTTGCAGGCCGACCCCCGGCAGCAACAGGCGCGATTGAACCTGGCCAGTGTATTGCTGCAAAGCGGTCACGGGGAAGAAAGTGCCGCCCAGTACCGCAGCTTGCTCACCATCGAGCCAGACAATTTTCTGGCCCGGGCCGGTTTGCTGGATGCACTGATTCACAGCAACCACACCAATGCCGCCCTGGAGCAACTCACTGCCTGGTTGAAAACCTCAGGCGATAATACGCAAACACTGATTCTGGCACTCAAAACCCTGTTGCAACCTGAAATCACCCCGCAGCAGGCGACCAGCCCCTGGGCACAGGCACGGCTGGCGCCCTTGCCCGGCAAAAAACAGGAGCCACTGGCCACCTCCCCGAGAGCAGGTCAACTGGTTGATTTACTGGCCTTGTGGCGGGCCAAAACCGGACAGGCCAAAGACACCGAGGCAGTCCTTTCCTGGTGGCACAGCGCGCGCGAACGGCTGAAGCTGCCCACTGACAAGACCGACGAAGAAGCCCTGCGGGATGCCCTGACCACCTTGCATAACGGCCTCCTGCCGCCGCCGGCCCAATGGCTGGCCGGAGAGAAAAAGTCATGAAATATCCGCCGATGCGTTCAATAAGTCTCTGTTGGCTTATGCTGATTGGGCTGGTGCTGGCCGGCTGTTCCGCGCCAACTGACTCCGATACCCCGGCGGCTGCAACGGATAGCGCAACGCAAATCAAGGGAAACGCCACCACCCAACCCGCACCCTTGTTGAACGCGCTGGATAATGCCCAGCTTGGTATCGACTTTGTGCACGATGCCGGTTTTTCCGATGTCTATTCCATCTACGAACCCCTGGGATCGGGCGTGGCCACTCTGGATGTCAATAACGACGGCTGGCTGGACCTGTTTTTCCCCCAGTATGGCAAAGGCGGTGTCGGATCCCGGCTGTATCTCAATAAGCACGGCCAGGGGTTTCAGGACATCTCCAATCAGGCCGGTGTCAGCGATTTGCGTGGCCTGATTTTTGCCGCAGCCGCCGACTACAACAACGATGGTCTCACTGATTTGCTCACCGGCGGTGAGAACCGGCTGATGCTGCTTGCCAATACCGGCACAAACGGCTTTGTGGACAGCGGGCTTGTTGCCTCATCCGGCGGGGAGCAGTTTTTTTCCGGCGCCAGTTGGTTTGACGCCGATGCTGATGGCTGGCTGGATACCTGGGTGACCAATTACGTTGACGGGTCCCGATACGTCGAATGCAGGCTGGCCAATGGCGCACCCGGCTACTGCTCTCCCACAGCCTACCCTGATCGCACCGACCTTTTTCTGCATAACCGCCAAGGCACCAGGTTCGCTCCCTATGCCGGGCCTGAAATACCTTCGCGGGCCGGCCTAGGGGTTGTGGCGGCGGACTTTGATAACAATGGCTGGCCGGACATTTACGTGGCCAATGACGGCGAAGTGAACCAGCTCTTTCTGAACCAGAACGGGCAGTTCGGGCCTGATGAGGCCCTGCGCCGTGGCGCCGGGTTGAATCTGATGGGCGAAACCGAAGCCAGCATGGGCGTGGCCGTGGGCGACATTGACAGCAATGGCTTTCCCGACCTGTATCTGACCCACTACCGCAACGAAACCAACACCATTTACTATAACCACAACGGGCAGTTCACGGACAAGACCGCTCAAGCCGGGCTGGCCACCGAGGTGCGGCCAGTGACCGGATTTGGCACCGTGTTTACAGACCTCAATGGCGATAACCGGCTGGACATTGTGACAGTCAACGGTTCGGTGGTCACCACCGATGACGCCGATGGCCACACCAATGGCCGCCTGCACGCCGAACCGGTGCAAGTGTGGCTGAACACGCCCGGTGGTTTTGTTTACCAAAAGGGGCTGGCCAAGACCCTGCCCCTAAAAGTAGGCCGTGGCCTGATTGCGGTAGACTGGGACAATGACGGCGACAAGGACCTGATCAGCAGCAATAATAACCAGAGCCCGACATTCCTGCGTAACAACAGCAACCCCAGGCATTGGCTGGGCCTGGACTTGCATTGCCACCAGCGATCAGCCATTGGCACCAAAGTGATCGTGGAAACGGCCGACGGGCTACGCTGGCACCGCGCCGTGCACACCGATGGCAGTTATGCGTCCAGCCAGGACCCGCGCCTGCTGTTTTACGGCCTGTCGCAAAACGACCGGATTGCCATTCACTGGCCCGGCGGGCTCCAACAAACCCTCAGCCCAACTGATTTACCCACAAACCGTTATAGCGTGGTTGATTGCCCCGCCAGCGCACCGGAGACCGGCTGACCCCTAGGGAGCCTCTGGTCGAATCATGAACTCACTTCTCACACCTGAAATATCCGATAACTGCGTTGAAGTCCTGGCTAATAACTCGCTATTGGCGGCGAACTTGGCCTTGTTCTCGAATATTTCCGGCATAACCTGCTTCGTCCAGATTCAATCAGAGCTTCCCTAGCCAACAAAGGGCTACCGCTGGGGCTTTTCTCACGTTACAATATATCTCTTTATCCGAACAAAGAGATATATAGCCATGAGCGACTACCTGTTTACTTCCGAGTCAGTCTCCGAAGGCCATCCGGACAAGGTGGCGGACCAAATTTCCGATGCCGTCCTGGATGCCATTCTCAAAGAAGACGCCAATGCCCGCGTGGCCTGTGAAACCATGGTCAAAACCGGCGTGGCCATTGTTTCGGGCGAAATCACCACCGACGCCTGGGTGGACCTGGATAACCTGGTGCGCGAAGTCATCACCGGTATCGGCTATAACAGTTCTGACGTGGGTTTTGATGGCAACACCTGCGCGGTCATGTCGCTCATTGGCAAACAGTCCGGCGATATCGCCCAGGGCGTCGATCGCACCGCACCGGAAGAACAAGGTGCCGGCGATCAGGGCCTGATGTTTGGCTACGCCAGCAACGAAACCGATGTGCTGATGCCCGCCCCCATTACCTACGCGCACCGCCTGGTGCAACGGCAAGCCTTTGTGCGACGCACCGGCAAGCTGAACTGGCTGCGTCCTGATGCCAAAAGCCAGCTGACTTTCCGTTACGTAAATGACAAACCCGTGGGCATTGACGCGGTGGTGCTTTCCACCCAGCATTCGCCGGAAATCAGTCAGCGCGACCTGCGCGAAGCGGTGATGGAAGAGATCATCAAGCCGGTGTTGCCTGAAAACTGGATTGACGGTAACACCAAGTTCCACATTAACCCCACAGGCCAGTTCATTATCGGCGGCCCCGTGGGCGACTGCGGCCTGACCGGACGCAAGATTATTGTGGACACCTATGGCGGCATGGCCCGTCATGGTGGTGGCGCCTTTTCCGGCAAAGACCCGTCAAAAGTTGACCGCTCCGCCGCCTATGCCTGCCGATACGTGGCCAAAAACGTGGTCGCCGCCGGTCTCGCCGACCGCTGCGAAGTGCAGGTTTCCTATGCCATTGGCGTGGCCGAACCCACTTCCATCAGCGTCACCACTTTTGGCACCGGCAAAGTCGATGACCGCGTCATTGAACGACTGATCCGCGAACATTTTGACCTGCGTCCTTACGGCATCATCAAGGAGCTGGACCTGATCCGCCCCATCTATCAGAAAACCGCCGCCTATGGCCACATGGGCCGTGAGGAGCCGGAGTTTACCTGGGAAAAGACCGACAAGGCCAATATCCTGCGCAGCGAAGCCGGGCTGTAATCCGGCTGAGTCATTATCCAACCCCTTTCATCAAACACCTAAACGAGAACCACCATGAGCACAGCACAGCAACCCACTGTCACCACCGACAACACCCCCGATTACCACGTGGCCGACATCGGCCTGGCCGACTGGGGCCACAAGGAAATCCGCATTGCCGAAACCGAAATGCCGGGCCTGATGGCCATTCGCGAGGAATACAAGGATGAGCAGCCCCTGAAAGGCGCCCGCATTGCCGGCTCGTTGCACATGACCATCCAGACTGCCGTGTTGATCGAAACCCTGCGCGCGTTGGGCGCCGATGTGCGCTGGGCCTCCTGCAACATCTATTCCACCCAGGATCACGCCGCCGCGGCCATTGCCGATCAGGGCATTCCGGTGTTTGCGTTCAAGGGCGAAACACTGGAAGACTACTGGGAATTCACCCACAAGATCATGGAATGGGCCGATGGCGGCACACCCAACATGATTCTGGACGATGGCGGCGATGCCACCATGCTCATCACCCTGGGCGCCAAAGCCGAAAAAGACCCTTCGGTGCTCGACAACCCCACTTCCGAAGAAGAGGAGTATCTGTTTGCGAGCATCAAGAAACGCCTGGCGGAAAAACCCGGCTGGTACAGCAACGTGCTGAAAAACATCCAGGGAGTTACCGAAGAAACCACCACCGGCGTGCACCGCCTGTATGAAATGGCCAAAAAAGGCGAACTGCCCTTCCCGGCCATTAACGTCAATGACTCGGTCACCAAATCCAAATTCGACAACCTGTATGGCTGCCGTGAATCCCTGGTGGATGGCATCAAGCGCGCCACCGACGTGATGATTGCCGGCAAAACCGCCGTGGTCTGCGGCTATGGCGATGTGGGCAAGGGCTGTGCCCAATCCCTGCGCGGCCTGGGCGCTACGGTTTGGGTCACTGAAATTGATCCCATCTGTGCGCTGCAGGCAGCCATGGAAGGTTACAAGGTGGTGACCATGGAAGAAGCCGCTGACAAGGGTGATATTTTCGTCACCGCCACGGGCAACTACCACGTCATCACCTACGACCACATGAAACAGATGAAAGACCAGGCCATCGTTTGTAACATTGGTCATTTTGATAACGAAATCGACGTGGCCGGGCTGGAAGAAAAATGCCAGTGGGAAGAAATCAAGCCACAGGTGGATCACGTAATTTTCGAAGACGGCAAGAAGATTATCCTGCTGGCCAAGGGGCGCCTGGTCAACCTGGGCTGCGCCACCGGCCACCCCAGCTTCGTCATGTCCAACTCCTTCACCAATCAGGTGCTGGCGCAGATGGAACTGTTCCAGGATGCCCAGAAGGAAGAGGGAGAGAAAAAGTACGAGAACAACGTGTACGTACTGCCCAAGCACCTGGATGAGAAAGTCGCCCGGTTGCACCTGGGCCGCATTGATGCCCACCTGACTACGCTCACGCCAGAACAGGCCGCCTACATCGGCGTTTCACCCGAAGGCCCGTTCAAGCCCGAGCACTACCGCTACTAAAGCGGCACCAGTGACATGAGCAAACGCGGTTTCAGTTTCGAGTTTTTCCCGCCCAGAACACCAGAGCAGCAAGTGGCTCTGGCGGTCACGCAGGAAAAATTGCGGCAGCTGAAACCGCAGTTTTTCTCTGTCACCTTCGGGGCTGGTGGCTCCACGCTGGATGCCACCCGAGAGACCGTGCTGGAACTGCAAAAGCACGGTTCGCCCGTGGTGGTTCCGCATTTGTCGTGCATGGGCGGCACGCCCGAATCCATCAAGGCCCTGCTGCAGGAATACCTGGAAGCCGGCATTGACCATATCCTCGCCCTGCGTGGCGACGTGCCTTCGGGCATGGGCTCAGTGGGCTACTTCCGTCACGCCAATGAGCTGATCGAATTTATCCGCACGGAATTTGGTGAGGCGTTCCACATCACAGCCGCGGCCTATCCGGAGGTTCATCCGGAAAGTGAAAGCCGCGCCAGCGACCTGAAACACCTGAAGCACAAAGTGGATACCGGTGTCGACCAGCTGATCACGCAGTTCTTTTTTAATGCCGACGCCTATTTCCAGTTTGTGGACGATGCCCGCAAGGCAGGCATTGACGTGCCCATCATCCCGGGCATCATGCCCATCACCAACTACAGCAACATCAAGCGGTTCTGCGATTTTTGCGGTGCCGACATGCCGCGCTGGCTGCAATTCAAATTGCGTGACTTTGGTGACGACCGCAAGGCCATTCAGGCTTTTGGCACGGATTACATTACCCACCTCAGCCAGCAATTGCTGGACGGCGGGGCTCCTTCCCTGCACTTCTACACCCTCAACCGGGCCAAAGCCACACTCGACATCGTCAATCAGCTCCAGCCGTAAGGCCTTGGTTTTTACAGCATCAAACGTTCGCTTTTCGTAATCGATGCTCTATTTTTGTTCCTAAATTCAGGTCATTGACTTTCACATTCACAGTATAATGCGGCCATACCATTGTGGTATTTCACTTAACGATTCGGGGGGAATCATGAAATTACGCGCTTTTCTTGGCGGCATTCTGCTGCTGACTTCATCCGTTACTGCCTTTGCCAGCACCGGCACCACCAATGATCTGGCCGATGGCACCGAGAACAACAATGGCACCATCAGCACGGTGCCCAGCAACTACCAGTTTCCAACCGCACCCAGTGCCGCTAATGGCATCCTGTACAGCAATGGCCAATTGATCACGCATCCGGGAGCAGGCCCCAGTGGCGAAGACGTGAGCGTGTTGCAAAATGGCTCACTGGGCATGACCACCCTGGGTTTTGGTCACCAGGTTTCGTCCGACTTCCGCATTGCGGATGATTTCACCATCAATGATCCCTTCTGGGACATTGAAGAAATCACTTTTTACGCCTACCAGACTGGAGAAACCGCCTCCACCATTACGGCGGTCAACCTGCGCATCTGGGACGGCCCACCCGGCCAGCCCGGAAGTAACATTGTGTTTGGCGATGACACCACCAATCGCATGACATCCACGGTGTACACCAACATCCTGCGAGCCACCGAGCAGCAGCCACCGGCTGGAACCACGGGTGGCGGTTTTCCCACCAATCGCCAGATTGCCGCTAGTACGGTGGCGGTCAACATCCGCCTTAATCAGGGCACCTACTGGCTGGACTGGCAAAGTGATGGCTCCGGAGCCTCTGGCCCCTGGGCACCACCTATCACCATTCTCGGCCAGACCACCACGGGCAACGCCATGCAGTTCACGGGTTCCTGGGCACCGGCACTGGATGGCGGAACAAGCGCTCCCCAAGGGTTTCCTTTTGTGGTGGCCGGTACGGCCATCATCCCGCAAATCCCGGCCAGCAACCGCTACACCTTGCTGCTGCTGTTTGGTGGCCTGGGTGCATTGGCTGTGCTAACGCTTTATCGACGTCGGGCGCGCTGAAGGCGCATCTCCACCCTGACACAAACCAGAAAGCCCGGAAATTTCCGGGCTTTCTGCTATACAGGTGTCAGCCATTTCACTTCAGCAACATGGCGTCCCCGTAACTGAAAAAACGATACCGCTGCCCGATGGCGTGCCGGTAGGCCCGGTCAATCAAGTCCTTGCCGGCAAAGGCACTGACCAGCATCAGCAAAGTGGATTCGGGCAGGTGGAAATTGGTCAACAGGGCATCCACGGCCTTGAAGCGGTAGCCAGGGTAAATAAAAATGTCGGTATCGCCCGAATACGGCTGCAAGCCCGACTGCTCAAAATCCGTGCTGGCACCGGCCGCCGTTTCAAGGCAACGCACACTGGTGGTGCCCACTGCCACTACCCGTTTACCGGCCACCCGCGTGGCGTTCACCTTGTCGCAGGTTGCTTGGGAGACCTGCAGCCATTCCTTGTGCATGCGATGCTGGCGAATGTCTTCACTTTTCACCGGCTGGAACGTGCCAGCGCCCACGTGCAGGGTCACAAAGGCACACTGGATGCCACGGGACTGCAGTTGACGCAGCAGGGCATCATCAAAATGCAGGCCCGCTGTGGGCGCGGCCACGGCTCCACTCTGGCGGGAATAGACAGTTTGATAACGGGCCTTGTCTTGCGCGTCATCCGGGCGTTGGATATAGGGCGGCAAAGGCATGTGGCCATGCTGCTGGGCGTATTCGAGCAAGGTTTCATCCCCGCGCCATTCCAGCAACCAGAACATGCCTTGTCGAGCGGTCAAGACCGCTTTTGGCGGGGTGTTGCCGTCACCAAAAAACAGCTCAGACCCCAACGCGGGCGTCTTGCTGGCCTTGAGCATGACCTTGGCCGTGCGATCACTCAGAATGCGTTCGATAAAAACCTCGACCTTGCCGCCTGTGGGCTTGCGCGCAAACACCCGTGCCGGAATGACTCGCGTGTCATTAAAAACCAGCAAATCGCCGCTTTCGAGAAAATCCGGCAACTGCGAGAACACCGAATCCCGCAACGCCCCTGTGTTTTTATCCACCACCAGCAAGCGGCTGGCCGGTCGTTGTGGCAAGGGGTGTTGAGCGATCAGTTTGCTGGGCAGCTCGTAATGAAAATCGGATTTCTTCATGGGCTGCATTCACACGCAATACTGCTGTTCACTGGCGTTTAACCGGAAACCACAGGTGTTGTACGCGTTCGCTTTGGCCTTTTTCATACGGGGCATAAATGAGGCAGATCTTGGCTTTTTCACCCACCTGGAAATCCTTCTTCGGCTGCATCAGCATAATGTGCAGGCCGCCGGGTTTGAACTGCACGGTCTGACCCGGCTTGAGGACGATTTCAGGCTGGTGACGCATTCTCGCCATGCCATCGACAATCACGGTTTTATGTATCTCGGCCATGCCAAAATCCGGCGCCCAGGCCCCGGTCAAGACCTGAGTCTTGTCGGTGTCGTTGGTTAATGTGCCGTAGGCGGCCAGCATGCCCGCACCCGGAGGTGCTGCCCGCAACCACAAATCCGTGGCTTTGGGGAACGCCTCATTGGCCGGGGTTTCAGCCAAGGTCACGCTGGTCCACAGGCCAAACACCGCGGCCAGAAATGCGAAGTGAAACATTGGTTTTCTTTTGTTCATGAACTATTCTCTCCTGAGTACATCGAACCAGTAGCAACCTGCAGTGAAGTCAGGTTGCCGCCACACGGCCAACCCAATACCATCAAGGAGGCTCGCCATGCCAACACCATTCATTCATTTTCTTGCGACTGTGGGCATTATGATGATTATGACAACAAATACAAGCGCCGCCGATACGGATTCCGGAGCCGACTCGGCCATCACCATTTACTCCACCGCCGCGCCTGGCGCCATTGACATCAGCCGTTATCAAGGCAACCCCTACGGCAACCCGTCGGTGCCCGGTTATGCCATGATCAAACAGGAACGGGTGGTGCCACTGAAAAAAGGGCGCAGCGAATTGAAATTCAGTGATGTCACCGCTGGTATCGATCCCACCACGGTGCATTTTTCCACTCCTGATCATCCTGGCATTGCCCGGGTTCTGGATCAGAACTACCAGTTCGACATCGTCAGCACGCAAAAGTTGATGAACCGTTATCTGGGCCAGAACGTTCGTGTTTCCTTCACCAGCGGCAACGAAAGCGGCTGGCTGAGCGGCACCCTGCTGGGCACCAATGGCGGGCTGATCCTCCAGAAAGACAACGGCGAAGTGGTCACGCTCAATGACTGGGACAGGGTCAGTTTTCCGTCCCTGCCCGGTGGCTTGCTGACCCGCCCCACCCTGGTCTGGTTGCTGGACGCTGACCGCTCAGGTCCGGAAAAAATCCGCGTCACCTACCAGAGCACCGGCATGACCTGGTGGGCCGATTACAACATTGTGCTGGACGCAAACGATGGTGATAACCGCTGCCGCATGGACCTGTCCGCCTGGGTGAGCCTTATCAACCAATCCGGAGCCGACTTTGACAACACCCGCTTAAAACTGATTGCCGGCGATGTGCATCGCGCTGTGCCGGCGCCAGTGCCGCGGCGCATGATGGTCAAGTCCATGGCTGAAAACGCCGTGGCGGCCGATGAGGGCTTCCAGGAAAAGTCCCTGTTTGAATACCACCTGTACACCTTACCCAGGCGCGTGGACTTGCCCAACAACTCCACCAAGCAGATTGAACTGTTCCCGGCGGTGAACCGGGTCAACTGTGAAAAAGAGCTGGTCTTTAATGGTGGTGGCCGCTTTGGTGGCTATTACGGGGCGGCACCCAACACCGGCACGCACTACAACCGCCATTACAAAGGCAAGGTTGAAGCGTTTGTGACCTTCAGAAACGACAAAAAAAATGGCCTGGGCATTCCCATGCCAGCCGGTCGCATCCGCGTCAGCCAGCTGGACAAGGCCGATAATTCGCTGGAATTTATCGGTGAAGACATCATTGATCACACGCCTCGCAACGAAACCGTCACCATCAAACTGGGCAATTCCTTTGACGTGGTGGGCGAGCGCACGCAAACGGATATCCAGGTGGACACCAAGGCCCGCCGCCTGGTCGAAAGTTTTGCCATTACCTTGCGCAACCAGAAGGACAAGCCAGTGAAGGTCAAAGTGATCGAGCCCATGTACCGGTGGCATCAATGGAAGGTACTCAAAGCCTCTCATCAATACACCAAGCTCGACGCCTCACACATTGCATTTGAAGTGACGATTCCGCCGGAGGGTGAACAGAAAATCACCTACACCGTGCGTTATGACTGGTAAACCCTGACTGGTTACAGGCCAGACAAGCCCGGCAGTGCGCCGGGCTTTTCAATTTTCTTGGCCCGGAACAGACCCGGGAATCGCCCCTTGAACTAGGGGTAAACGCACCCAATAACAGGGTTAACAACATAAGGGAGTAAATCATGGCAAAGCTTTTTATCCTCACCGGGCTTATTTTTCTGGGCATAGGCGTGCTGCTGTATTTTCTGCCCGGCCTGTTCAGCTGGTTTGGCAAATTGCCCGGGGACATACGCATAGCCAGCGGCAACACGTTTGTTTTTATTCCGCTCAGGAAGCTTTGATCGAATCTGGCGCGAGCAGATTATCGTGCAAATTGTTCAGTTCAAGGCGCAAGACGCGCGCAATAGCAGGCTATTGTGAAGGTTTGCAGCGCAGAAATGGGCAATTTTACACCGCAAGATGCCGTGTCACGATTCGATCAGAGCTTCCCTCACTTCCATGGTGGTTCTCAGCCTGGCATTAACTGTTAATGTCAACCTGCTGGGTTGGCTGATCACGTTATTCAGCCGTTGATTCAACTTTTTCGAGCCACTCCGCTGCCTAAACCGGCGCCATATTTTGCTGCCTTGGCAGCCTGCTTTGTGAATCTCTGATACATTTTCGACACCACCACAGTCAACCCGGCAGTTTGCCGTTATCATAGCGCTTTCACACGAACAAAAACGGGAATGAAAAAGCAAGACATCATCTGGAAATTACGCGACGCGCGAAAGTCACACAAACGCTGGGTCAGCTACGCGCTGGCCTTGATTCAAGGCATTCCGGTGGAAAAAGACCAGGTGCCGGTGATTGCCACTGACTGCGCCTTTGGCCAATGGTATTACGGCATGGCGCAAAGCTTGAAAAGCCTGCCAAGCTTCCAGGCCATTGAAGAACCCCACACCGAACTGCACGATATTTATATTGAAATCTTTAACCTGCTCTTCAACCAGAAGAAAACCGGCTTTTTCAGCAAGCTGGTGGGAAAAAGCGCCCGCATTGACGAGCAAAACCGGAAACTGGCCAAGGAAAAATACAAGCAACTAGATGCCATTTCACGCGAGATCATCCAGCGACTGGAAGCGTTGGAGCAGGAGGTTCAGGCCATGGATGAAGAAAAACTCGAGGCCATGATCTGAACCAACACGCTCTGAACCCACGTTGGTCAAACCTGCCTGGGCGGGCCGAAACCTGACCCGGTACCCCCCCGGGGCGACAGGTGGCCACATCAGCCAATGACAGGAACGGCGATTTAATCGTTCGATTGCAGAAAGACTAGGCAGCCACATTAGCCACTGGCAGGTACTTCACCAACAGGCCAAACTCGACAGACGCCTGTTGTGCCGGGGTCAAGGCCAGAGGAATCAGCACTTCGTGGCCAGATCCCGGAGCCACTTCGGTGGCATGGCCTTTGGCATCCAGCAACTGAGCCAGTGGCCACACGCGATTGCCAGCAGGCGTCATCAATTCCACCTTGTCACCCACGCCAAAGCGATTCTTGACCGCCACCCGCAGCAGCCCACGGCTGGCATCGTAGTCCAGCACCTCACCCACAAACTGCTGACGATCGCTGCGTGAAAAGCCCTGCTCATAATTCTGGTATTCCGCCGGCGGATGGCGACGATAGAACCCTTCGGTGTAACCCCGGTTGGCCAGGCCTTCCAGTTCGTCCATGAGGCGCATATCAAACGGCTTGCCGGCCATCGCGTCATCGATGGCCTGACGATACACCCGCGTGGTGCGCGCGGTGTAATAATGCGATTTGGTCCGGCCTTCAATTTTCAGGCAGTCGATGCCCATTTCCATCAGCGTTTGCACGTGTTGCACCGCCCGCAAGTCCTTGGAATTCATGATGTAGGTGCCATTTTCATCTTCATACGCCGGCATCAGCTCGCCCGGCCGCCCTTTTTCTTCCAGCACAAACAATGGCGATGACGGCTTCTGGCTGGCATGCATGGGCACCACATCACCCGTATCGGTTTCCGTGGCCGGTTGGGCCGTGTATTTCCAGCGGCAGGAATTGGTGCAGGCACCCTGGTTGGAGTCGCGATGAGTCATGTAACCCGACAGCAGGCAGCGGCCCGAATAGGCAATGCACAAGGCGCCGTGCACAAAAACCTCCAGCTCGATATCGGGGCATTCCTGGCGGATTTCGCGGATCTCGTCCAGCGACAGTTCGCGCGACAGAATAATTCGTGTCAAGCCGAGCTTTTGCCAGAATTTCACCGTGGCGTAGTTAACCGCATTGGCCTGCACCGACAGGTGAATGGGCATGTCTGGCCATTTTTCACGCACCATCATGATCAGGCCGGGGTCTGACATGATGAGGGCGTCCGGGCCCATGGCGATAATGGGTTCCAGATCGCGCAAATAGGTGCGCACCTTGTTGTTGTGCGGGGCCAGGTTGGAGGCGAGAAAAAACTGTTTGCCCAGCCGGTGGGCTTCTGCTATACCCCGGACCAGCGTCTCCTCGTTCTTGAAGTCATTTTCCCGCACCCGCAGGCTGTAACGGGGCTGGCCGGCGTAGACGGCATCAGCCCCATAGGCAAAGGCATAACGCATGTTTCGGTAAGTGCCCGCAGGGGACAACAATTCGGCTTTTTTCATGGCGGTTTTCGCAAGCTTATCTCAACGATTGGCCCGGCCGGGTTATTAACCTGGCATCAATATAGGTGATGCCAGGTTAATAATTTTCACGCACAGCCAAAGCCCGCTGGCGGGTCAGCCGTACAGTCAGCGGTGAGTGCATCAAGAAAGCCGACCACTGGGGTGATCGGCTTGATTGTCTGCGCGTATTATATCATCACCGGGCCAAAGCCCTGATGAGCCATCATGACCGTTCAGGGTGTTTTGGCTGCGGTGTCGTCCTCTCCGCCAAATCGCTCAGTGGCCCAGCCCATGGCGCGGTCTTTCAGCTCCACAAACTTGCCAGAAGCGCGTTCAAGTTTGGCCTCCCATTCCGGGTTGGCTTGCTGGCCTTCGGTGACTGTGAAAAAGACCTGCATCATGGCCGTCATGGCCAGCGGGTCAATCAACGCCGACTTGATGCCCCAGGCCGTCACCAGTGCGATCACAAAGGGAACCACCCCACCCTGATAAGGCGTGTAGGCAATCACCGCGGCAATGGGACCAAAAGTCACCAGCAACACCAGTAAGCTCAGTACCCAGGTAATGACCGTGAGAAACACGGCATTTTTCAGAAAAGTCTTGTAGTTCTGGGCATACAGCACCAGCG
>JALWKC010000126.1 GCA_026996795.1 Lysobacterales bacterium | reverse complement strand
GTTTCGTCAAAGGGTGGAATCTGGCGGTCAGCGGCCAATACCGCGTTTTCGCCGGCGTTGTAGGCGGCCAACACCAGGTCCAGATTGCCGTTGAACTGCTTCATCAGCTGCCGCAGGTAGGTGACGCCGCCGCGGATATTCTGCCGTGGGCTGAAGGCCGAGCGCACCCCGAAGCGTTCCTGGGTGGCCGGCATCAATTGCATCAGCCCCTGGGCGCCGGCGCTGGAAACGCTATTGGGATTAAAACCGGATTCGGCGTGGATAATGGCCATGATCAGCGCCGGTTCAAAGCCGCTTTGGGTGGCTTCCTGGCGGATGATGTCGGTGAACTTGTCCGTGATCAGTGGCGTGGTGTGCCAATTGACCTTGTTCTTCCAGGCGCATTCCGGGCAGCGTATGCGCAAAATGGAGTACTTGACCCCGCGCGGCTTTTTGGAGGAATAATGCGTGACACCGTTTTCGTCCACGTGTTTGTAAACCTTGAGCGTGGGCCCGGCCAGTGCGAGCGCCGGCCACCCGATGCCAAGGGCAAGCCCACAGGCAAGTGAGAGAACAAACGTCATCCGGACGCTGGTGCGGGTTGCACAATGGGCAGCCCGTGTGGCGGGTTTTATTCCGGGGCGGTGTTGTGTCGCTGTTTTGCTGTTCTGGCGCATGCCTTTATTTTACGGTCATTTGGCCCGGACCAAAGGCTTTGCTTGAAATAAACCGGCTTTCACTGGAAAATAGTCCGCATTCTGCGAAGTGGAGCACACATGCACGCATTGAGACTCTTTGACCTGCCGCCTGGCGGCCCGTTTCACCGCCGGTGCGCGTCCTGCTGGCTGAAACCGTTGCTGGTGGCTTTGCTGCTGGGGCTGTTGACCGGCTGTGGCGCTGGGGTCAAGCCCGACCCGAAAAAATATCAGGCCATCCGTCAGCAAGTGCTGGATGCCCAGGCTCAGGGCCTGTCCGATGCCGCGCCGGTGGAAATGAAATTCATTCAGGAAAAACTGGCCGCGGCGGAGTTGGCCATGCAACACGGCGACAACAGCCAGGCCAATGCGTTGCTGCGGGAAATCGAGGTGGATCTGGAAACCGCCCGCTTACGCGCCCGGGTCAACCGGCTCAACCGTGAGCTGGAAGCGGCCAAACAGCGCAACGCCCGCGCCGAGCAACAACTGAGCGAACTGCAGGAGGCCTTGCATGCGCCATAACACCCGCCTTCATGCCGGTTTGCTGTGTGCCTGCCTGGGCCTGCTGCTGTTCAGCGGCTGCGGCATGACGCCCAAAAAGAACCTGCAAAGCGAAAGCCTGCAACTGGAATACCAGAACCTGATGGCTGACCAGAAACTGGCCGGTTACGGACAAGCAGCCAAGATCCGTGCCAAGCAGGCCATTGACCGGCTGGCCCAGGTGCCACGTGGTCAGTTGCCATTGGCCACGGAGCTGGCGCGTAAACAGCTCAGCAATGCGCGATTGGCGGCGGAAGCCGAGTGGTTGCAGGATCAGATTCGTACCCAGGATGAGGATTACCGCGCTTTGCAGCTTGAAATCGCTCGCGCCGAGGCGGAGCTTGCGCGTCGGGAAGCCGAAAAAGCCCGTCGCCAGTACATGGCCCAGAGTGAGGAGGCCCAGCGTGCCCGGGCCGAGGCCGAACGCGCCCGCCAACTGGCTGCGGCCAACATGAGTGAAGCCGAACGCGCACGCATGGAAGCGGAAGCCGCCAAACGCCTGGCCGAAGCCCAGGCGCGCGAAGCCGAACTGGCCAAAGCCGAAGCGCGCCTGGCCACCGAGGAGGCCGAATCCCTGCGCCGGCGGCTGGAATCGCTGGCCGCGCGCCGCACCGACAAGGGCCTGGTGATGACCCTGGGGGATTTTGTGTTTGACTCCGGGCAGGCCAGCATTCGCCCCGAAGCCCAGGCCAACTTTGGCAAGGTCATTGCGTTTCTGGACGCCTATCCCGATCGCAAGATTCGCATTGAAGGGCACACCGACAGTTCCGGCAGTTCGGCCTTGAACCTGAAGCTTTCCCAACAGCGCGCCGAAGCGGTCAAGGCCCTGCTGGTGGAAAACGGCATTCCGGCCGGGCAGATTGAAGCGGTGGGCATGGGCGAAGATTTCCCTATTGCCGATAATAGCACCGAGGCCGGCAAGGCCCGCAACCGGCGGGTGGAAATCATCGTGCTGGAAGAACCGTTTTCGCGCTGATTCTGCGCTTGCACGCATAAAAAAACAGCAAACAAACCATTTATGCGGCGGCAGTCCCGCCGCCTTGATCCGCCCGCCTGAACGCGGGCTTTTTTGGGGAAAACCATGTCAGAAGTTGTCAATTCCGTGCTTGAGTTGATCGGTAACACGCCGATGCTCAGGGTCAATCACCTGGACACCGGGCCGTGTGAACTGTACCTGAAACTGGAAAACCAGAACCCCGGTGGTTCCATCAAGGACCGCATCGGCCGCAGCATGATTGAAGCCGCCGAAGCCGCCGGCAAGATCAAGCCCGGCGACACCCTGGTGGAGGGCACCGCCGGCAACACCGGCATCGGTTTGGCGCTGGTGGCGGCGCAAAAAGGCTACAAGCTGATTCTGGTGATTCCCGACAAGATGAGCAAGGAAAAAATATTCAATCTGAAGGCCATGGGCGCCGAGATTGTGCTCACGCGCTCGGACGTGGCCAAAGGCCACCCGGAATATTACCAGGATCTGGCCCGGCGCATCGCCGAGGAAACGCCGAACGCCTATTTTATCAACCAGTTTGGCAACCCCGACAACCCCAAAGCCCATTACGAAACCACCGGGCCGGAAATACTGCAACAAATGGGTGGCCAGGTGGATGCCATCGTGCTGGGGGTGGGCAGCAGTGGCACCATGACGGGGCTGTCGCAGTTTCTCAAGGAAAAATCGCCTGACACGGAAATTATTCTGGCCGATCCGGTGGGCAGTATCCTGACCCAATATATCAATGAAGGCACGCTGTCGAGCAAGTCCGGCAGTTGGAAGGTGGAAGGCATTGGTGAGGATTTTTTGCCGTCCATCAGTGATTTTTCCCAGGTCAGCAAGGCCTATGCCATCAGCGACAAGGAAAGCTTTCACCATGGCCGGGAGCTGTTGCGGCGTGAAGGCGTGCTGGGCGGTTCCTCCACCGGCACCATCCTGGCCGCGGCACTGAAATATTGCCGCGAACAGAACACACCCAAACGCGTGGTGATGCTGGTGCCGGACACCGGCAACAAGTACCTGTCAAAAATGTACAACGATTACTGGATGCAGGATCAGGGCTTTCTGGAAACCCCGCAGCATGGCGATTTGCGTGACATCATTTCTCGCCCTTACAGCAGCCATGACACCATCACCATTGGCCCGGCCGAAACCCTGAACGCGGCTTATCAGCGCATGAAACTGTACGACGTGTCGCAACTGCCGGTGATCGACGAGGGCAAGATTGTCGGCATTATTGACGAATCCGATGTGTTGATGGCCGTGCACGGTGATTCCAGCCGTTTTAATGACCCGGTCAGCTCGGCCATGACCAGCAAGCTGGAGTTTGTGGGCCTGAATACGCCCATTGACGACCTGTTACCGATTTTTGACCAGGGCAAGGTGGCCATCGTCAAGCAGGACGACGAATTCCACGGCCTGATCACCCGCATCGATCTTTTGAACTACCTTAGACGCCGAGACGAAAACCAATGAGCCAATCACGCAAACACAAGGGCCTGCAAACGCGGGCCATCCATGCCGGTCAGCACGTGGACCCCAGTACCGGAGCGGTGATGCCGCCCATTTACGCCACTTCCACCTATGCGCAGGAATCCCCCGGTGTGCATCAGGGTTTCGAGTATTCCCGCACCCACAACCCGACTCGCTTTGCTTTTGAACGCTGCGTGGCGGACCTGGAAAACGGCAGCCACGGCTTTGCTTTTTCTTCCGGCATGGCCGCCACGGCCACCATTCTGGAACTGCTGGATTCCGGCGATCACGTCATCGCCATGGACGACCTCTATGGCGGCACCAACCGCCTGTTCAATCGCGTGCGCAAGCGCAGCGCCGGTTTGGATTTCACCTTTGCCGATCTGACACAGTCTGGCGCCATGGAAGCGGCCTTGCGGCCAAACACAAAAATGATCTGGATCGAGTCGCCCACCAATCCCATGCTGAAACTGGTGGACTTGCAATCCGTGGCCGATTTTGCCAAACAGCATGACTTGCTCGCGGTCATGGACAACACCTTTGCTTCGCCCGTGCTGCAGAATCCGCTGGACTATGGCTTTGACCTAGTGATGCATTCGGCCACCAAATACATCAACGGGCATTCCGACGTGGTGGCTGGGGTGGCGGTGGTGAATGACGAGGCATTGGCCGAACGCATGGCGTTTCTGCAAAACTCCATTGGTTCCGTGTTGGGGCCGTTTGACAGCTACCTGGCCTTGCGCGGGGCCAAAACCCTGCCATTACGCATGCAGGCCCATTGCCGCAATGCCCTGGCACTGGCCCAGTGGCTGGAAACCCACCCACAGGTGGAAAAGGTTATTTATCCGGGCCTGCCTGGCCACCCGCAGCACGAACTGGCCAAAAAACAGATGCGTGGCGGCTATGGCGGTATCATCACCAT
>JALWKC010000125.1 GCA_026996795.1 Lysobacterales bacterium | reverse complement strand
AGAGGTTCCGTAGCTTATCCAATCCGGTGCTTTGGCGCTTGTAGCCAGCCGGTGGCGAAAACAGGGCTTTGTCCAGCGGCGTGTGGCTGATTGATTTCAGCACATGACGGGTATTGCCTTCTTCATACCACAGGGGCATGGCGTTTTCCGGCATGCCGGCAACCACGCCGGAGTTCACACCGGCGGCCTGGGTCATTTTCTGCATGAATTTGAGCATGTGGGCGTAGTTGGCGTACTCCTTGGCGGGAATGCCCAACTCCTTGATGGGAGTGAGACACACATCGCCATGATAACTGCCATTGATGCGTGTTTCGTAAATGCGGCAACTGTGCCCCATGGCCTTGCCGGTTTCATCCGTTTCCACGTAATGCACCATGGGTTCAGACTTGGCGGCCTTTCCCATCTTGCCTTTCATCATGCCCATCATCATCTTCCGCATCTGTTCACGCTGCGCCGGTGGTACGTCTGCCAGTTGCGCTTCCATCTGCTGCATCATCTGGTTGCGCAAATCACCGATGGCCTGCATGTCCTTTTCCGTCATCACCAGGTATTGTTTTTCTTTCGGCATGATAACAATGAATTCACTGCGGTCGCTGTCATAAATCATGGCCTGCTGGCCGCCCTTGCCGGACACGTCCATGCGCAGGGCAGACGGCGTCAGGTAAATCCGGTTCATGCCTTCTTTGCCGCTGAAGACCAGCGTTGTGTCTGCCGTGGCCATGCCCGTCATGGCAACCATGAACAGCACGCTGAGTATACCTATGGTGTGTTGGTTAATTTTTTTCATTTGGTGTTCCCCCTGGTTAATAATAATCCCCCTGTCCGAACAGATTCTCGACAGGAAAACCCGGGCAGTTAAGCCGGCTTTCCCTACTTATAAACGTGATTCAGGCAAAAAACATGCCATCGGTGAGCAAAAAAAACAAAAAAAAATCCGCCCGACCGGTCAAGCGGGCCCGAAAAAGCCCGTCAGCCACGGGGCGAAAACCGTGGCGGGCAGCCCTGTGGTTGCTGGCGGGCCTGTTGATCGGCCTGGGCCTGCCGTGGCTGCTGTACCTGAATCACCTGGTTAAAACCCAGTTTGTGCAGCATCGCTGGCACAGCCCTTCGCAGGTCTATGCCGCCCCCCTGAGTGCTTTTGAAGGCAAGGTGCTGAGTCCGGCTCGGTTGCTATACCATTTGCAGCTGTTGGGTTACCGGGCCGTTGACCACGAACCGGCCTTGGGTGAATACCGCCACCGTTCATCTGGCACCGATGAACGCTTCACCATTCACACGCGCGGCTTTCCGCTGCCCGAAGGTCGGCTTGATGCGCAGCGCGTTTCCCTGCAGTTGGGCCGCAATGACGCCGGCCAATGGACTGTTAACACGCTGCGCGGAGCCGAAGTATTGACGCTGGAGCCGGTGCGGCTGGGTGGCTTTTATTCGGCCGATCTGGAACAGCGCCAACCGGTGAAACTAACGCACTTGCCAGTGACCTTAGTGCAAGGCATTCAGGCAGTGGAAGACCGCCAGTTCAACCATCACCATGGCATCAACCTGGCTGGCATGGCACGGGCGGCATGGCGTAATCTGCTGGCCGGTCGCGTGGTGCAGGGCGGCAGCACCATCACCCAGCAACTGGTCAAGAACCGGCTGCGCATGCCGCAACGAAGCTGGTCCCGTAAAATCAACGAAATCGCCCTGGCACTGTTGCTGGAAAGGCAGCGCGACAAGGGCGATATTTTGCAGGACTACCTGAACGAAGTGTACTGGGGTCAGGCAGGGAAACTGGCCATCCATGGCATTGCCCAGGCAGCCAGGTATTATTTCGGCAAGTCACCGCCACAACTTGATTTGGCCGAACAGGCACTGCTCATCGGGCTGATCAAGGGGCCATCCTGGTACAACCCGCGCAAGCACCCGCAGCGCGCCTTGCAACGCCGGAACCTGGTGTTAAAACTCATGGCAGACACTGGCATCATCAGTGAAGCGGCACGAAAGCAAGCCACTGCTCAACCCCTGGGTGTGACCCCCAAAGGGCAGGTGAATGCCGGGCGCTACGGGGACTTCATGCAGCTGGTCAGGCAGCGATTGCGCCAGCGTTTCAAGCCTGAGCAACTGCAACAGGCCGGCTTACGCGTTTTTACCACCCTGGATCCCTGGGCGCAAAAACAACTCAGCGACTCCCTGGCCACTGTGGTGCCTCGCCTTGGCCAGTCCCTGCAGGCTGCGGCGGTACTCACTCAGGCGAAAAGCGGTGAGGTGCTGGCGCTGGACGGCGGCATCGAGCGGTTTTCGGGGTTTAATCACGCACTGTTGATGCGGCGCCAGATCGGATCGCTGATCAAGCCGTTTATTTACCTGGCCGGGCTGGAACTGCTGCCCGGTTTTTCCCTGGATTCGCCACTGTCCGATGAGCCCGTAGCCATCCGGACGCGGCGGGGCGAGCACTGGCGTCCGGCCAATTTTTCGCGCCGCAGTCACGGCACGGTAGCCGCCCGTGATGCCCTGCTGCATTCGTGGAACCTGGCCACCGTGCACCTGGGCCAGCGCATTGGCCTGCAACGACTGGCCGGATTTCTTAACCGCCTGGGGCTGCACACGCCTGCCCGCCTGCACCCGTCTTTGCTGCTGGGCGCGGTGGAACTGAGCCCGTTGGAAACCACCCAGCTGTATCAGTTACTGGCCTCGCAGGGCGCCCAGAATGAAATTGTGGCCCTGCGGGCTGTTACCGACGACGAGGGGACACTGCTGCTGCGTCCAAAAACCGCCACACCACCGGCGGTTGACCCGGAACACCTGCGCCAGATACTGGCCGTGTTGCACCGCATCACCACCGATGGCACAGCCGCCACACTCCGCAGCTGGCCGCGCCTTTTGCGGCCCCTGTTTGGCAAAACAGGCACCACCAATGGTGGCCGTGATAACTGGTTTGCAGGCTTTGACCGACGTTATTTACTCACCGTGTGGGTGGGGCGCGATGACAACAAACCCACCGGCCTGACCGGTACCAGGGCGGCGCTGCCGGTGTGGGCAGATGCCTTGCAAAAACTGCAAGAAACCCGTTGAGGCGTGAGACGCCAAAGCCCTCTATGGGCATTGCTGCCAAAGCGATTCAATGGAGCTGCCGGCACAAAAACCCCCCGCAAAAACGGGGGTTTTTTGGTAACCGCGATTGGGGTCAGTAATCAGGCCGCCTTGCTGGCCTTGTCACCGCTTTTGGGGTGACAGGCTTCGCGATTGAAGTAATCGAACGGGAACTCGTCCACGGCAATGACTTCCATCACGTGTTCACGCACCCGCTTCAGCTGCGCGTGCTCATCGGGACTGATAATGCCTTTGTCCAGGGCTTCATCAAGCTGCTGCACCGGATGCAGTGACTCGATCTGGCCCGCCTTGACGGCCTTGTACAGGCGCCGCTCCAGTGGCTCGGTTTCGATCACTTCTTCCAGCACCTGATTCAGGAACGCCACCTGATTGTGGGCCGAAGGGTCCTTGTCGCAGCCATCGGTCAGGCGCTGACGGGCCTCATTGGGAGTGAGCACCAGAGAGGCGGCCTTGTGGCCAAGGCGATCACCCGGCGGCAATTCGTGAGTGCCCAGCGGGAAGATAATGCGACGCAGGACAAAACCCACGGCCTTGTTGGGGAAATTCCAGCTCAGCAGCTTCAAGGCCTGTTCAATTTCATAGAAGTGGTGGTGCAAGGCCCAGGCCACGATGGGCTGGTCGGCTTTGGGCTCACCCTGGTCGCGGTAGCGTTTCAACACCGCCGAGGCCATGTACAGGTGGCTGAGCACATCACCCAGCCGGGCCGAGGTTTTTTCCTTCTTCTTCAAGGCCCCGCCCAGGGTCAGCATGGCCACGTCAGCGGCCAGGCCAAAGGCCGCGCTGTAACGGGTGATCTTGGCATAGAACTGGCGACTGAAGCCATCACCAGGCACCTGTTCCAGGCGCCAGGTGCCCAGGCCCTGGAAGAAGGAACGAATGGCGTTGCTGTAACTGTAGCCAATGTGCTGCCACAACACTTCATCGAACTTTTCCAGCCGCTCTTGCGGGTCTTCGATATTTGCCGCTTCCATTTCCTTCAGCACGTAGGGATGGCAACGAATGGCGCCCTGGCCGAAGATAATCATGCTGCGGGTGAGGATATTGGCGCCTTCCACGGTGATGGCAATGGGTGCACTCATCCAGCCACGGCCCAGGTAGTTCTTAGGTCCCATCTGGATGCCCTTGCCGCCATGAATGTCCATGGCATCGCGCGCTACGGCGCGGCCCATTTCTGTGGTGTGGTACTTGGCAATAGCCGAAGGCACCGCCGGGCGCATGCCCTGATCCACCGCCAGGGCGGTCATGCTGGATAAGGCGGCAGAAGAATAAGTGTAGCCGACAATGCGCGCCAGGGCTTCTTCGACGCCTTCAAAGCGCCCGATGGGCATGTTGAACTGCTTGCGGATGCGCGCGTAGGCGCCGGTAGCAAAAGTGGCCATTTTTGCTCCGCCGGTGGCGTTGGAAGGCAGGGAAATGGAACGCCCAACCGACAGTTGCTCCACCAGCATGCGCCAGCCTTCGCCCACCATTTTCTCACCACCAATCAGGTAATCCATGGGAATAAACACGTCCTTGCCCC
>JALWKC010000124.1 GCA_026996795.1 Lysobacterales bacterium | reverse complement strand
CCCCATGTGCATTTGCACCGCAAGCATTTTGCCAATACGGGCATAATGCATGGAATCCGACGACAGGCCCAGTTTCTGTATCGCCCCGGTGGCGTTGATCACAATCACCACCGCCAGGCGCACCAACCAGGCCGCCAGAAACAGTTTCAGCAGCCAGGCTTTTTCAGCCACCGCCGCAGGCAACGGCCCGCTGGATTCGTCCGCGCCGGGAAAAGCCATACGCGGCTGCACGGCCCCTGTGATTTCAGTCTGCTGACGCGCGTACAGGAAAACACTCAGCATCAACGCCAGCAGGGCCATGGCCAGAGCCACCATCATGGCCGGGTTTCTCCTGCGCTACCGGCTGCACCACGGGTTGAACTGTCGGCGACACTAGCGACTGCCCTGTCAGTTGCCTTAAGGCCCAGCACCTGACAATACAGCGCATCGTAGGCGGCAACGCCCTTGTCCAGGCTGAAATAATCCATAGCCAACTGGCGACAGCGTTGCCGCGTGCCTGGCGATTCGTTCAAGGACACCGCCTGGCGCAAGGCCGTCATCAAGCCTTCAGTGCCCAATGCCTCGCAACGCACCGCCACGTGACCGTCCCCCAATACGACATCCATGTCGCCAATGCCCGGGTTGTACAGCACAGGCATGCCACAGGCCAGGTATTCACCCACCTTGGTGGGGCAGGACGCCGCCTTGCTCGGGTGGGGCCGAATAAAGGACAAACCGATGCCACCGGCGGCCAGGTGGCCGGGCATTTCCTCGTGCGTAGCGGTGTAAATCTTCAGGCGCGACAGGTCAACACCGGTGGCTTGGGCCAGTTTCACCACTTCATCGCGGTCAGTGCGGCTGCAGAGCTCGCAACGGTAATCGGGGAACACCCGCTGCATGGCGGCAAAGGCCCGGAAGACCGCCTCACCCAGATAACCTGCCCCCACCGAGCCCACGCACAACAAACGCTTTGCCCCGTGTTGGGGCAAATACTGGTTCGTTTCGGACGTGTTGGGCCGAAAGCGTTGCGTGTCCACGCAAGTGGGAATCACGGCCACTGGCACGCCCGCTGTCAGCCATTGTTTACACCGTAGGGATTTCACACCAGCGTTGGCCAGCATGACCACGGCATCCGCCGCGCCATACAATCGCTTTTCCTGCCGTTTCAACCAGCGATAGGCCACACCATTGGCTTTCAGGCTGCCCTTGTAAACTTTTTCGTCCACCCAGAATCCACGCGCATCAAACAGCCACGGCCGTTTGGCCTTGCCAGCCAGCATGGCTGACAACCAGGCCGGCAGGTAGCTGCGGGCGTGAATCAGTTGCGGCGGTTCCTGTTTGAGCAGCCTGAGCACATGGCGCCGCGCCTGCCACAATTTGCCCACCGTGCTGCGACTGATGCGACCGGCTGCCAATTGCACCGGCTGCCACTCCAGCGCCTCACCGAAAACCGCACGCAGTTGAGCTTGCTGTTGCGCCAGCCAGTGGTCATCCCGGTTGTTTTCCAGCGTGATTAACGTAAATCGCCAGCCTTTGGCGCTCAAACCGCGCAAATAGCCCAGCACCTGGGAGTGCACGAGCGGTTCCTCCAGCGAGTTCCAGCTGATATACCACACGCGCTTGGTCACGATGGCCTCCGCTGTGTTTCGCCATTGGCCCCATAACGGCGCTGCACATCGCGCAAATGGGCCAGGAACTCCGGCGCCAGAACGTCCAGGCTGTGTTTTTGTTCCACTTCAGCGCGCGCGGCCTGGGCAATATTTTCGCGCAACACCGCACTGTGGGCCAGACCCTCCAGCGCCTGCAGCCACTGCTTGTCCGTGGCGCACAAAAAACCGCTGCGGCCGTTTTCAATCAATTGCCGGTTAAAGCCCACGTCACTCACCACTGCCGGCACGCCGGCGGCCATGTAGGTGCGCGCCTTGCCGCCTGACTTGCCCAATGACCAGGCCTCGTCCGGCAGCGGCATCAGGCCCATGTCGCATTGGTGCAATTCCGCCACTTCCGTGTCCAGGCGCCACGGGATGTGTGTGACAGGAAAAGCCGGGGAGTCAAACCGCCCTCCGCCAATGACGCGCAATTCCATGCTCTGGCCCCGGGCTTCGAGGCGCTGCGCCAGCGTTTCCAGCGGTTGGCGAATCCGTTGCAGGTATTTTTCCGTGGAGGGTGATCCCAGCCAGCCCAGAATCAGGTGTTTTTTCTCCTTGTGGCATGGCCGCCGGGAAATGCGCCGGGTGTCCTCGGCCACCAGCACAGTGCGGGCATCCGGGCACCAGTGGGCTGCCTGATCGCGCAAATAGTCATTGCCGGCAAAAACCGCCGCCGCATGGGCCATGATGCGGGGAATCCGGCCCGGGTTCTTTAATTTGTCCGCCAACGGCGTACTGGCACTGGGCTTGAAAATAAACAAGGCATCGTCGTAGTCAAAAATCAATGGCACCTGACAGGCACGCACCCGACGCTCAAACCACAGCGGCCCGAAGGGCAGCGCCTCCCGCTGGCAGAAAACCACGTCGTAGCGGCGGATGCGCCAGGCATCGCGAAGGCGTCGGAAAACGCCGGCCAGCGCACCTGCCACTTTGCCCGGCAAATGGCCCGGTTGGTAAATGAGCCGATAGGCGCGTTCGGAATAAAAGGGCGACACATCGAAGGCCACCCCCTGTTCGCGCAAAAAAGGCAAATACTGATACACCCGATAGCGACTGCTGGCGCCAGAGCGCGGGTACTTGGTCAGGAAAAGCACCTTCATGCCGCCGGTGTCTCCTGCTTTCCGGAAGACGTTGCCGCTTGAATCACGGGCTGCGCTGGGCGTTGCAATAGCCGCTGGTACAGGCCCAGCCACTGCTGGCTGATGGCCTGTGGAGAAAATCGTGCCTGGACACGGGCCTTGGCGGCTGTGCCCAGGGTGGCCCGGGCCACCGGGGAATCCAGCAGGTAACGCACGGTGCTCAGCCAGCCAGATTCATTGGCCAGGGGCACAACACGACCGGCCTCCCCCAGGGTTTCCGGCAAGCCGCCGGCATCACTGGCCAGCACCGGCTTGCCCACGGCCATGGCCTCGGCGGCCGTCATGCCAAAGCCTTCCTGTCGAGACGGCTGAATCACCAGCGTGGCTTCGGCCAGGCGTTGCAGCATGTCCGCATGAGAAATCTCGCCAGTGATGCCAATCGCCTCAGACAGGCCTTCGGCCTGAATGCGTGCCTGCAGCGCATCCAGTAATGGCCCGCCACCGGCAAACAGCCAACGCAGCCCGGGGTACTCCCGGCGCAGTTGCCGGGCCAGGCCAATGGCAAAATCGTGACCTTTTTCCGGCACCAGGCGGCCCGGCAGCACAATCAGTGGAGGTGCCGCCGCGGGCGTGGTTTCGAGGGTTTGACGCGGCAGGGAAGCTGGCACAGGGACGGGATTGGGGATAACAGTGATCGCCGCAGGCGGTAACTGCCAGTGCTGAGAATAGTGGTTCTTGACGGCCGATGAAACAGCGTGCCAGTGCTGGAAACTGCCTGCCGCACGCCGCGCCAGGGTTTTTTTCAGCCAGTGACGGGGCCTGGCTGCGAGGGGCACCGGTTTCTCGTAACCCAGGTTATGCAGGCTGCCAATTTTCACCGGCTGCCCCGGCGCCAGCCGCGCAAAGGGCCAGCCGGCCACCATCACCGAACGGGTCAGGTGGGCCTGCAGCACATCCACCGGCTGGCGCTGCAGGCGCTGTTGCAGTTCGCGCGCTTTCTGGCCATACCTTGTGCTCTGAAGAAAATCCACCGCAATACCCTGGCGCCGGAAAGCCGGGGCCAGTTCGCGCCTGGCGGCCGTGGAACCGTCCAGCACCAGCACGCGCGAGGCCATCCCGGCCTCGCGCAAGGCCGGCACCACGTTCAATAGCGACTGCTCGGCGCCGCCACGGCCCAGGCTTTCGATCAGATGCACCACCTGTATGAACTCACCCATGCGCTCAGTCAGTTTCCTTTGTGTGATAACTCATTTGGCTGCCACAATTGTGACAGCCGGAAAACAATGGCTCATTGTAATGGCTTTTTCCGCCCGGACCGTTAAAATCCCCCGCATGTATGCCTCGGTGAGTGAAAACCAATGTCACACCCTGGCACCTGCCCCTTTTTCAAATACGCCCGGACCATGGCCAGAATCCTGCAAGTCTGCAACACCGATTTTTACCTGAACCGCTTTCTCAAGCCGTTGATCGAGGGTCTGCTTGAATCCGGCCATGCCGTGCACACCGCTTGCCACACCACGGCGGACTTCAATGCCCTGGATGACCCCCGCGTGCGGCATTTTGACGTGAGTTTTCCCGCCACCGCATCGCCCAGGGGCTTTGTCCGCGCCATCAAGCGCCTGACGCAGATTATCCGTGCCGGTGACTACCATTGCGTCAACAGCCATAACCGCAACGCCAGCCTGGCCGCGCGCGTGGCCGCCTGGCGCTGTGGCGTGCCAGTGAACCTTTACACCGCACACGGGTATTATTTCCACGATGACCAAAAGGCACTGGCCCACGCCCTGACAGTTCAAATGGAGCGGTGGCTGGCAAAAATCACCGACCACACCTTGAGCCAGTCCCGAGAAGACATGGAGTTCATGCTGGCCAACGGGTATGTGGCGGAAAACCGCATTAACTGGATCGGCAATGGCATTG
>JALWKC010000123.1 GCA_026996795.1 Lysobacterales bacterium | reverse complement strand
CAGGTGAGCGATGCTCCCATCATCCAGGTCCGCCCAGGCACTCGCGCCGTGAAAAGACGTTGACGCAGGCGGTATCAGCGCCTGGCGCTGCGATGCTGGCACATAGCTGAGCAGGGCCTGTTTCAAATCAGCAGCGGCTTCGCGGTATCGCCACCATTGCTTTCGGAAATCATCAATTTCTTGCTGGCTGACCGGCGATGGCGGCGGGTCATTCTCCGGTGGTTTGGTCTGTTGAGCCAACACCAGCGTGGTCAGGGTGAGGGCGTAAACCATCGCAATGAATAAAATCGGGGAAAAGAGTAAATAACGGTGTTGATTTGGCATGTGTCCCCCTCAAGACAGGTCATTCGGCGGTTACTGCACTCACTTGCGAACAGCGTTGATCAAGCTTGAATGACAGAACCCTGTTCTGCCTGCACGCCGTGTTCTTTATTCCTGGTATTTTTATAACACCGAAAAGACGGAAAGCGTTATTGCCGCGCAAAATTATGGCGGTTAACCCTCAAATGGGGGCGGCTGGCGGGAAAATTGTCCTTCAAATCATGCAATGTGTGTTTTTTTGTCAGCCAAGTGTCAAATTTTGTCAACTTTGGCTGCCGAGAGGGAACGGAACGGGCCGGTGTCAGCCCGTGGCATCGGGCTGGTTTTCCGGCCGGGCTTTATCAAAGGCAGGGATTTTCAGGCAGCGTTTTTCAAGCTCAAGAATACTGGGGTAAGGGCTCATGTCCAGCCCGAAGCGGTGAGCATTGTAGGTTTGGGCTACTAGGCAAATGTCAGCAATGCCCGGGCTATCAGAAAAAGCATACACCGTGTCACGCCGGGCCAGTTGCTGTTCCAGCGGGGCAAATCCGGCATGGATCCAGTGGTGATACCAGCCTTGCACCTGGTCGGCATTCCAGCCTGCTTCCTGTTTCAGGTAGTTTAAAACCCGCAGATTATTGAGCGGGTGAATGTCGGCCACGATGGTCTGGGCGAATGCCCTTTCCCGTGCGCGTGTGTGCGGCTCTTGTGCCAGTATGGGCGGTTCCGGCACGGTTTCCTGCAGGTATTCCAGGATGGCCATGGATTGGGTCAGCACCGTGCCGTCATCCAGCTCCAGCGCCGGCACCAGTCCCTGCGGGTTAATGGCCTGGTATTCGGCCGTGTGCTGCTGCCCGCCATCCTTGACCAGGTGCACCGGCACCGTTTCATAGTCGATGCCTTTCAGGTTCAAGGCGATCCGCACCCGATAGGCGGCGGTGGATCGCCAGTAGCTGTACAGTTTCACGCCGGTACCACTTTTTGCTCGATGGTGCCGAAAATGTTTTCGCCTGCCTTGTCAAGCATTTCAATTTTGATACGGTCACCATAGGACATAAAAGGCGTTTCGGCCTGCCCTTTTTCGATAATTTCCAGCACCCGTTTTTCTGCCAGGCAGGACGAACCGGCGCTCAAGTCCTGGTTGGCAATGGTGCCCGAACCGACAATGGTGCCAGCGGCCAGCGGCCGGGTTCTGGCCGCGTGCGCAATGAGTTCACCGAAGTCAAACTGCATGTCGGTGCCTGCATCCGGCTCCCCAAACCACTGGCCATTGAGCTCACTGCGCAAAGGCAGGTGCACCTTGCCCTCACGCCAGGCATCGCCCAACTCATCGGGAGTGACAAAAAAAGGCGCCAGTGCGCTGCGCGGTTTGGACTGCAGAAAACCGAACCCCTTGGCCAGTTCCGCCGGAATCAGGTTGCGTAGGGACACGTCGTTAAGGATGGTCAGCAGTTGAATATGATCCAGGGCTTCTTCCGGGCTCACGCCCATGGGCACGTCATCGGTAATCACCGCCACTTCGGCCTCAAAGTCAATGCCAAAATCCTCGCTGGGCACGGGGATATCCGCTGTGGGCGCCAGAAATCCGTCGCTGACGGCCTGATACATGAGCGGGTCGTGCAGAAAACTGGGCGGCATGTCAGCGCCCCGTGCCTTGCGCACCCGTTCCACGTGCGCCAGGTAGGCGCTGCCGTCCACAAACTGATAGGCGCGCGGCAAGGGCGCGGCCAGTTGAGACACATCCAGCGCGAACGCATCCTCGGCTTCACCGTTGTTCAGCTGCGCCGACAGGCTGTTGAGGCGTGGCGCCACTTCGGCCCAGTTGTCCAGTGCCTGTTGCATGGTGTCGGCAATGCCGGTGGCCTTGACGGCCTGTTTGCCATCGCGGCTGACCACCAGTAAAACGCCGTCGCGGCTGCCGTCATTTAGTGTTGCCAGTTTCATGTGTCGGTTCTCCAGGAATTCACGTAATCGGTCCATTCCACTGCCTCAGCTTCGCTGCTCACCTGCAGTGGGTCGCGGGTGTCTATCATCACCGCCACTTCGTCGGTCATGGGTTTGTTTTGTTCAAACATGTGCCGCAGGGCTTTCGGATGCGGGCCGTGGGTAAAACCGGCCGGGTGAAGGGTGATCATGCCCGGGTGGATGTTGTCGCGGGAGAAAAACTCTCCCTGATGGTAAAACAGCACTTCGTCGTAATCGTCATTATTATGGAAAAACGGCACTTTCAGCGCATCCGGGTCGCTTTCAAATGGCCGCGGCACAAAGGTGCAGACCACAAAGCGGTCAGCCACAAAGGTGGAATGCACCGATGGCGGCAGGTGATAACGGTGGCTCATGATGGGCCGGATGTCCCGCCAGTTGAGCGCCACGGGCATGACCATGCCTTGCCAGCCAATGGCATCCAGCGGGTTAAAGGGATAGGTTATGCGGCTGATGCGGTTATTTCTTTTGACCTGTACTTGCCAGGTGTTCTCGTCCTGCTGGGCCAGAAACGCCGAATCAATCACCGGGTGCCGGAAAACCGCCGGATCGACAATGGCGTGTTCGCCCAAAAGGCCCTTGTCCGGCATTTTGAAATGGCTGTTGCGGGCTTCTGTCATCAGCACCTTGACCGGCTTTTTGATTTCCAGCCGCCACAAGGTGCCGCGCGGAATCAGCAGGTAATCACCGGCCTGAACAGGGAGTCGGCCAAAATCGCTGAAAAACTCCGCTTCGCCCTCATGAAAAAAGAGCAAATCATCACCGTCGGCATTGCGCACAAGTTCAGTCATGTCCTCGTCGCTGTGCCAGTATCGCACCTGGGTGCTGGCATTGTGCAGCAAAGGCGTGGCCTGCCAGGGGCTGCGACGTATTGATTCAATGCGGTTGGTGTCAAAGGCTCGCGGTTTCAAGTCACCTTCAAAGGCCACCCAGCCGGTGGGCGGGTGCTTGTGGTAAAAGTGTGTGGCCGGGCCAAAAAAGCCTTCCACACCCATTTCGCGCTCATAGGTGCCTTCGGGCAAGCCGCAATGCGCCTGCCGGGCGGTTTGTCCCTGGCGCACGGGTATTTGCAACCATTTCTTCATGTCAGGTAGCCTCGCCGTTTCTGATCCAGCTCGATGGATTCAAACAGGGCCTTGAAGTTGCCTTCGCCAAAACCCTGGTTGCCCTTGCGCTGGATGATTTCGAAAAAAATCGGGCCAATGGCGTTTTTGGTGAAAATCTGCAACAGGATTTTTTTGCCCGTTTCCGGGTCAGCATCAATGAGGATGCGGTTCTTGCGCATGCGCTCCACGTCCTCGCTGTGGCCGGGGATGCGCTGGTCGATGGCGCTGTAATAGGTGTCCGGGGTGTCCAGGAAATCCATGCCGCAGGCCTGCATGGATTCAACGGTTTCATAGATGTTATCAGTGAACAGGGCAATGTGCTGGATGCCAGGCCCCTTGTACTCTTCCAGATATTCATTGATCTGGCTTTTGGGGTCGCTGGACTCGTTAATGGGAATCTTCACCTGGTCGCCCGGACTGCGCATGGCCTTGGACAACAGGCCGGTTTGCTCGCCGCGAATGTCAAAATAGCGAATGGGCTCAAAATCAAACAGCCGGGTGTAATAGTCGGCCCATTTTTCCATTTCACCGGAATAAACATTGTGAGTCAGGTGATCCACCACCGTCAGGCCAAACCCGGTTGGGTTTTGCGGTACGCCCTCGATGGTTTCAAAATTCCGTTCCAGCAACGCCTGCCATTGCTGGCGGTCGGTCAGGTACAGTGCAGCGCCACCAATGCCTTCTATGACCGGCAAATCCAGCCCTTTTTTGACGTCGATGGCCTTGGCACCGCGCTCTGCCGCCTGTTGACGGGCCGCCTCGGCATCGTCAAACAGAATAGCAAAACCACAGGCCGAAGGGCCGTGCTGAGCGGCAAAGTCACTGGCAAAAGAGTCGGGCGTCTCATTGACCAGAAAATCAATATCGCCCTGACGATACAACGTGATCGGTTGTGTTTTGTGTTTTTTGACTGCCACAAAACCCATGCGCCGAAACAGGTCGTGCAAGGCCTGCGGTTCTTTGGCGGCAAATTCCACAAAACCGTGGCCAGTAATCGGGACTGACATGATTTTCTCCTTTTCCTTTTCAATTGGCAAAGTCGCCAGCACAAGAGGCCGGCGGTTGCTATTGGCGAATATTTTACGCATAATTGGTTTCAAATGAAACTATATTTTCACGCCGTCCCTCTTTGCCAGGAAATGCGTCATGGCCTTTGACCTGAAAACATTCCTGCCCTATCGCCTGTCTGTGTTGTCAAACCGCATCAGTCAACGGCTGGCCAGCGTCTATCAGCAGGCCTCTGATCTCGACATACCCCAATGGCGCGTGCTGGCTATCCTGGCCAGTCAGGATCGCATGACAGCCACCCAGGTGGCCAAAGCCGCCTCCATGGACAAGGTCCGCATTTCACGCACGGTGAGTCGCCTGAAGGAAAAGGGGCTGGTCAGGCAAGAAGGTTGCCCCGAGGATGGACGCGCCAGACGCTATCAGCTGACAGAAAAAGGCCTGGCACTCTACCAGCAGTTATTGCCTAGAGTGCGCGCGTGCGAAGCCGAACTGTTCAGCGCCCTGAATGAGCAGGAAAAAGCCACCCTGCAACACCTGCTGGATAAAATCGACCAACAGTTCTGAAAGCTTCCTCCCGGTATTCTATAGGGACTCTAGCTGCGCACCACCTGTTCACAGGCTGCCTGGCAGGGGACTTATGTTCTGCAGCTAATAGCATCCTGCCAGAGCCATTGCGTAACATTTTTTTACATTCAGCTTGCCAGCGAATAAACTATTACCCCCCCAACAAGCAGGACTTGAACATGCAAGGCAATCACCACGGCTCCCAACTGGTTTTCCAGGAGGGCAATCATAAAGTATTGGCTTTTACTGACCTGGTTTCTGGTCACGGCGTGCAAAGCAATCAGTTTCTGATTGTTTCAGGCAACGACAGTCTGTTATTGGATCCCGGTGGTGACCTCACTTATATCCCGCTGACCCTTGCCATCTCACGACACCTGCCGGGCAAGGACCTCAACATGATTTTTGCCAGCCATCAGGATCCGGACATTATCAGTGCCCTGAGCCGCTGGATGATTAATACACCCGCGCAAATCATTACCTCAGCGCTGTGGAGCCGTTTTCTGCCTCACCTGGTCAGTGATTATGTGGGCAAAAAGGTAGGTGACATTACTGACCGACTGGTGGCTGTGCCTGATGACGGAGGATGGCTCCCATTCGGGGATGGCAAGCTCATGATTCTGCCCGCACACTTCATGCACTCAGTAGGCAATCTGCACCTGTATGATCCTCGCAGCAAAACCCTGTTCTCCGGTGACCTAGGGGCCTCCATGGTTGATCAGGGTGGCGGAGAACCAATGAGCTTTGAACAGTTGATGCCGCACATGCGTGACTTTCACAGGCGCTATATCGGCAGCCGGTCTATTCTGAAATACTGGGTGAACATGGTGCGTCAACTGGACATCGAGGCAATCATGCCACAACACGGAGCTGCCATTATCGGGGAAGAAAACATAACGGCCTTTCTCCAGTGGCTGGAAAACGAACCTTGTGGCATTGACCTGATGGAGCAGGAAAACTACCAGATTCCATCACGAACCCTTTGAGATTCGCTAGCCGGCAGGTATTTGCATTCAGCCAATGACGGCGTTATATTAGGTGACGCTAAAGGTCACGCTAAATCTGTGTCAGGCCACGGCATTTCAGCCCGGAACACCAAATCAATCCTAAATCGGGGCGAAGCCATGTGGCCAATTCCTTACATTTACCGGAGAACAAACATGAATCAACCCTGGGGATGGCTCAAGAGCGGAATCGTTCTGGGTCTTGTATTTTTACTGGCAGTGGCAGTAGTCAAGCCCATTGGGGTCTCGACCCAGTACGTGATCGCCGACTGCCTGATTTTTTGTAACCTGAAACCGGAACTGGCACAAAAAGTAGTGCTGGATGATGGCACGGTGGAATACCGCAGCACCAATCCGTACCTGAACAAAAGCAATGGCAAATACGTGAAACTGGCCAAAGAACCCGGAAATTATGGCTTTGTGTTTGTGATCGCCATGTTTATTGGCGGCTGGTTGGCGGCCAAATTCGGTGGACCCAAGGTGCCGGAAGATGAAACCTGGATTCCCCGCGTGTGGCGCGAAAACCTGGGGTCATCCTGGGGCAAGCGCATGCTGGGGGCCTTTATCTCCGGTTTTGCCATCCTTTATGGCGCGCGCATGGCCGGCGGCTGCACCTCCGGTCACATGATGAGCGGCATGATGCAAACCTCCCTGAGCGGCTACCTGTTCGCCATTGGCGTGTTCGCCATTGCCGTACCGGTGGCCATCCTCGTTTTCCGTCGCTGATCAGGAGAAACAGACATGATGAAACAAATTATTCTCGGCCTTTTGCTCGGTGGTGCCTTCGGTTTTGTACTGCATAAAGTTCAGGCCACCGACCCGAACAAAATCGTCGGCTTTTTGCGCCTGACGGACATGCACCTGGCCAAGGTCATTCTTTTTGCCATTGGCTTCTCCAGCCTGTTGCTCTTTATCGGCCTGGCCACCGGCCTGATTCCACCCACCCACATTCACGTCAAACCCAGCTACGTGGGCGTGATTGTCGGTGGCGCCATTTTCGGCATCGGCTTTGGTCTGGGCGGTTATTGCCCGGGCACCACCATTGCCGCCTGGGGTGCTGGCCGTCGTGATTCCATCTTTATGGTACTCGGTGGACTGGTTGGCGCCTGGGTTTTTGTGCTGTCCTATGGCTGGCTCAAAGCCCATATGCCCTGGTTGTTTGAACCGGTGGTAGAAATCAACGGCACCGCCGCGGTGACCATTGCCGATACTGGCAACCCAAAATACCCGGCGCTGGCCAGTGGCATGCCGGGCGTGGTCGTGGCTGGTATTATTGCCGTGATTTTCATGGCCGCGGCCTGGTTGATTCCGGATCGCATCCGCAAAATTGACTAGGCTCAATCAGCTTCTATGCTAAAGCCGGGGTCACCCGGCTTTTAGGGTGCAACGACTTATCTTCGCCACGGCACACTTGTTTATTCTTTGGCAGCAGAACAATTGAAACCTGATTTCACTGCCTCATACGGAAGGAAAAATCATGAAAAAAATTCTTTTAACCCTCATTCTTGCTGCCGGAATTCTTACCGGTTGCAACGGCATGGATCAGCATGGCATTAAACTAAACGGGCACACAGAGACAGAAATGCCAAACAGCGTGACCGAGACGGTCACCCAACAGCAAAACAACTTAAGTCACAACACGGCTGGAAAAGGGTATGGCCCCCAATCACCGCGTGACATTGATTCCAGGCAAGGCATGAATCCGGTCATTTTCTCCGATGCGCCGGATCGATCACAAATGAATCTGTGCAACATTCACTTCCACAAAAATGCCGAGCATAAAGGCGGAGAGTTTACTGATTATGCCGGCCCGGGTGATGGTCACGGTTACAACTCTGGCTATCGCTATACAGGGCTATTTAGCAAAGAAGAATTGAAGCCACTAGACCACGATGCCTGCGCCAGCGAGCATGGGGGGCTGCAGCCGGGCGACACCATCGAAGTGCACTATGTTCATTCCACCGCACGCGTAAAACCCGGCCCTTCCCTGGCGGCCTGCATGAGTGAGTCGATCAAAAACCCGCAATTACGGGTTGAAGCACAGGTTTATGCTCTGGTCAACGACCCGAAGGCGAGGGATTTTTCCGAGCTGACGGCCGTCAGCAAACAGCAAGGCTATTTCCAGGCCACCGGGATACCAGAAGACACCGGCACACCCGTCCAATATGCCGGTTCAACCACTGGTCCTGCCTATAATGAAAAAGGTTCACCATATCAAGTCACATGGAGTGTTCGCCCCAAAGTGGCCAAGGTAAATATCCAGTCAGTGGACCGATGGTGTAAGGAAAACCCCTTTAACGAAGACCATGCCCACGGTGTCAGAAACCTGGTCACAGACCCGGCACTGCTTTCCAGGATACCCCAATAACGGTATTTGAACACCGCTGGACCTTGAGCCGGCTATCATCAACACCGGAACCACAGCGGAAGGGCTCGATCAGTTCGAACCGCGAATGGCCACGTGGCTGATGTGCGGCAATTGCACCGCATCGGTGAGCAGATTCAGCGATGGCCGGATTTTCCATGCCGACCCCAGGCGTAGCTGGGTGGCCGCATCCTCATTGTTGACCTGTACGTAAACACGTGCCTTGCCGGTGCCGTGCTTGTCAAACAGGGCGCGCAAATCTTCAATCGCCGCCGGATCATCGTTCATGCGGATCAGGATACGGTCGCAAAACAAGGCCACCGCGTCATTGAGGTTAAGCACCTGCTGCGCCCGAACCTGCAACCGGCCGGTGAATTTGTCCATGCCAGCACTGCCCTGCACCACCACCAGTTCGTCCTTGACCAGCAGGTCTTCAAACTCCTGCAAGGCATCACCAAAAAAAGTCACGTCCGTGGTGCCGGTGGTGTCTTCCAGCACAATGGTCGCCATTTTTTCGCTGCGGCGATTGACGCTAGTGATTAGCCCACCCAGAATCACGTCCATGCGCGGCGCGTAGGCTTTTTTGCCAGGCGCATCCGGGCTGGCCGGCAACACCTTGTCCTGCAAGGCCGCCAGTGTGCACGTAACCAGGGGTTGCAACCAGCGCTGGTATTTGGCCACCGGGTGTCCGGAAATAAAATGGCCCAGCACGTTGCGCTCCTGAAAGAGCTTTTCGTTGTCCTCGAACTCCGGAATGTGTGGCAGTTCAAAACACTCCATGCCGGCGGCGGCGCTGGCAGGGCCACTGGAGCTGCCCAGACCAAACATGTCGATCTGACCAGAAGCGGCGTCCTGATTGCGCTGGGCGGCGGCTTTCAGCACCTGGTCCAGCCCCTTGAGCATGGCCCGGCGATTGGCATGCAAACGGTCGAAGGCGCCGGACAGAATCAACGCTTCCAGGGTCTTGCGATTAACCTTGTGCAAATCGACCCGCGAGCAGAAATCCAGCAGCGACGTGAACGGGCCGGTGTTTTCCCGCTGTTGCAGGATATTTTCAATGGCCGCCTGCCCCACGCCCTTGATGGCGCCGAGGCCATAAATGATGGAACCGTCCGCTGCGGGAGTAAACTTGTGGCGTGACTGGTTAATGTCCGGCGGCAGCAGTTTGAGGCCCATTTTGCGCACGTCTTCGATGACGTGCACCAGTTTGTCGGTGCTGTCCATGTCGGCGGACATTTCCGCGGCCATGAACTCGGTCGGGTAATGGGTTTTAAGCCAGGCCGTCTGATAAGCCAGCAAGGCGTAAGCGGCCGAGTGCGACTTGTTGAAACCGTAGCCGGCGAATTTTTCCATCAACGAGAAAATATCATCGGCCACTTTCGGGTCCACGCCTCGTTGGGTGGCCCCTTTGACAAAAATGGCCCGCTGTTTTTCCATTTCCTCGGGCTTTTTCTTGCCCATGGCGCGGCGCAGGATATCCGCCGCTCCCAGCGTGTAACCGGCCAGCACCTGGGCGATTTGCATCACCTGTTCCTGGTACACCATCACGCCATAGGTGGGCCGGAGGATTTCTTCCAGATCGGGGTGCGGATAAACCACCGGCTTGCGCCCGTGTTTACAATCCACGAAGGTGTCCACCATGCCGGAATCCAGCGGTCCGGGGCGAAATAGCGCCACCAGCGCGATGATTTCCTCGAAATTGTTGGGTTGCAGCTTGGCTATCAGTTCTTTCATGCCGCGCGATTCAAGCTGGAATACCGCCGTGGTGCGGCAGTGGCGCAACAAGTCAAAGGTGGCCTCGTCATCCAGCGGAATGCGGCTGATGTCGATCTGCTCTTGTGCTTCCCGGCCGGCATTGATGTCACGCAGAGCCCAGTCGATGATGGTCAGGGTTCGCAGGCCAAGAAAGTCAAACTTGACCAGACCGATATCTTCCACGTCGTTCTTATCAAACTGGCTGACGGGACTGTCGCCCCCGGCTTCCTGATACAGCGGGCAGAAATGGGTCAGGCGTTTTGGCGCAATCACTACGCCACCAGCGTGCTTGCCCACGTTGCGGGTCAGGCCCTCCAGTTTCATGGCCAGTTCGACGATTTCCTCGGCTTCCTCGTCGGTTTCCTTGCGCAGGCGGAACTCCTCGGACTGATCCAGCGCCTTGGCCAGGGTAATGCCCAGGTCATTGGGCACCAGTTTGGCGATCCCGTCGACCACCGGATAGGGATAGCCCAACACGCGGCCGGTGTCCCGGATCACGGCCTTGGCACTCAGGGAGCCGAAGGTGACGATCTGACAGACCTTGTCGGCGCCGTAGGTGCGCGACACGTAGTCGATCACTTCGTCCCGCCGTTCCATGCAGAAGTCGATATCGAAATCGGGCATGGAAACCCGTTCCGGGTTGAGGAATCGTTCAAACAGCAGGTCATACTGCAGCGGGTCCAAATCGGTGATGCCCAGCGCGTAGGCCACCAGAGAACCTGCACCGGAGCCCCGGCCCGGGCCCACCGGAATGCCGTTCTTCCTGCTCCATTGGATGAAATCCGCCACGATGAGAAAATAGCCCGGGAAGCCCATGCTGATGATCACATTCAGTTCTTCGTCCAGCCGTTTCAGGTAATCATCGGCCACAAAACCTTCGGCCAGACCCCGTTTCTGCAACCGTATCTGCAGGTGTTCATGGCTGATGCGGCGAAAATAGCTATCAATGGTATCCCCTTCAGGCACCGGGAAATCCGGCAGGTAATAGGTGCCGAATTCAAAACCGAAATTGCATCGTTTGGCGATCTCGACACTGTTTTCCAGCGCTTCAGGCAGGTCCGCAAATAGCTCGGCCATGGCCTCGGCAGAGCGCAGGTGCTGCTGGCGCGTGTAGGGTGTCTTGCGGCGCGGATCGGCCAGCACATGACCGGAGCGTATGCACACCCTGGCCTCATGCGCGTTGTAATCGTCCTCATGCAGGAATCGCACATCATTGGTGGCCACCAGTGGCACCTGTTGCGTGGCCGCCAGCCAGCGAATGGCCTGGTTATGCCATTCCTCGCCCTCGCGGCCGATGCGTGCCAGGCCCAGATAAAAGCGATCGCCAAAGCGGTTTTTCCAGTCCGTCACCCGGTCACTGGCCTGATCCATTTTTCTGGCCGCAATCAGCTGGCCAATGTCGCTGTCGAGGTTTCGACTGATGGCAATCAAACCCTCATTATTGGCCCCAAGCCAGCTTTCGGCCACATGCGGCCGGCCCTGGTAATAGCCTTCCTGGTGCGCCCGGGTAAGCAGTTCGGACAAATTCACGTAACCGGTGTTGTTTTGCACCAACAGGGTGAGGAAATACGGTGAAAGGGTTTCATCGTCTGGCATGACCTGCACATCGGCACCAAAAACGGGCTTGATGCCGGCCTTGCAGGCGGCCTTGTAAAACTTGACCGCTGCAAACAGGTTGTTGATGTCGGTCATGGCCACGGCGAGGGCACCCTGTTCGGCCAGTTTATCCATCAGGGCGCCAATGCGCACGGTGCTGTCTTCCAGCGAAAATTCGCTGTGCAGGTTCAGGTGCACAAAAGCCGCTGGCTGTGTGAGTTCAGTCTTGGCCGGGTTGTCCGTCACGGGCATGCAAAGTCCTTGGGTGTTCGGTTAACTGGCAGGAGGCGGTCAGGCAAACAGATCCGCCTGAAAAAATCGCTGCACCGGGGCAAAACTGCGCCGGTGGACCGGACACGGGCCATGCTCGGCCAGCCGTTCCAGATGCCATTGGGTGCCGTAACCCTTGTGCCGGTCAAAACCGTATTGCGGGTAACGATGGTGCAGCTCCAGCATCAGGCGGTCACGCGCATTCTTGGCCAGTATCGAGGCCGCGCTGATGGCCGCTATTTTACCATCGCCGCCCACAATGGCTTCACACGGCATGGGCAGATCAGGGCATTTATTGCCATCAATCAGGGCTTTGGCAGGTGCCGGTTGCAGCGCCAGCACCGCCTGACGCATGCCATGCAAAGTGGCGCCAAGAATGTTTAACCTGTCGATGAGTTCCACCTCAACATGCACCACCGCATAGGCCAGTGCCTGCTGGCAGATGGCCGCTTCCAGCCTTTCACGCTTGTCCTGGCTGAGTTTCTTGGAATCATCCAGGACAACAGCCACGCCTTGCAGGCCGCTTTCCGGCAAGATCACCGCCGCCACCGTAACCGGCCCGGCCAAAGGCCCGCGCCCGGCTTCGTCCACGCCGGCAATCAACATGGAATCAGCTCCAGAATGGCGCGAGCTGCGGCATCGGGCTCGGGGGGAAACAAGCTGTGATGATGGTGGGTAAAACGCGCCTGCAGGTGTTCCCGGCGCTGGGGGTGCAGCTGCTCCAGCAAGGCGGAAGACAAGGCCTGCGGGGTGATGGCGTCCTGCATGATTTCCGGCACCAGAAAATCCCCTTCCAATACATTGGGCAGGGAATACCACGGCTGTTGCATGAGATTGAGCCCCTTGACCAAAGCGTGTGTCACGGCAGACAGGCGATAAGTCACCACCATCGGCGTTTTGCTCAACAGGGCCTCCAGTGCCACGGTGCCCGATGCCAGCAGGGCGGCATCGGCGGCCAACAGGGCCTGACTGGCGCTATCGAGCATGGTCACATCCACACCGAGGCGTTGCGCGGCTTTGGCAAACCACTGGCCTTTTTCGGCACTGGGGCTGGCGCTGACAAACCGGACCTCAGGCCGCTGTTGGGCAATGTCCAGCGCCGCGCGCAAAAAATCGTCACTCAGGGCACGAATTTCGTTCCAGCGGCTGCCGGGCAACAGGGCGATCACCGTGCTGTCAATGTCCAGGCCTGTTTGTGCCTTTTCCGCTGCCTTGTCCACTTCAACGGGCAAAGATTGCGCCAGTGGGTGGCCCACAAACCGGGCCACACCGCCATGACGTGTGTACCAGGCAGGCTCAAAAGGGAACAGGGTCAGTACCGCATCGGTGTTGCTGGCAATCTTTTTGGCCCGCTGAGGCCGCCAGGCCCACACCGACGGGCTGACGTAATGCACCGTTTTGATCCCCTGTTGACGCAAACGGGTTTCCAGCGGCAGGTTCAAATCCGGCGCGTCAATGCCGATAACCACATCCGGCTGCCACTGGCTGATTCGGCGCAAAACCTTCTTCCTCAGGCGCAACAGGCGCGGCAAATGACGCAGCACTTCGGCCAATCCCATGACCGAAAAATCTTCGCTGGGGTGAATCAGTTTCACCCCGGCTTTTCGCATCCGTGGACCAGCCACGGCCAGGATTTCACACCCCGGGCAGGCACGGCGCAAGCCGGCGATCAGCTCGGCACCAAGCAAATCGCCGGAGTCTTCTCCGGCGATCAGGGCGATTTTCACTGGGCGTTCGGGCATTATCCGCGCACAATGCTGCGCTTGGACTGGTGGATAAAGTCCACCATCCGCTGCACATCGGCGGCCGGTTCGTCCGGCAGCGTTGCGGCCAGTTCCTGCATGGCCAGCAGGGCTTCAGCCAGCGGCAGGTCCGACTTGTACAGCAGGCGATAGGCTTTCTTGATGGCCGAGACACGTTCGCTGTCGAAGCCGCGACGGCGCAAGCCCTCCAGGTTCAGGCCACGCGGACGGGCCGGGTGATCCTGGGCCATCACGAACGGTGGCACGTCGCGCTGCACCCCGCTGCCCATGCTGGTAAAGGCGTGGTCTCCCACACGGGTAAACTGGTGCAGCAACGAGAACCCCCCCAGAATCACGTGATCGCCAATGTGAACATGGCCGGCCAGGGAGGCATTATTGGCAAAAATATTGTGGTCCCCCACCTGGCAGTCATGGGCGATGTGCACGTAAGCCATGATCCAGTTGTCGTTGCCGATGCGGGTGATGCCGGCATCGTCTGCGGTGCCACGGTTGATGGTAACGCACTCGCGTATGGTGTTGCCATCACCAATGACCACCTCGGTGTCTTCTCCGTGGTATTTTTTGTCCTGGGGTTCTTCGCCAATGGAAGCAAACTGGAAGATGCGGTTGTTTTTTCCCAGCCGGGTGCGCCCGGTGATGCTAACGTGGGGTTTGATTTCGCAGCCGCTGTCAATGCGTACCGGCCCGTCAATCACGCTGTACGCACCCACGGTGACGTCTTCGGCCAGTTCAGCCTGCGGATCGATGACGGCGGTGGGATGAATCCTGCGCATGCGTGATCCCTACTGTTTTCGGGCACAGAGCATTTCAGCCTTGGCAACGGTCTTGCCATCGACTTTTGCTTCGCATTGATACAGCGCCATGTTGCGGAAGGTGCGCTTGAGGCTCGCGTTCAGCTCCAGCTGGTCTCCAGGCACCACAACCTGGTTGAAACGCGCCTTGTCAATTTTGACCAGGTAAAAAACCGCTTCCTCGCTTTCGGCCGCATCGGTATCCAGTTGCGACAGAATACCGGACGCCTGGGCCAGCGCTTCCAGAATCAAGACCCCGGGCATTACCGGGTGTTTGGGAAAGTGACCGGTAAAATGGGGTTCGTTAAAGGTCACGTTCTTGACCGCCTTAATCCATTGCCCCAGTTCGTAATCCAGCACGCGATCCACCAGCAAAAACGGGTAGCGGTGGGGAATCAGGCGAGTGATGGTTTCCACGTCAACCGGTTTGCGGTTGGGTTTTTCTTCAGCCATCGCTGTTTTTCTCCAGTTTTTTGTCCAGTTTCCTGAGCGTTCGGGCCATGTCGTCCAGTTGCCGCATCCGCACCGCATTGCGTCGCCATTGGCCGGTTTCCTGCAAGGGCGCCGCCGATGAATAACTGCCGGGCTGGTTGATGGAGCGGGTCACCAGCGTGCGGGCCTGCAAGGTGACGCCGTCGCAGACGCGTAAATGGCCCAGCACACCCACGTTGCCACCAATGAGGCAATTGCGGCCAATCTCGGCCGAACCGGCCACCGCAGAGCAACCGGCCATGACCGTGTGGGCGCCAATGCGGACATTGTGCGCAACCTGAATCTGGTTGTCCAGGTGCACGTCTTCTTCCAGCACCGTGTCCTCCAGGGTACCGCGGTCGATGGTGGTGTTGGCACCAATTTCGCAGCGCGGGCCAATGCGCACGCCGCCCAACTGGGGCACCTTGATCCAACCGTCGGCATCACGCGCCAGACCGAACCCGTCTGAACCAATCACCGCCCCGGAATGCACCAGCACGTTTTCACCCAGTTGGCAGTTCTGCACCAGGGTGACGTGCGCCTTGAGCTGACAACCGGCTGCAAGGCGGCAATCCGGGCCAATATGAACGTGACTTTCCAGCACGCAGTCCGGGCCAATCTGGCTGTTTTCCACCACCACGCAATAGGGACCGATGTGTGCGCTGTCATCAATTGTGGCCGAATCGGCGATCACCGCCGTGGGATGGATGCCGGGGGCAAAGACTCGTTTTTTTTCAAACAGGGCCGCCGCCCGGGCAAACGTCAGGTAGGGATCCGGGCTGATAATGGCCGCGCCTGAATGGTCGCCAGCCATGTCCGGGTCCAACACCACCACACCGGCTTTGCTGCGGCGTAGCTGAGCAGAATATTTGGGGTTGGCCAGAAAGCTCAAGTGGTCCGCCGTGGCCTTTTCAAGCGTCGCCACGCCATGAATCGGGTAATCTTCAGGACCACGGTATTCGCAGCCGATGGCCTGTGCCAGCTCCCCCAGACGCATCATGGCCGGGGCGTCTCCCCGGTTTTGGACTTTTGCTGGTCCTGCTGCAGGCGTTGTAGGATTTCGTCAGTCAGATCGATTTCTTCACTCACGTACAAAATGGCGTTGATGAGGATGGCATCGTAGTCGTTTTCCTGCGCGTAGGCACTGACGGTGGCTTTCAGTTTATCCTGTATCTCGTCCAGAATCTGGCTGTTGCGGATGCTGATGGCGTCTTTCAGGTCTTCCTTGAAACGCCGGATCTGGCGTTCCAGCAAGCGAGCCCTTTCCTGCAGTTTACTCAGTTCATCCGGGGTCATGATTGGCCCGTCACGGGTAATGTGTTGTTCCAGGTTTTCCAGGTCGGCTTCCTTGTCACGCAAGGCGTCATACTGGCTCTGGAACTCGGCCGTGAGTTTTTCCCGTGCGGCCAGAATTTGTGGCGATTTGTTGATCAATTCGTCCATGTCCACATAGCCAATCTTACCAGCGCACAGGGTCCCGCTCCACAGCAGGCACAGCCACCACCAGCCATGAATAGCCGGAGAAAAACGGGCTGGGCGAATGCGGGATTTCATGCCAATGGATTACATCAGAAGGACGAACCAAATGCAAACTGAATGCGTTCGGTGCGATCGTAACGATCCGTGTTAAACGGAATGGCGTAGTTGATAATGATCGGCCCGATGGGCGCCTGCCATTTCAGCGCAATGCCGGTGGAAAGGCGCAGTTCACGCGCTTCAAATTCGCTGATGTCACGAAACACATTACCGGCATCCACAAACCAGGCCAGCCGCGCGGCATTGTTGGCTTTGGAAAATGGCGTGGGGAACACCAGTTCAGCAGATGTGACAAACTTGAATGCCCCGCCCACGGGCTGTCCGGGACGCGAAGTGGGCGGCAGGTCGGTGTCCAGATCATTATCAAAAATGGATGATTTCGGTCCCAGTGTGTTTTCCGTGTAGCCACGCACCGAACGCACGCCACCGGCATAGAAGTTCTCGAAAAATGGCAGGATGCGGGTTTTGCCATAGCCATCGCCGTAACCGATGTCCGCACTCAGGGACAAGGTCAGGTTCTTGCTCAGCGGGAACAGCTTGTTTTCCTTGGCCGTCACCTTGATGAATTCAGCCGTGGAACCGGGCAAGGCCGCTTCCAGACCCAGGCGATGGTAACTGCCTCGTGACGGGTTGAAGAAACGGTTGCGGGAATCGCGCGACCACCGGGCCTCGGCCTTGTAAAAGGTAAAACTCCGGCGGATTTCCGTTTCGGTGCCGGGAACCGGATCTTCGCCTTCATAGCGGTAGCCGTAACCACCCAGCTCAATCAGGTTATCAACAATGGACTGTGCGGTGATGCCCGGAAAGGCACGCAAGGACACGCGTTCATAACCCAGTTTGGTGAAAACCCGGTCGTATTCGGAAATCGGCAGGCTGTAATGTACCGACATGCCGCCATTGCTGGAGTTGAAGCGGGCAATATTGGCCTCGCCATAGTCGAAAGTGCTGTAGTTGACACTGAAGCCGCGTGCCACGCCATCGTCGGTGTAGTACGGGTTCTCGTAAAACACGTTGAAGCGTTTGAAAAACAGGCTTTTGCTAATGGCCACAGACAGGGAGTTGCCGGTTCCCTTCACATTGGACAGACTGACTGATGAAGAAATGCTCAAGCCACTGACCTGGGAATAGCCAAGGCCAAAATTGAACTGGCCAGAGTTGCGCTCCTTGACCTTGACTTCCACGTCCACTTGGTCTTCAGTCCCCGGCACACGCTTGGTGTCGATTTCCACTTCTTCAAAGTACGGTTTTTGCTGCAGGCGGATCTTGGAACGGTCGACCAGTGCCTTGGAGTACCACCCCC
>JALWKC010000122.1 GCA_026996795.1 Lysobacterales bacterium | reverse complement strand
TATGGCCTGAGTGAATGGAAAACCGAAGAAGCCACCTTTACCGGTTTCTCCCGCGCGGCGGAAAAACTTGGCCCCGGACGGTTTACCTGGGAAGGGCGGCCACGGGAAAAGGTAAAAAACCGCTTTGTGGTGGTGGTGCACCTGTTGTCCATCAAGCATAACCGGCGCTTGCGCCTGAAATGTTTTGCGCCGGATGAAGGCCTGTTGATCGTGCCTTCATTGGTGGAAATCTGGAATGGCGCCAACTGGTTTGAACGTGAAGCCTTCGACTTGTTTGGCATTATCTTCAAGGGCCACCCGGATTTGCGTCGTATCCTCACTGACTACGGTTTTGTGGGCCACCCGTTCCGCAAGGATTTTCCCCTGATCGGCAACGTGGAAGTGATTTACGACGAAAAGGCCGGCCGCGTGGTGTATCAGCCCGTTTCCATCAAGCCGCGCGTTAACGTGCCCAAAACCAAACGGCGCGATTCCCGTTACCTCGTTAAAGGCCAGGAGACCTGCTAGGCATGGCTGAGATCAAAACCTATACTATGAATTTCGGGCCGCAGCACCCGGCGGCACACGGCGTATTGCGCCTGATTCTTGAAATGGACGGCGAAGTCGTTCAGCACGCCGACCCGCACATTGGCCTGCTGCATCGGGCCACGGAAAAGCTGGCCGAAACCAAGCCTTATAACCAGAGCATCGGGTACATGGACCGCCTCGATTACGTGTCCATGATGTGCAACGAACACGGTTACGTGCGTGCCATCGAAAAACTGTTGGGCATTGAAGCGCCCATTCGTGCGCAGTACATCCGCACCATGTTCGATGAGATTACGCGCATTCTTAATCACCTGATGTGGATTGGCACCCACGGGCTGGATCTGGGCGCCATGACCCTGTTCCTTTATGCCTTTCGGGAGCGGGAACACCTGATGGACTGCTACGAAGCGGTTTCCGGTGCGCGCATGCACGCCACTTACTACCGCCCGGGCGGTGTGTATCGCGATTTGCCGGATGAAATGCCCAAATTCAAGGAATCCAAATGGACCAAAGGCAAGCGCCTGAAGGAAAAAAATGCCTGGCGCGAAGGTTCGCTGCTGGATTTTATCGAGCACTTTACCGAAGATTTTCCACAACGCGTGGCCGAGTACCACACTTTGCTGACTGACAACCGCATCTGGAAACAGCGCACCGTCGGCATTGGCGTGGTTTCGCCCGAACGCGCCCTGCAGAATGGTTTTACCGGTCCCATGTTGCGTGGCAGCGGCATTGCCTGGGATCTGCGCAAGAAACAGCCCTATGCCGCTTACGACAAGGTGGACTTTGACATTCCCGTGGGCGTCACCGGCGACTGCTACGACCGTTACCTGGTGCGCATGGAAGAAATGATCCAGTCCAACCGCATCATCAAGCAGTGTGTGGACTGGCTGCGTAAAAACCCGGGGCCAGTGATGGTGGAAAACCACAAGGTGGCGCCGCCGCCGCGACTGGAAATGAAAAAGGACATGGAAGGCCTGATTCACCATTTCAAACTGTTCACCGAAGGCTATGTGATCCCCGAAGGCGAAGCCTATGCCGCGGTGGAAGCACCCAAAGGGGAATTTGGTGTTTACCTGGTGGCCGATGGCACCAACAAGCCACACCGGCTCAAGGTGCGCGCGCCAGGCTTTGCGCATTTGTCGGCCATGAATGAAATGGTCAAGGGCCACATGCTTTCGGACGTGGTGGCGGTGATTGGCACCATGGACATTGTTTTCGGGGAGATAGACCGATGAAATACGTGTATAACCCGGTGCACACCGACAAGTCCCTGGCAATGGAATTGCTGAGCGATGAAACCCGTGCCATCATTGACCAGTGGCGGCAAAAATTTCCACCCGAACAACCGCGTTCGGCCTTGTTGCGCGGCCTGCACGCGGCCCAGGACCAAAACGGTGGCTGGTTGTCCGAGCCTCTGATTGAGGCGGTGTGTCAGTACCTGGAAATTCCTGCCACCTGGGGCTTTGAAGCCGCGACCTTTTACAGCATGTTCTTTACCAAGCCCTGTGGCCGTCACAAAGTGGCCATCTGCAGCAATATTTCCTGCAAACTGCGCGGCGCCGGTGAAGTGATCGATCACGTGCAGAAAAAACTGGGTATCGGCCTGGGTGAAACCACCGAGGATGGCCGCATCACCCTGGTGCGCGAGGAAGAGTGCCTGGCCGCCTGTGCCGGTGCGCCCATGATGATCGTTGACGGGCATTATCACGAACACCTGACCATTGAAAAAGTGGATCAGATTCTCGATTCACTGAAATAGGCCGGAGTCCCTTATGCAAATCAACCTGTGTTTGAACCCGGACAAGGACTGGTCGCTGGAGAACTACCTCAAACGAGGCGGCTACCAGGCGTGGAAAAAGATCCTTAGTGAGAAGGTTCCCCAGGAAGACATCATCGAAGAAGTCAAGGCCTCGGCCCTGCGAGGCCGTGGCGGCGCTGGTTTCCCCACTGGCCTGAAATGGAGCTTCATGCCCCGCAAGGCGCCCGGGCAAAAGTATATTCTGTGTAATTCCGACGAATCCGAACCGGGCACCTGCAAGGATCGCGATATCCTGCGCTTCAACCCCCACGCAGTGATCGAAGGCATGGCCATTGGCGGTTACGCCATGGGCGCCACCGTTGGTTACAACTACCTGCGCGGTGAATTTCACCACGAGCCTTTCGAGCATTTCGAACAGGCCTTGCGCGAAGCCTACGACGCCGGTTTGCTGGGCCGCAACATTCAGGACTCGGGCGTGGATTTCGATTGCTACGCCGTGTATGGTGCCGGTGCCTACATCTGCGGTGAGGAAACCGCCCTGATGGAATCCCTGGAAGGCAAAAAAGGCCAGCCACGATTCAAGCCGCCGTTTCCGGCCAATTTCGGCCTGTACGGCAAACCCACCACCATCAACAACACCGAAACCCTGGCCTCGGTGCCGGCCATTATTCGCAACGGCGCGCAGTGGTTTTTGGAACTGGGTAAGCCCAACAATGGCGGTCCGAAAATCTTTTCGGTTTCCGGCCACGTGAACAAGCCGGGCAACTACGAAGTATCACTGGGCACGCCGTTCCGTGACCTGCTGGAACTGGCCGGCGGCGTGCGTGATGGCAACAAGCTGAAAGCCGTCATCCCCGGTGGCTCCTCCATGAAAGTGCTACCGGCTGATGTGATGATGGGCCTGACCATGGACTACGATTCGCTGGCCCAGGCGGGTTCCGGGCTGGGCTCGGCGGCGGTGATTGTCATGGATGAAACCACTTGCATGGTGGAAGCGTGTCACCGCATTTCGCGCTTTTACTACATGGAATCCTGTGGCCAGTGCACGCCGTGCCGTGAGGGCACCGGCTGGATGTACCGAATTCTCAGCAACATTCTCGAAGGCAAGGGCACGGCCGATGACCTGGAGCTGCTGCGCACCGTGGCCGGTCAGATTGAAGGCCATACCATTTGCGCCTTTGGCGAAGCTGCTGCCTGGCCGGTGCAGGGCTTTCTCAAGCAGTTCTGGCCTGAATTCGAATATTACGTCAAACACAAACGTTCCATGCTGGCGGCCTGAATCCCGCAGCAACGGTCAATCAAACGGATAAACGCATGAGCGTAAACACTGAAAAAAACGCCGAGGACCTGGTTGCCATCGAAATTGACGGCCAGACCGTCGAGGTGCCCAAAGGCGCCATGATTATCGAAGCGGCTGACAAGCAGGGCATACACATTCCGCGTTTTTGCTACCACCGCAAGCTGTCGGTGGCGGCCAACTGCCGCATGTGCATGGTGGACGTGGAAAAAGCACCCAAGCCTTTGCCGGCCTGCGCCACACCGGTGATGGACGGCATGAAGGTGTACACGCAATCCAGGCGCGCGCTGCAAGCGCAACAGAACGTGATGGAATTCCTGCTCATCAACCACCCACTGGACTGCCCCATTTGCGACCAGGGCGGCGAGTGTGAATTGCAGGACGATTCCATCGGTTACGGCCGTGACCACTCCCGCTATGAGTTCCCCAAACGCGTGCACAAGGACGAAGACATCGGGCCACTGGTGGCCACGGAAATGACCCGCTGCATTCTGTGCACCCGCTGCGTGCGCTTTTTGCATGAAATTGCCGGTTCCGATGAACTTGGCGGCCTGGGCCGTGGCGATCGCACCATGATCGGCACTTACGTGGGCAATAACCTTTCTTCTGAAATGAGCGGCAACATCATTGACCTGTGTCCGGTGGGCGCGCTCACCAACAAGCCGTTCATGTACAAGGCACGCGCTTGGGAAATGATGGCGCACCCGGGCATTTCCATGCACGATGCCATCGGTTCCAACCTGTTCTATCACACTCGCCGGGGCGACCTGATGCGGGCCGTGCCGCGAGACAACGAAACACTGAATGAAACCTGGCTGGCAGATCGCGACCGCTACAGCCTGCATGGGGTTCATGCCGAAGACCGCGTCACGCAACCCATGGTCAAGAAAAATGGCCAGTGGCAGGTGGTGGACTGGGCCGAGGCCCTTCAGGGCGTGGCCAGTCAGTGGCAAAAGGTGCTGGACGCACACGGCCATGAGGCCCTGGCACTGTTGGCGGGCAACCAGTCAACCAGCGAGGAATATTACCTGCTGGCCAAACTGTTTGATGCGTTGGGCTGCCCCCGTCGCGATCACCGCCTGGCGCAAACCGATTTTAGCGATGCCTCGGTGCTGGCTCCGCGTGCCGATGTGCGACTGGCTGAAATCCCGGATTACAACCGCGTGGTGCTGGTGGGCAGCAGCGTGCGTCACGAACAACCCATACTGGGCCACCGGGTGCGTCAGGCCTGGCTGAATGGCGCCGGCATTGCCGCCTTTAACAGCCGTGACTACGACTTTCATTTTCGCCTGACCCATTCAGTGATTGATACGCCGGTCAACTGGGTCAAGGCGCTGGCTTCCCTGGCTAAAAGCGTTTCCGAACAGACCGGCATCGTGCCCACTGGCGCTCTGGGTGCCTGGATTCTGGAACAGACCACGGACGAAGACCTCAATCACCTGGCGAAAAAACTCATAGCCGACGACAAGAGCCTGTTTATTATCGGACAGGTGGCCAACCGCCACCCGCAGGCCAACCTGATCAAGAACCTGGTCAAGTGGCTGTCGGACATTACTGGCGCTGAAGTCTATACCATGGCCGATGGCGCCAATGCCGTGGGCGCAACACTGGCGGGGCTGGAAAATGCCAGCGATAACGCCCGCCAGCTGGTGGAAAATCCCGCCAAGGCCTATGTGTTGTATCAGACCGAATGGCTGGATCATTCGGCCCCGGAAAAACTGCTCAAGGCTTTGCAACAGGCCGAATTCAACGTGGCCATCACGGCGTTTGCCGATGAGCGCCTGCGCGAAGTCATGGACGTACTCTTGCCCATTGGCCTCATGTGCGAAGTGAGTGGTTCGGCGCATAACAACTGGGGCGATGCGCAATCGTTCCGGGCTGCCGGCAACCTGCCGGGCGAGGCCAAACCCGGTTGGCGCGTGCTGCGCGTACTGGCCAATCTGCTGGAACTGCCCGGTTTTGACTATCAGGACATCGAAGAGGTCAGCCAGGCGGTGACGCAACTCAATGCGCCGCTGGCGGTGCTGCCGGCCCAAGCCAGCCTCAAAGAGCCGCCGGTGAGTGAATTCTGCCTGGACATGCAGGCTGGCATTTACGATATCGACATGCTGACGCGTCGTTCCACGCCGCTGCAACAAACCGTGCACGCCAGCGCGCCGGTGGCGGTACTGGCCCCGGCCGATGCGGAAAAACTGGGGCTGGTCAATGGCGAAGAAGTGATTCTGAGCCAGGGCGATGCCAAAGCACGCCTGTATGTGCTGATCGAGCCTGCGCAACGAAGCGGCCAGGTGTCGGTGGCCGCTGGCCTGCCCGAAACCGCGGCGCTGGATGCTGCTGTGCTTGACGTGAAGCTGACAAAAGGGGAAGCCGCATGATGGAGCAAATCTGGGTGCTGATCTGGACCTTGCTGAAAATTGTCGCCGTGGTATTGCCGCTGGTGCTGACCGTGGCCTACCTGACCTATGCCGAACGCCGTGTGATTGGCTTTATGCAGGGTCGCATGGGCCCCAACCGCGTCGGCTTCCTGGGTTTCAAGTCTTGGGGTCTGGGGCAGCCGTTTGCCGATGTGGTCAAACTGTTGATGAAGGAAATCATCATCCCCGGCCAGTCCAACAAGTTCCTTTTCCTGCTGGCGCCGGTTATCTCGCTGGGCACAGCCTTTGCCGCTTGGGCGGTGGTGCCATTCAGCGACAGCCTGGTGCTGGCGGACATCGATGCCGGGCTGGTGTACATTCTGGCCATGACCTCGCTGGGGGTTTACGGCGTCATCATCGCTGGCTGGGCTTCCAATTCCAAGTACGCCCTGCTGGGCGCCATGCGCTCGGCGGCCCAGATTGTCTCGTATGAAATCGCCATGGGCTTTGCCCTGGTCGGTGTGCTGGTGGCGGCCGGTTCACTGAACCTGAAAGAAATTGTCTGGGCGCAACACGGCGGTTTCCTGCACTGGTTCTGGTTGCCCTTGTTTCCGCTGTTCATTATCTATTACATCTCCGGTGTGGCTGAAACCAATCGCGCGCCCTTTGACGTGGCCGAAGGCGAATCGGAAATTGTGGCCGGTTTTCACGTGGAATATTCCGGCTCGGCGTTTGCGCTGTTCTTTCTGGCCGAATACGCCAACATGATTCTGGTTTCCATGCTCACGGCCATTATGTTTCTGGGTGGCTGGCTGTCTCCGTTTGAAGGTATCACCGCGTTACAGGAGACCTGGCTGGCGCAACCGCATGTTTTCTGGTTGCTGCTGAAAGCCGCCATCTTCCTGTTTTTCTACCTCTGGCTGCGCGCCACCTTCCCGCGTTTTCGTTATGACCAGATCATGCGTCTGGGCTGGAAGGTGTTTATCCCCATCACCATCGTGTGGATTCTGGTGGTGGCGGTGATGAAGGTGTATCACATTGGCTGGTGGTTTGAATAATCCGGATTTCATAACATGAAAAAAACGCTGCAATTTCTTAAAAGCCTGACCCTCAGCGAACTGTTGAAGGGCCTGGGCGTGACCGGACGCTACCTGTTCCGGCGCAAGTTCACGATCCGCTATCCGGAAGAAAAAACCCCTATCTCGCCGCGTTTCCGGGGCTTGCATGCCTTACGCCGTTACCCCAATGGCGAGGAACGCTGCATTGGCTGCAAGCTGTGTGAAGCGGTGTGTCCGGCCTTGGCCATCACCATCGATACGGAGCTGCGTGAAGACGGCACCCGGCGCACCACGCGTTATGACATTGACCTGTTCAAGTGCATTTATTGCGGCTTCTGTGAAGAGTCTTGCCCGGTGGACTCCATTGTCGAAACCGACATTCTGGAATATCACTTTGAAGACCCCAGCAAGCGCGTCATCACCAAAGAGCAACTGCTGGCCATTGGTGACAAATACGACCAACGCATCACCGCCATGAAAGTGGCCGATGCCAAATACCGATAGGTAAGCCTCATGATCAGCGACTGGATTCCCGACATACTGTTTTATACCTACGCCGCTGTGCTGCTGGCCTCGGCACTGGCTGTCATCACGGTGCGTAACTCGGTGCATGCGGCCTTGCTGCTGGTGCTGGCATTCTTTTCCGCGGCCGCCTTGTGGATGTTGCTGGAAGCGGAATTCCTGGCCATTACCCTGGTGCTGGTTTACGTCGGCGCGGTGATGGTGCTGTTTCTGTTTGTGGTCATGATGCTGGACGTCAAGAACCGAGAAAAAGGGCAGGGCTTAAGCAACTACGCCAAGGTGGCCATTGGCGTCACGTTGGCCATGCTGGTGGAACTGGCCATGCTGTTTGCTGGCAAATTATCCGGTTCCCTGCCGGAAAACGCCTTGCCGCGTCACGACGCCGATTACAGTAACGTGCGGGTGCTGGCCGAGGAATTGTTTACCCGCTATGTGTTGCCCTTTGAACTGGCGGCAGTGCTGTTGCTGGTGGCCATTGTGGCGGCCATTTTACTGACACTGCGGCGCCGGCCTGACTTCAAGCACCTGGATCCTGGCCTGCAGGTAGCGGTCAAGGCCCGCGACCGCATGCGCGTGATCAAGATGCCTGCTGAAACCACTTCCCGCGGAGACGCCTCATGAGCCTGTCGCATTACCTCATTGTTGCCGGCATCCTGTTTGTGATCGGGTTAGCCGGCCTGTTTGCCAATCGCCGCAATATCCTCATCATGCTCATGTCCATTGAGTTGATTCTGCTGGCGGTAAACACCAATTTTATTGCCTTTTCCAGTTACCTGAATGACGTGGCCGGACAGGTTTTCGTTTTCTTTATCCTGACCGTGGCTGCGGCCGAGGCCGCCATTGGCCTGGCCATTCTGGTGGTCTTGTTCCGCAACCGCCGTTCCCTTGACATTGAACAGCTCGATACGCTGAAAGGATAAGCCATGCTGGACAAAAACATTCTGCTTCTGATTGCCCTGGCGCCGCTGGCTGCTGCTGCGGTAGCGGGCCTGTTCGGGCGCAAGATCGGCCGCACCGGCGCTCACCTGGTGACCATTGCCGCGGTGGCCCTGTCTTTTTTCCTTTCTGCGCGTATCCTGTGGGCCTTTGTGCAGGGGCAGGCGGTGCCATTTAACGAGAACCTGTACACCTGGATGGTGGCGGGGAATGTGCAGATGCACGTGGGTTTTCTGGTGGATTCGCTCACCGCCGTGATGATGACGGTGGTGACCTTTGTGTCGCTCATGGTGCACATTTACACCATTGGTTATATGCACGATGACCCGGGTTACCAACGTTTTTTCAGCTACATTTCCCTGTTCACCTTTGCCATGCTGATGCTGGTCATGGCCAACAATTTCCTGCAACTGTTTTTCGGCTGGGAAGCGGTGGGGCTGGTGTCCTATTTGTTGATCGGCTTCTGGTTCAAGAAAGAGTCGGCCATTTTTGCCAATCTCAAGGCGTTTCTGGTCAACCGCGTGGGTGACTTCGGTTTCCTGCTCGGCATTGCCGCCATTGTAATGGCCTTTGGCACGCTGGATTATGTCGAAGTGTTCCAGCAGGCCGAGACGGTGCTGGGCAAAACTATTAGTGTTTTACCAGGTGTTGAATGGCAGCTGATTACCTTTATTTGCATTGCGCTGTTTATTGGCGCCATGGGCAAGTCCGCGCAGGCTCCCCTGCACGTCTGGTTGCCCGATTCCATGGAAGGCCCGACACCTATTTCCGCGCTGATTCACGCCGCGACCATGGTCACCGCTGGCATTTTCATGGTGGCGCGCATGTCGCCACTGTTTGAATTGTCAGACACGGCACTGAGTTTTGTCATGTTCACCGGCGCCTTTACCGCCTTCTTTATGGGCTTGGTGGGGCTGGTGCAGAACGACATCAAGCGCGTGATTGCCTATTCCACCCTGTCGCAACTGGGCTACATGACGGTGGCACTGGGGGTTTCTGCCTATAATGCCGCGATTTTCCACCTGATGACTCATGCCTTCTTCAAGGCCTTGCTGTTCCTGGGGGCCGGGTCGGTCATTATTGCCCTGCATCACAAGCAGGACATGAAAGAAATGGGCGGCCTGCGCAAGTACATGCCCATCACTTTTCTCACCATGTGGATTGGCACGCTGGCGCTGGTGGGTTTTCCGGGCTTTTCCGGTTTCTTTTCCAAGGACATCATTATTGAAGCCACGCACGAATCGCACCGTTTTGGCGCCAGCATCGCCTATGCCGCCACCTTGCTGGGCGTGCTGATAACGGCTCTGTACAGTTTTCGCCTCATGTACCTGGTTTTTTACGGGCCAGAGCGCATGGATGCGCACACAAAATCGCACGTGAAAGAATCGCCCTGGGTGGTGACAGCTCCATTGATTATGCTGGCCATTCCTTCGGTGGTGATTGGCTGGTTGACCATCGAACCCATGTTGTTCGGGGACTTTTTCAAGGACGCCATTTTTGTCAAGCCGGAAAATAACGTGGTGGTGGAAATCGGCGAATACCAGTTCCACTCACCGCTGCAGTTTACCCTGCATGGTTTGACCGGTTGGCCTTTCTGGCTGATGCTGCTGGGTCTGGCCGCCACCAGCTACATTTACCTCAAGCGGCCGCAACTGACCGGCCAGCTGAAGAAAACTTTTGCGCCGCTCTACAAGCTGCTCAAAAACAAGTACTACTTCGACGAGTTTTATCAGAAGGTTTTTGTCCGTGGTGCCGTTCGCCTGGGCGAGGGGCTGTGGCACTGGCTGGATCAGAAATTTATTGACGGCGTGCTGGTGAATGGTTCGGCCCGCTTGGTGGGGCGTGTTTCGGCCGCCATTCGTGGCTGGCAAACCGGCTACCTGTATCACTACGCTTTGGTCATGGTCGTTGCCGTGATCGCGTTTGTGGCTCTTTACATCTTTTAATGGGTGAGCTCATTTATGTTCAGTGATTGGTCTTTATTGAATACGTTGATCTGGGTGCCCATTGCCGGAGCCCTGATCGTGATGACAGCCGGTGCCAACAGGCCGGCCCTGGCCAAGGGCCTGAGCTTGCTGACGGCGCTGGCGACACTGGCACTGTGCTGGCCCTTGTGGCAAGGGTTTGATGCCAGTTCGGCGGCCATGCAGTTTGAAGGTTCGCTGCCCTGGATACCGGCGCTTAATATCAACTATCACCTGGGTGTTGACGGCATTTCCATGCCACTGGTGGTGTTGACCGCTTTTATTACGGTGCTGACGGTATTGGCCGCCTGGAACGTAAAAAAACGCGTGCATCAGTTTCTGGCTGCTTTTCTGATCCTAGAGGCCATGATGATTGGCGTTTTCGTGGCCCTGGATGCCATGCTGTTCTATGTCTTTTTCGAGGCCATGCTGATTCCAATGTTTATCATCATTGGCATTTGGGGCGGGCCGAACCGTGTCTATGCCACCATCAAGTTTTTCCTCTACACCTTTTTGGGTTCGGTGTTCATGCTGGTGGGCCTCATTTACCTGTACCTGAAAAGCGGCACCTTTGAACTGGCCCAGTGGTGGAACCTGCCTTTAAGCCTGAAAGAACAGTTGTGGCTGTTTTTCGCCTTTTTCCTCGCCTTCGCGGTCAAAATTCCCATGGTGCCTTTCCACACCTGGTTGCCGGATGCGCACGTGGAAGCGCCCACCGCCGGTTCCGTGGTGCTGGCTGCCATCATGCTGAAAGTCGGTGGTTATGGTTTTGTGCGTTTTTCCATGCCCATTACCCCCGATGCCAGCCGGGAAATGGCGTTGCTTGTCATTGCCCTGTCGCTGATCGCCATTGTCTATATCGGCTTGGTGGCGATGGTGCAGAAAGACATGAAAAAGCTCATTGCCTATTCATCCATCTCGCACATGGGTTTCGTGACCTTGGGCCTGTTTGTCAGTTTTATCTTGCTGGCCAAAGGCGGCAACGTGGAAATGGCCCTGGACGGCGCCATGGTGCAGATGATCTCCCACGGCTTTATTTCCGCGGCCCTGTTTCTGGCCGTGGGCGTGTTGTATGACCGCCTGCACAGCCGCCAGATCAAGGATTATGGCGGGGTGGCCAACACCATGCCCTGGTTTGCTGCTTTCTTTATCTTTTTTGCCATGGCCAATGCCGGGTTGCCCGGCACCTCCGGTTTTGTGGGTGAATTTCTGGTGATCGTCAGCAGTTTCCAGGGCAATTTCTGGTTTGCCTTTTTTGCCGGACTCAGCCTGATTCTGGGCGCAGCCTATTCACTCTGGATGGTCAAGCGCGTGGTGTATGGAGAAGTCAAGAACGATGCGGTGGCCAATCTGAAGGACATGAGCCAGCGGGAGTTTTTCATCATGGCCGTGCTGGCCGTGGCCGTGCTGTTCCTGGGCGTGTGGCCCGAGCCGCTGGTGGATGTGATGCGACCATCCATTCAGCATTTGATTGACTTGATTTCCGTGACTAAAGCAGGCGGGGTGTAAAGCATGTTTGGATGGAGTGATCTGGTGGCCGCGTTGCCCGAAATTATCGTGCTGAGCATGGCCTGTGTCGTCCTGCTGGTGGGCCTGGTGGTCAAGCCGGAAAAAGACGGTTTGCTGGTTTCCCTGACCCTGCTGACACTGGTGTTTGCCGCGCTGGTTACTTTGCGTGATCATCTGGGTGCCCAGGCTTTCAGCGCCCAGTATGCTTTCAACGGCACCTTTGTGCGCGACACCTTTGGGGACGTGCTGAAACTGTTTATGTATTTTGTGCTGGCGGCGGTGGTGGTGTTTGCCAAGCAATATTTGCGTAACCGTTCGCTGTTCAAAGGCGAATACTTTGCCCTCATGCTGTTTGCCCTGCTGGGCATGATGGTGATGGTCTCCGGCCAAAACCTCATCACCCTGTACCTGGGTCTGGAGTTGCTGGCTTTGAGCAGTTACGCACTGGTGGCGTTCGACCGTGAAAATATCAAGGCGAATGAGGCGGCCATCAAGTATTTCGTGCTTGGGGCGCTGGCCTCAGGCATGTTGCTGTATGGTCTTTCCATAGTTTACGGGGCCACAGGTTCCCTGCAACTGGATGTCATCGCTCAGGTGGCCGCGGCGCAGCCGGACTCAAAACTGTTGATTCTGGGGCTGGTGTTTGTGCTGGTGGGTGTGGCCTTCAAGCTGGGCGCAGCGCCTTTCCACATGTGGGTGCCGGATGTTTATACCGGTGCGCCCACGTCCACCACCGCCTTTATTGCCTCGGCACCCAAGCTGGCCGCCTTTGGTCTGGCCTTGCGGCTGCTGGGTGAAGGCCTTGGGCCAACCCAGATGCACTGGCAAACCATGGTGGCCATGCTGGCTATTCTGTCGATTGTTATCGGTAACTTGTTTGCCATTCAGCAAACCAACATCAAGCGCCTTTTTGCCTACTCCACCATTTCTCACATTGGTTTTATGTTGCTGGGCTTTATCGGTGGCACCGCCGGATTTGCCGCGGCCATGTTCTATATCATCACCTACGCGATCATGGCTGCCGGCGGTTTTGGTCTGTTGATTGTGCTGTCTGGAAAAGGTGTGGAAGTGGAAAACATCGACGACCTGAAAGGCCTGAACCAGCGCAATGGCTGGCTGGCTTTTCTGATGCTGCTGATTATCGCTTCCATGGCCGGTTTCCCGCCACTGGTGGGCTTTGTTTCCAAACTGTGGGTGCTGAAATCCGCCGTGGAAGCCGGTTACCTGGGCCTGACACTGGTGGCCGTGGTGTTTGCTGTCATTGGCGCGTTCTATTACCTGCGCATTATCAAGGTCATGTATTTTGACGAAGCCCAGACCGATCAGGCCATTGTGGCCAGCGTGGATGCACGTTTCTTTTTGAACCTGCTGGCCATTGCCCAGCTGGCGCTGGTTTTGCTCACGCCCATGCTGTTGAGCGTGTGCGCGGCGGCTGTCGCTACGCTGTAAAGCCGCATAACGGCCCGGTACAAACCCCATTCGCAGGAGTGGGGTTTTGTTTTTCCGGGTTTCACTTGAGTGCTTCGCCGGGTTAAACTGGGCACCACATGCACGGATTCGCCCAGCGGCACAGGAGCAAACGCATGAACACCTCGGATAGTCACAGAAAAACACAGCAGCCCGTTGTGGGCCTGGTGATGGGCTCGGGTTCTGACTGGGGAACCATGCGCCACGCCGCCAGCCAGCTGCAGGCGCTTGGTATTCCCTTTGAACAGCGGGTGGTCTCCGCCCACCGGACACCGGAGCTGATGATGGAATTTGCCGACCAAGCTGCAGATCGCGGTTTACAGGTCATTATTGCCGGGGCCGGTGGTGCGGCCCACTTGCCCGGTATGCTGGCGGCCAAAACCATATTGCCAGTCATTGGCGTGCCCGTACGTTCCAGCAACCTGAACGGGCTGGATTCTCTGCTGTCCATCGTGCAAATGCCCGCTGGTGTTCCAGTGGCAACCATGAGTATTGGCCCCTCCGGGGCGCGCAACGCGGCGTTGATGGCGGCCGCCATGCTGGCCATTGGTGATAAGGAACTGGCGGCGCGCCTGAAGGCTTTCCGGGAAGAGCAAACGCGGCATGTACTGGATCACCCCGATCCCGCCCAGTGGAAAGCGCCTCCTGATCCGGCTGCTGACCGATGAAACCTTTGCAACAGCCGGTCATCGGCATCCTGGGTGGTGGCCAGCTGGCTCGCATGATGGCCCTGGCGGGCTACCCCCTGGGCATGCGTTTTCTTTTTTTTGAACCGGATCCCCAAGCCTGCGCCGGCCAGGTCGGCCCGCTCATCACAGCGGGTTATGACGACACCAACGCCCTGGATGAATTCATGCGGCAAGTGGACGTAGTCACCTTCGATTTTGAAAACGTGCCGGTTTCCACCGCACGCTATGTGCAACAGCGGCGCGCGGTTTTTCCTGACCCGTCTGTGCTGGAAATTTCACAGGACCGTCTGCTGGAAAAAAGATTCTTCCAAAAGCTGGGCCTGCCCGTGGGCGAGTTTTTTCCGGTCAACAGTTATTCCGAGCTGGCTTTTGGTGCCAAAAGCTATGAGTTTGACGCGTTTCTGAAAACCCGGCGCATGGGCTATGACGGCAAAGGGCAATTCCGGATCATCCCAGGTGCGGACCTGAAAACCGTTTGGGAACAGGCCAAGGGGCAGAAACTGGTGCTGGAACGGCGTGTGCCTTTCGAGCGCGAGATTTCGGTGATTACTGTTCGTGATGCCGACGGGCAGCTGAGTCAGTACGCGGTCACGGAAAACAAGCACAATAACGGCGTGCTGGCTACCAGCACGGCCCCGGCCCGTTATACCGACAACTGCCAGCTGGCCAAAACCCATGCCCGCACCATTGCTGAAGAACTGGAATACGTTGGCGTGTTAGTGATTGAGTTTTTTGAAACCACCGACGGGGTACTGATCAACGAAATGGCGCCACGGGTTCACAATTCCGGGCATTGGACCATCGAAGGCGCGCTGACCTCCCAGTTCGAAAACCATCTACGCGCTGTTTGTGGCTGGCCTCTGGGCAGTACGGATTCGTGGGGTTATGCGGCCATGTTGAACTGGATAGGCAGCGTACCGAATATTGCCTGCATGCCCAAACAGGCACACGTTCATCACCATTTATACGGCAAAACCCCACGCGCCGGGCGCAAGGTCGGGCACACCACCATTACCGCCGAAGACCCGGCCAACTTGCAGCGCAAGGTGGTCAATTTTGCCAAGCAGCTGAGTGATTCCCTGGGGAAGCTCTGATTGAATCGTGACACGGCATCTTGCGGCATAAAATCGTCCATTTCTGCGTTGCAAACCTTCACAGTAGCTTTGCTATTACGTGCGGTTTATGCCTTGAACTGAACAATTTTTCACTACAATCTGTTCGCGTCAGATTCAATCAGGGCTTCCCTAGCTGATACGTGATGGTGTTGAGCCTCCGGTTGAATAAGGCGCAGACACAAAAAAACCCGCACAAGGCGGGTTTTTCTGTGTCCGGATCGGACAGGTTTGGCTTCAGCAGCGCTTATTGAACTTTCAGCTCGGTGCGGCGATTTTGGGCGCGTCCGGCCTCAGTGCTGTTGTCAGCAATAGGCTGGGATTCGCCGTAACCGCGCCAGCTTAGGCGATCGGCGTCGATGCCATGATCAACCAAGTAGTCATAAACCACTTTCGCGCGGCGTTCGGACAGTTTGTGGTTGTAAGACTCCGAGCCACGCGAATCGGTGTGGCCAGCCACTTCCACTTTGATTTGCGGGTGGTTCTTCAAGGTGTTGACTGCCGCATCAAGGATACGGATGGATTCGGGCTTGAGCGTGGCCTTGTCATAGTCAAAGTGTACGCCCTGCAGTTCGATCACAACCTGGACTTCACAGCCGGTTTTATCCACCACGGCGCCTGCGCGAGTGTTGGGGCACTGATCATTCCGGTTGACAACGCCATCGCGGTCATCGTCCAGCATGCCGGTGTCAATGGTGCAGCCAGAAGCATCCACCTTGTCGCCCTCTGGGGTATTGGGGCACTTGTCATGGGCATCGCTGACGCCATCGTGGTCGCTGTCTGTCTGGGGAGCTGGTTGTAGGGCAACGGCACCTGTGGCAGCGGCTGCGGCAGTGGCTGCGGGAGCTTCACCCAGGGCAATATTCAGGCCCAGTGAAAACATCCAGTCACCAAAGTCATCCCGCGGGTAAAAGGTGGCGTCGTCCGTGTCCAGGCGATAGCGCAACTCGGTTTTGAGCTTGACGTTATCTGTCAGGCTTTTGGTCAGCCCGCCCGACAGGTTGTACATCATGTTGTGTCCCTTGTCCCAGATGCTGTGGTGCTTTAACGCACCGGCCCCAAAGCCCACAAAGGGACGCCAGCCATTGTTTTCATTGAAATGGTAGCGCCCCATCAGGCCGTAGCCGGTATAGTCCACGTCCGGTGAGCCGCCAGCTGGTGACAGAGAATACCGATCCAGTTCGAGGTCGACAGAAATGTGTTCAGTAATAAAACGGCCCAGGCCAATGCTGAAGAAGAAGTCGCTGTCGAGGTTCTTTTCAGAGTCTGGTTTGACCAGCCCAAGACTGGGCGTGACGTAAAAGCGGTCGTCAAAGTGGTTGTCGGCCACTGCTGCGGTGCTGGCTAATGCCAGGCTCAATAAGATTACACCCTTTTTCATGGCATGTCTCCCTTGTTTAGTGGTTGCCTGAAGTTTCTGTTGAAATAACAGAATGAATAAAATTATAGCACAGGGGCTGTTTTCTGCCCCTTAGTCATGGGCGTATGGCCCTGGCGTCACACTTGTTCACGTTACGTTGTCTGCGTGTTAAGCCATCACCCTGTCTGCTCCTTAGAGAACAAGGCGAAGTTTGCAGCCAATAGCAGGCTATTGGCCAGGACTTTAACGCAATGATCGGCCATTTCAGGCATGAGAAGCGAGTTCACGATTCGATCAGAGCTTCCCTGGGCTATAATCTATGGCCGTCTTGTCAGGATTCAAGCCCAATGAGCCAAATCAAAGACCGTTTTCGCGGTTTTCTGCCCGTGGTGGTGGACGTGGAAACCGGCGGTTTTAACAATCAGTCTGATGCCTTGCTGGAAATAGCCGCAGTACCCATTGAAATGGGTGAGGCCGGCCGGTTAAAACCTGGCCCCAGCGTGAACGCCTACGTGCAGCCCTTTGAGGGCGCCAACATTGATCCCAAGGCCCTGGAAATTACCGGCATTGAACTCGATCATCCCTTGCGTAATGCCCAGTGTGAACGTGATGCGTTGGGCAAAGTGTTTACTCACGTGCGCCAGGCGGTCAAGGACGCCGGCTGCACCCGCGCTATCCTGGTGGGCCATAATGCACATTTTGACCTGGGTTTTGTGAATGCGGCGGTGAATCGCGCCGGCATTAAGCGCAATCCCTTTCACCCCTTCAGTTGTCTGGACACGGTAACCCTTTCTGCCTTGGCCTTTGGCCAGACGGTGTTGGCCCGGGCCATTGCCGCTGCCGGTATCGAATGGGATTCCTCGCAGGCGCACTCGGCCCTGTATGACACCGAAAAAACGGCAGAATTGTTCTGTGTTGTGCATAACCTGTGGCATGAGAAAAATTGCACCTGACGGGCAATCCTCTGTGGCCTTGAGCCGGTAAATTCCCCGCATGAAATTCCCGCACCCCCTGATACCGGGCACGCTACTGCGTCGTCACCACCGTTTCCTGATGGACGTTCGTCTGGAGAACGGTCGTGAAATTACGGCGCACTCGGGCAACACCGGTGGCATGTTGGGCTGTTCAAGGCCAGGCATGCGTGTCTGGCTCAGCGTTTCACCCAATCCTGAGCGAAAATACCCGCACTCCCTCGAGTTGGTGCAGCCGAAGCGGGGTGAATGGGTGGGCGTGAATACCTTGTTACCCAACAAACTCGTGCGCGAAGCCATTGAGCGGCGCATGTTTTCGGCTTTTAGGGATTACTCGGATATTCAACCGGAAGTGCGTTACGGCAACGAAAACAGCCGCGTTGATCTGTTGCTGCGTGGACAGGGTGTGCCTGATTGCTACCTGGAAGTGAAAAATGTGACCTATTGCCCACAGGGCACGGCCTTGTTTCCAGATGCGGTGACAGCGCGCGGCACGCGGCAC
>JALWKC010000121.1 GCA_026996795.1 Lysobacterales bacterium | reverse complement strand
GTGGTTCGGGGCCTGGCCATCCACTGGTATTTCAAACGGAGCGGGGTTCTGCCCCCAGGGTAACTCAACACAATAATGACAGAAGCACACAGCACAGACAGGCCTCATGTTTTGCTTGGTCGGGTAAACCGGTTATGCCGCTTTCTGCTGGTCTTTGTCACCACCTTGGGTGTTTTTGACAACGTCATGGCCATTGCCACGATCAGCACCAACGGGTCGGGAAACACACCTCAAAAGACGGAAAAAGCAAGCACGAATAAACCGGCCAGCCGCACGAGTATTCATATTGTGCGTACGGGCAAAACGCCCTCGACGCGCCCAAAAATCGGCCTGGCGCTTTCCGGTGGTGGCGCACGTGGCCTGGCCCATATCGGCGTCTTAAAAGCCCTGGAAGAAAACCACATTCCGGTGGACTATATTGCCGGCACCTCCATGGGCAGCATTATTGGCGGCCTGTATGCCATTGGCTACAGCCCAAAGGACCTGGAGTGGGTGGTGCAAAGCGTCGACTGGCAGCGCGTCTTTCGGCCTTCGGTGAGTCGTGACAAGAAAAACTACCAGGAACGTCAGGAAGAAAAAAATTACTTTGTGGACCTGGAAATCGGCCTGTCAAAGCACGGCCCGGCCAGTGGCAAGGGGTTTGCTGGCGGTCAGCAACTAATGCTGGAACTGCAGCGTCTGGTGGGTTCATTAAGCATCAAGAATTTCGATGATTTTCCCATTCCCTACCGGGCCGTGGCCACTGACCTGAACGCGGCTGAACCTTACGTGATTGATCACGGTGACCTGGCCATGGCCATGCGCGCCTCCATGGCGGTACCGCTGGTTTTCGGGCCAGTCAAATACCAGGGCCGCATGCTGGCCGATGGGGGCATTCTGGACAACCTGCCCGTGGATGTGGTGCGCTCCATGGGGGCAGACATCATTATCGCCGTCAATGTGGCTTCGCCTTTGAACACACTGGACGAGAATTCTTCTATTCTGGCCGCCACGTATCAAAGCGTGGACGTGGCACTGATCCAAAACACCATCCAGTCACTGCAAAAAGCAGACATTGTGATCGCCCCGAAACTGAAGGGATTGTCTGCCGCGGATTTTGACAAGGGGCCGGAATTGATCGCGCGTGGCGAACAGGCCGTGTCGGACAAATCGCTGGTGTTGAACTCCCTGGCCCTGCCTGAAAATGACTACCTGACACACCTGGAGGCGCGTAATTTCCTTATTCAGCACGTGCCCAAAACCATTCACTTTGTGCGATTTTCAGGCAACAAGCGAACGGCCACGGAGCGGCTTTACAGCAAGGCCCGTGTGCTGGAAGGGCGCAACTTCAACACCGCAGACATTCAGGACATGGCCGATGCCCTGGCCGCCTATAACGACATTCAGACAGTGACCTACCGCGTGGCAGAGGATGAAGCGGGCAATCAGGGCATAGAATTTGTGGTCAAGGAGAAAAACTGGGGCCCGGACTACCTGAAGTTTGGCTTGAAAGTGGCGGATGATTTTGATTCGGACACCCGGATTTCAGTGCTGGCTCGTCACCACCGCTACAACATCAATCGGCTTGGGGGCGAATGGATTAACGACTTCAGTGTCGGCAACCAGATATACTGGAAATCCCAACTCTACCAGCCATTGGACTACGACAACCACCGTTTTGCGGCTTTTCATGTGCAGGCCGGAAAATCCAGCCAGCGCTTTTATGAAAACGGCAGCCCTGTCGGAGTTTATGACCTGAAAGAGCTGGCCACGGGTTTTGACTTTGGCATCAACCTGAATGAGGCCAGCGAACTACGGGGCGGGCTGTGGTATATCGATCAGAATATCGTGCCGGTCATCAATAACAAGGAATTCCCCACCGCCATTAACAACACGGTGGGTATTCGCTTCAATTACGGCCTGGATACCTTTGACCACTCCCTGTTTGCCCGTCAGGGAACGGAGTTTTCCACCGAGGCTGGTCTGTTTGACAAGGTTCGCTGGTGGCGTTACGACTGGAACAAACGCTTTCCCCTGGGTGAACAATCCACTTTACACGTGGGCTCAAAAGGGGCCTTTTCCGATAACGTGGCCCCGGATGAAGTCTTCGTGTTTTGGGGTGGGCTTGAGGACTTTGCCGGCTATCCGCAGGATTCCCTGATTGGGCAGAATGCCTTGCTGGTGGAACTGGGCGGGTACACCAACCTGCCTTCGGTCAAATTGCCGGTGTTTGGCTCCCCGCGACTGATTGGCCTGCTACACGCAGGCAAGGTCTGGCAACACCACATCACGTTTGACAACCTCCTTTACGGCTACCTGGCCGGCGTGTCACTAAATGTGGCCAATACCGTCATGTTTCTTGGCAATGGTTACACCAGTGACGGGGATTTCCGCTTTTACCTGCGGCTGGGAACCGGCTTTTAACCCTACCCACCATCTTCCTTATTCTTCCATGCACACTTCGGCTTCGCGCACTTCAAAACTGTGGGTGATTTCTACGGAGTGTTCCAGCATGCGGGAAACCGAGCAATATTTTTCCGCCGACAGTTTTACCGCCCGTTCCACGTGTTTCTCATCAACACCGTGACCGGTCACAATAAAGTGCACATGGATTTTCGTGTAAACCTTGGGAATACCATCACTGCGTTCGGCTTCCACCACCACTTCACAATCAGTCACTTTCTGGCGGGCCTTTTTCAGGATAATCAGCACATCCGTGCTGGTGCAACCGCCCAAACCCATGGCCACCAGTTCCATTGGCGAGGGTGCGCAGCGGGGGGTCGGGTCTCCAGGCTTGTGCCAGGCATCCATAACGGTGGCATGTCCGTCCTCATCCTTGCTGACAAAAGTCAGCTTGTGCAACCAGTGAATGTGGTATTTTTTGCTCATTGGGCATCGCTCCTGTTTCGGGAAGATTATTAAGGAAGTGCTGATTGAAACTGCTTCGTCCAGATTCAATCAGCGCTTCCTTAAAGATGAATTATACTACGCGGCTTATCAGGAAAAATTGATGCCGGTCATGCCAGACAAACGACGTCTTACCACCGCCTTTGCAATTCTGTTTGCCAGTTTGGTACTGGCCTTGGCCTGGTTGCTGGCTCGTGAACTGATTATCGGCCACATCACCGAAACAAACCGACAGTTGCTGTCCAAAGCCCAAAAGGGGCAGCCATGGTTTGACTGGTTACTGAATGAGCCGGAACGGGTTGTGGGGCCTTATAAAACCCATTGGAAAAGCGCCCCTGTTTCCGGTCTCACGAATCAGACCCGCCACCCCGTGCTTTCCTTGCCATTTGATGGCCGCTTGCTTGACGCGCGTTATTTTCCTCAGCTGCGCCTGATCTATTCAGCCACTAAACCATGGCTGTTGCGCATTCACTTCAACGAGACCGACCCAAACATCGAGTTTATTTCCACTGAAGTGCTATTGCCTGCAGGAGCACACCTCACAAAAACCCTCGATTTGCGTCAACTGCGCTGGGAAAAGCACCCCCTGAGCCAATCAATGCTAACAATTCCTGATGCGAAGACAACGGGGCGCTGGGGTGGAGAAAGCCATGCAGTTTCTGCCTTATTACTCTATTTTCGTCCTGCAGGAAAGGTTGGCAATGCGGATAAAACCAGGCACCAATATGCTCTGACGCTCCATGCTGTCACTTTCCCGTGGCAAACTGACACATTCTCAAGCAGTGGCGAATCCGTACCGGCCATTGAAGTGGAAACACTCAATTGCAATCAACTGCCATCGCCAAGTCGCAACTCCTTGCTGGTTGGGCAACTGGAAAGGCCCTGCATTTCACCAGAATGGATCATAGCCCAGGACATGGCCTCACGCGCACAGCGCTATCGCCTCTACTTGCCCCGCCCTCAGCGGCTGCTTCCACCATCACTTGAATCGTGGCTGACAAGTGCCTTATTCGTGCTGGTCGGTGTGATTCTATTGGTATTCTGTAATAAAGCCGGAGAGAACCCGCGAACCCTCAATGGCCACAAAATCTGGCTCTTGTTTGCCGTGCCTGTGTTGTTACTGATTAACTATTTTTCACCAGTGCTGGCAGAATGGCTTGGTGCGATAAACCACTGGACCGTCATTTTGCTATCAATGGCCGTGCTGGCCATGCTCTGGCCATGGCTGAGCCAGGTGGTTAAAACCGAATGGGTTCAATGGCAAAAAGAGGCGGTCCAAAAGTCGATAACTGCCTTGACTATCATTTTAACCAGTGCCTTTATTGCCGGGATTTTGTTCCACTATGGCATTGGCAGGCCGTCACTGAAGGCCTTTGCCGTCTACCTGGTCTGGGCCCTGATTCAACAGGCGGTGATCGGGCCCTTTATTGCCAATCACCTGCACACGCGCTGCCGTTTACCCAAAACAACCGCAGCGGTGCTTGCCGGGCTTGTTTTCGGCCTGCTCCATTTCCCCAATCCTTTGTTAATGCTGCTTACCACTTTTGCTGGCACCCTCTGGGCCTGGCTGTGGCTGGAAACGCGCTTACTGCTGCCTCTGGCCATTTCGCACGCGACGCTGGCATTGGCCCTGTTCTCCCTTGCAGACCACTGGTGGCTGGTCTCCGGTCGCGTTGGCATACAGTTTTTTAGCTCTTAATGCTTCTTCTAATGATTTCTTTCCGGCAATAAAAAACCCCTGCACTTGTTAAAGTACAGGGGTTTGATTTTGACTCCCGGCGCTGACCTACTCTCACATGGCATCTGCCACACTACCATCGGCGATGACGCGTTTCACTTCCGAGT
>JALWKC010000120.1 GCA_026996795.1 Lysobacterales bacterium | reverse complement strand
GGTCCAGACAGGCCCGCGATGGACGTGGTTATGCAAGGTTACCAGGGCCAGGCCGGCGGCCAGGGCCAGAAAGGTGCCCAGGTAAGCCTTGAGTTTGGTGGCAATCACCGCGTCACCATAACCCAGGCGGGGATTGGCCAGCCACAGCAACGCCAAGGCCCACAGGCCCACAGCCAGATAAACGATCGTGTGAATGGAAATCGTGGCATTCAGACCGTGGCCGACAATGATGGCTGCCACAATCACAGGTAGCAGCCATTGTGCCAGGCCCTGACGTCGATAGGTGATCGCCAGCCACTCATGCAGCACCAGCGCCATGAGCGCTGCAGTGAAGGCGGAAAATACACGGGCATCACCATACCAGCTCACGGCCAGCACCAGCGGCGCAAGAATCACGGAAGTCAGAACGCGCGTTTTGAGCATAAAATTCCTTTAAAGTGACCACCAAGTTGGCCGCAGACAGACTATTTATTTAGTCGGGACCGGCCTGCGAAGAGGTGATTTTACCAAAGCGGCGTTCGCGCTGTTGGAAATCGGCTATGGCCCGATCCAGTTGTTCCGCACCAAAGTCCGGCCACAGGGTTTCGGTAAACCACAGCTCAGTATAAGCCAGTTGCCACAGGAGAAAATTGGAGATGCGCTGTTCTCCGCCGGTACGGATCAGCAAATCCGGGGCCGGACTGCCGTGCAAGGCGATGAACTGGCTAAAATCTTTCTCGCTCACAGACTGTCCGTCGATAGTGCCTGCCTGAATGGCTGCTGCCAGGCGTCTGGCCGCCTGAACAATGTCCCAACGGCCGCCATAATTGATGGCAATGTTCAGGTACAAGGCGCGATTACTGGCCGTGAGCTCAGCCACCGTGTGCATTTTTTCCTGCAGACGACGGGAAAAACGGCTCAAATCACCAACAAAATTCAAGCGCACATTGTTTTCATGCAGTTGGAAGACCTCTTTTTCCAGCGCACGCATGAACAGATCCAAGAGCCGCTGCACTTCCTGCTCGGGACGTTGCCAGTTTTCGCTGCTGAAAGCAAACAGGGTCAGGTGGGGGATACCGTGCTTGAGGCAGTATTCAATGGTGCGCCGCACAGCCTTGACACCGGCCTGGTGGCCGAAGGTGCGTGGCCGGCGCTTGCGGGCCGCCCAACGGCCATTGCCATCCATGATGATGGCAATGTGCCTGGGTTGGGTCGATGGTTGCTCTGACACTGGTGGTCAGATTTCCATCAGTTCGTCGTCTTTTTCCTTGACGATGCTGTCCACCTGTTTGGTGTATTCGTCGGTCAGTTTCTGGATCAGGTCTTCACCACGACGCAGTTCGTCTTCGGTGATTTCCTTGTCATTGAGGAGGTTCTTGAGCTGGGTGTTGGCATCGCGACGGATATTGCGGATGGCTACCTTGGCCTGCTCACCAATATGACCCACCAGCTTGACCAGCTCCTTGCGGCGCTCTTCGGTGAGCGGCGGCAAGGGAATGCGAATATTGGTGCCAACGGTCACCGGGTTCAAGCCCAGATCGGAGCCCATGATGGCCTTTTCAATGGGCGCCACCATGGTTTTTTCCCAGGGCTGAATGGTCAGGGTGCGGGAATCCGAAACGGCAATATTGGCCACTTGGTACAGGGGCGTGGCCGAGCCGTAGTAATCCACCATGATGCCATCCAGCAGGCTGGTGTTGGCGCGCCCGGTGCGGACACCGGTCAGCTCGTGTTTAAGGGAATCAATGCTTTTGGCCATGCGGCTTTTAGCGTTTTTCTGGATTTCGTTGATCATTTCGTTTCTCCCTGTTTGGCCACATCGGTTTGAGGAGGGTTGGCACTGACTATGGTGCCAATCGGGCTGCCTTTGACAATGTCCAGCAAAGCGCCTTCCCGATTCATGTTAAAAATCTGGATCGGCATGTTCTGGTCCCGACACAGCACCACCGCCGACGTGTCCATGACGGCCAGTTTCTTTTCGATGACTTCGTCGTAATCGAGGTGATCGTACTTGACGGCTTCCGGGCTGGTGGCCGGATCGGCAGAATAGATGCCATCCACTTTGGTGGCTTTCAGCACCAGATCTGCGTCAATTTCTATGGCCCGCAGGCTAGCGGCCGAGTCGGTGGTAAAAAACGGGTTGCCGATACCGGCCGCAAAGACCACGGCATTGCCTTTTTCCAGGTGGCGAATGGCTTTACGACGAATATAGTCCTCACACACTTCGTGGATTTCGATGGCGGACATGACCCGTACTTTTTTGCCCTGTTTTTCAATGGCATTCTGCAAGGCCAGCGAGTTCATGACCGTGGCCAGCATGCCCATGTGGTCACCCGTCACGCGGTCAATGCCGGACTTGGCCAGGCCGGCGCCACGGAAGATGTTGCCGCCACCAATCACAATCCCCACCTCGACGCCCAGGTCCATAACCTGAGCGACTTCGGTGGCAATGCGATTGATCACATTGGGATCAATGCCATAATCCTCCTCTCCCATCAGGGCTTCGCCGCTGAGCTTGAGAAGGATACGTCGGTATTTGGGCTGATCAGTTTCCACGGGCTTGCGCCATGACCTCTTCCACAAAGTTGTCTTCTTTCTTCTCGATGCCCTCGCCCACTTCCAGGCGCTTGTAATCGACGACCTGGGCGCCTTTTTCCTTCAGCAGTTTTTCTACTGTCAGGTCAGGGTTCTTGACGAACTTCTGGCCCAGCAGGGTGATTTCCTCCAGAAACTTGCGCAAACGGCCTTCAACCATTTTGGCGATGATTTCAGTCGGTTTGCCGCTGTCAGCGGCCTGGGCGGTGAGAATTTCACGCTCTTTGTCCAGCACTTCAGCCGGCACGTCGTCAGCAGAAATGTATTCCGGCTTGACCGCGGCGATGTGCATGGCGATGTCTTTGGCCAATGCCTCATCGCCGCCTTTCAGGACCACAGCCACACCAATGCGGCCACCGTGGTTATAGGTACCGATGACACCATCGTCGTCTTTGGCCTGAGCCTGGGTCACGCGACGAACCTGAATGTTTTCGCCAATCTTGGCAATCAGTTCCTTGCGCAGTTGATCCAGTGTGGCATCATCAACAACTTTTGTGCCCAACAGGGCTTCCACGTCTTCCAGGCCGGTTTTGAGAGCGGTATCCACAACCTGTTCGCAGAAATTCAGGAAGTTTTCGTCCTTGGCCACAAAATCGGTTTCGCAGTTGATTTCCACCAACACAACCTTCTTGTTATTGTCGCTGCCGGCGATCTGGATCACGCCTTCAGCAGCCACACGACCGGACTTTTTGTCGGCTTTGGCCGCGCCTGTCTTGCGCAGCAGCTCAATGGCTGCATCAATGTCGCCGTTGGTTTCCACCAGCGCTTTTTTGCATTCCATCATGCCCACGCCAGTGCGTTCTCTCAGTTCTTTTACCAGGGATGCAGTAATTGCCATGCTTATATCCTCGTTGGTTTGCCTGCAGCACATGGCCGCAATAGATAGTGTTCTGATCACAAGGGCCTGACTGCAGGCCCTCAGATTGCGATGAATCCAGGCGGAACGCTTATTCAGCGACTTCGGTGGACTCTTTCTCGTCTGCCTTGTCTTCAGCGGCTTCTTTTTTGGTAGCTGTCTTCTTGGCGACTTTTTTCTTGGCTGTTTTCTTCTTGGCGACTTTTTTCTTGGCTGTTTTCTTCTTGGTCACTTTCTTTTCGCCTTCTTCGGCTTTTTCTGTGGTCTTGTCGTCGCTTTCAACCTTTTCTTCGGCTTTCACTTCAGCGTCCTTGGCGGGTTTTTCCGTCTTTTCAGCCGCTTTCTTGGTGATTTTCTTGGCCACTTTTTTCTTGGTTGGCTTGGTCTCTTCTTCCGTTTCGGTGCCTTTATCTGTGCTATCTGTGCCTTCGCTCTGCTCGGCACTTTCTTCGGCCAGTTCCGCCGCGGTGGAAGGCATGGAGGCACGCCCTTCCAGCACCGCATCAGCAACCGTGGTCGCGTACAGACGAATCGCTTTCATGGCGTCGTCGTTGGCCGGAATCACATAATCAACCCCTTCAAAGGAGTTGTTGGTGTCCACAATGGCAATAACGGGGATGCCCAGTTTATTGGCTTCCTTGATGGCAATGGCTTCATTGCGGGTGTCAATCACGAACAGAGCATCGGGATGGCCATTCAGGTTCTTGATGCCACCCAGGCTTTTTTCCAGCTTTTCCTTTTCGCGGCGCAATTTCAGTTGTTCTTTTTTGATCAACCGCTCCATGCGACCGTCTTTTTCCATGGCTTCCAGATCTTTCAGGCGATTGATGGACTCTTTTACTGTCTTGTAGTTCGTCAGCATGCCACCCAACCAGCGGTGAGAAACAAAAGGCATGCCACTGCGGATAGCCTCTTCCCTGATCGCCTCGCTGGCTGAACGCTTGGTGCCGACAAACAGCAGCTTGCCGCGGCGTGCGGCCAGCTTGCTGATGAAGTTCAGGGCTTCCTTAAACAGTTCTTCGGTCTTGCGCAGGTCAATGATGTGAATCTTGTTGCGGGCCGTAAAGATGTACGGCGCCATTTTGGGGTTCCAGTAGCGTGTCTTGTGGCCAAAATGCGCACCGGATTCGAGCAGTTGCTTTACAGTTACGTTTGCCATGTGGTTTTCCTTCAGGTATTAAGCCGGCTTGTGGAGGCAATCTGGCTCTCACAATGCAGGCGGGTTTTAAACACACGTTTCTCCCAGGCAGAGACCAGTTGTCTGGCACCCAGCTGCCTGTGCGGCACCATTTTGAGTGATGGCGCCTGGAAAAACGCAGGATTTTTGCCTTGACTCTTA
>JALWKC010000119.1 GCA_026996795.1 Lysobacterales bacterium | reverse complement strand
TGAGCGGGTCAAACTGGCGGTGCGGGACTGGCAAGCCATGCTGCAACGGCTGGATGACGCCAAGGAAAAACTGGGCGATTTGGGTGATAAAACCACCCGCAAGCAGCAGCAAAAATTCCTGGACTGGCTAAAAGACAACCATTTCACTTTGCTGGGCTACCGGCATTACCGCATTGAGGACACGGGTGATGACAAGTTGTTGCGGGGCGAGTCCGAAACCGGGCTGGGCATTCTGTCCGGCGATGCCCTCACCGAACGCGCTCGCTCGGTGAAATCGCTGGAGCTGGGCAAAGTGGATCGCATCAGTCAGGAAGACGCGCTGATCCTGACCAAAACCAACGCCCGTTCGGAAATTCACCGCGAAGGCCATATGGACTACGTGGGCGTGCTGGAAGTCAATGAGGGCGGCGAAATCACCGGCGAACACCGCTTTATCGGCCTCTACACCTCCTCGGCCATCAATTCCCGCCCCTGGGACATTCCCTACATTCGCGAAAAGGTCAAAGCCGTCATCAAACGCTTCGGCTTCGACAGCAACAGCCACAACGGCAAGGCCATCGTGCACATTATCGAAACCCTGCCCAGGGACGAACTGCTGCAAAGCTCGGTGGACGAGTTGTACCGCATGGTGTTTGAAATCCTCAACCTGCAGGACCGCCAGCGCACGCACGTCATGATGCGCGAGGACCGCTTCAAACGCTTCTATTCCTTTCTGGTGCACATTCCGCGCGACAAGTTCAGCACCGAAGTCCGGCATCAGATCCAGGACATTCTGAAAAACGCCGTGTGCGGCGACAACCCGGAATTTTCCGTTACTCTGGGCGAATCACCACTGGCGCGCCTGTACGCGGTGGTGTATGTGAGCAGCGATCAGGCCTGCGAACCGGATTTGAAAGAAATCGAGGAAAAAATAGCCGAAGTGGTGCGCTCCTGGGAAGACGAGTTGCAATCCATTCTGGTGAAAAAACACGGCGAAGCCGAAGGGCTGGCGCTGGCTCGCCGTTTCCGCAAGGCCTTCCCCCTGGCCTGGCAGGAAGACGTGTCGCCCTGGGTGACCTCTTTCGATGTGGAAAAAGCCGCGCAACTGGCCCAGGGCCGCGATATTGTCACCAGCCTCTACCGCCCGCGCAAAAAACGCCAGGGCTTGTTCCGCTTCAAGGTCTTCCGCTCCGGCAGCACCATGCCCCTGAGTTTTGTCCTGCCCATTCTGGAAAACCTCGGTCTGCATGTGGTTAGTGAGCGCCCCTATGAACTGCGCATGGCCGAAGGCGATAATATCTGGATACAGGATTTTGACCTGACCCTGGCCGAAGGCAAGGATTTGGATCTGGAACGCGTGCGCGAGAATTTCCAGAACGCCTTTGACAAAATCGTGCATGGCGAGGCTGAAAACGACAGCCTCAACAAACTGGTGATCCGCGCCGGTCTCGACTGGCGCCAGGTCGTTCTGCTGCGCGCACTGACCAAATACCTGCGCCAGGTGGGCGTGCCCTTCAGTCAGGAATACATGGAAAAAGCCCTAATCGCCCAGCCGCGCATTGCCCGGGCGCTGGTGGAACTGTTCCAGATCCGCCATGACCCCGGCTTGCGGGCCATGTCGCCGGCGCAATACAAACGCCGCATGACCCACCTGGCCAAGCGCCTGGCCCCGGAACTGGAAAGCCTGACACCGCACCAGCGCGGCGCCACCGAAGCCTACCTCAAGGCACACAAGTTCACGCCCAAAAAACAGACCCGCCTCATCAATGCCGTCATCGACAGCCTGCTGGACTCGGTGACCTCGCAGGATGAAGACCGCATATTGCGCCAGTTCCGCGAAACCATCATGGCCATGCTGCGCACCAATTTTTACCAATCTGGCGAAAATGGCCAGCACAAACCATACATCAGCTTCAAGTTCGATTCGGGAAAAGTGCCGGGCATGCCCAAACCCGTGCCGTATCGCGAAATCTTCGTTTATTCGCCGCGTGTGGAAGCCATTCACTTGCGCAAGGGCAAGGTGGCTCGTGGCGGTTTGCGCTGGTCTGACCGCTTCGAGGACTTCCGCACCGAAGTGCTGGGGCTGATGAAGGCACAAAACGTTAAGAACTCCATCATCGTGCCGGTGGGCGCCAAAGGCGGCTTTGTGGTCAAACAACTGCCCGAAGGTGACCGCACGGCGGTGATGGACGAAGTGGTTTCCTGCTACAAGACGTTTATTCGCGGCATGCTGGATATCACCGACAACCTGCGCGACGGCCAGGTGGTGCACCCGCCGCAGGTGATCCGTCACGATGAAGACGATCCCTATCTGGTGGTGGCCGCCGACAAGGGCACGGCCACGTTCTCTGACATTGCCAACGGCATTGCGGCTGAATACGGCTTCTGGCTGGACGACGCCTTCGCCTCTGGCGGCTCGGCTGGATACGACCACAAGGCCATGGGCATCACCGCCAAAGGCGCGTGGGAATCGGTCAAGCGCCATTTCCGTGAACTGGACGTGGACTGCCAGAACGAAGACTTCGACGTAGTGGGCATCGGCGACATGGGTGGCGACGTCTTCGGTAACGGCATGTTGCTGTCCAAACACATTCGCCTCAAAGCCGCTTTCAACCACCTGCACATCTTCCTTGACCCGAACCCCGACGCGGCCAGCAGCTGGGCCGAACGCAAGCGCCTGTTTGAACAGCCCCGATCCAGTTGGGAAGACTACGACAAGTCACTCATTTCAAAGGGCGGCGGGGTCTATTCACGTTTCGACAAATCCATTCCCCTGTCTTCGGAAGTCAGGCAGTGGCTGGGTATTCAGGCCGAAGAACTGTCGCCCCAGGCCCTGATCCGCGAACTGCTGAAAGCACCGGTGGACCTGCTCTGGAATGGTGGCATTGGCACCTACGTCAAAGCCAGCGATGAAAGCCACAACGACGTGGGCGACACGGCCAACAACGCCCTGCGCGTCAATGGCAAGGAACTGAAGTGCCGTGTGGTGGGCGAGGGCGGCAACCTCGGCCTGACCCAGAAAGGCCGCATCGAATACGCCAGCAAGGGCGGCAAGGTCAACACCGATTTTATCGACAACTCCGCCGGTGTGGACTGCTCCGACCACGAAGTCAATATCAAAATCCTGCTCAAATCCATGCTGGATCAAGGCGAGTTGGATCTGCCCGGGCGCAACGCGCTGCTGCAGGACATGACCGACGAAGTGGCGCAGCTGGTGTTGCGCAACAACTACACCCAGACGCAAATCCTCAGCATCATGGAAAAGCTCAGTGTCGAACGCTTGGGCGCCAAGGCACACCTGATCCGGGTGCTGGAACAACGCGGCCTGCTGGACCGCGAACTGGAGTTTCTGCCCACCGACAAGGAGCTGGAACAACGCCAGACCGACGGCCGTGGACTCACCCGGCCGGAACTGTCAGTGTTGCTGTCCTACAGCAAAATTGCCCTGTATGAAGACCTGCTGGCGTCCGACGTGCCGGAAGACCCCTTCATCGCCGCGCGCCTGCGCGATTATTTTCCCAGCCGCTTGCACAACGTCGATGAAAGCCACCTCAGCGGCCACCGCCTGCAGCGGGAAATCATCACCACGGTGCTCACATCGCACATCATCGACCGCATGGGCGCCACCTTCATGCAGCGCATGGTGGAAGACACCGGCGCTCCTGCTGGTGCCATAGCCCGGGCCTTTTCCATCACCGAAAACCTGTTTGATGCCGAAGGCCTGTGGCACGGCATCGAAAACCATGACCTGAAAGTCAAACCCGACCACCAGATCGATGCCGGCCTCATGGTCTGGCGGCTGGTGCGTCAGGCCACGCGCTGGATGCTCAACCGCAATGGCCACAAACTGCCCATTCAGGCGCTGATCGAAAAATACCAGCCCGGGGTGCAGGACTTCATTCAGCATCACCACCAGTTTATGCCGGCCAAAGACCTCGCCGCCGTGGATAAAACGGCTGCGCGCTTGCGCAAGCAGGGCTTCGATAACACCCTGGCCCAGCAGCTGGCGTTAATGCCCTTGCTGCATGCGGCGCTGGACGTGGTGGACATCTCGCTTGCCACCGGCAAGCCGGTGCTGGACGTGGCCCAGGTCTATTTTGGCCTCAGCGAACAGATCAACCTCGGCTGGCTGCGCAACCTCATCGAACAATTGCCCGTCACCGGCCGCTGGCACGCCCACGCGCGCGGCGCCCTGCGTGACGAGCTGTTCGAACAGCACAGTCAACTGGCCACCTTGCTGCTGCAGAAATACCCCGACACCAGCGGCGATAAAGTGGTCAGCCAGTGGAGCCAGGAACTGGCCCGCGAAGTGGCCGAAACCCGCAAGATGATCAAACAGATGCGGCAGGAAAAACTCGCCGATTACGCCACCGTCATGGTGGTGGTGCGAACCATCCGCCACCTGCTGGTGGCCACCCGCGCCGACGATTGACCACTCGCAATCAGCCAGCCAAAAAAAAACCGGCCCGACCGGTTTTTTTTGTTGCCGCGTTAATTGCTGCGAGTGCAGGTCAAAAGCCGCTAAGGAAGCTCTGATTGAATCTGATGCGAGCAGATTCTAGTGTAAAATTGTTCAGTTCAAGGCGCAAACCGCGCATCACGGCTGAGCATCGCCTATATTGATGCCAGTTTAATATTGTGAAGGTTCGCAACGCAGAAATGGACGATTGTACGCCGCAATATGCCGTGTCACGATTCAATCAGATGATATGGACACCGCCCAACCTCAACCGGCATCTTTGTGCCATAGTTGAGACTTGTTAATTCAACTCACGAGGAGGGCGATGTCCATGAACAAGTTTAGCGTG
>JALWKC010000118.1 GCA_026996795.1 Lysobacterales bacterium | reverse complement strand
AGTCCCCTTCTGATAAGCACTGGCGATTGATTAGCCCTGTTTTCTGGCTCTTTTTGAACGTCCCCCTTGTGCTTGTTGTCCATTAAATCTATCCTGTTTTGTAACATTCCCTAATTAGCAGTACTCTTGGCACAAGCAATGCGAAAGTTTTTTCTGTTCTGTAACTGGCACATTATTCTGGTTGTTCTGCTGACTGGCCTTCTGGTCCTGCCTGCCTTCGCTGGCGGCCACCAGGCGCTGATCAAGGCCTATGGCCGTGCCAGCCCCACCTCGTTTGGTGGATACACCGTCTCTGCTGCAGGCCTTAATCAGTATTATGTCGTCGGTATTGAAGTGCCTCCCGGCGCGGCACAGCTGGTGATCGATATTTTTGATGCGGACCTGGGCGCCGGGGGCAATGCAGACATCAGTGGTGACCGGGACAATCAAAACAATGGAGCATGGGACAGCTTTTATATCTACACGCTTTATGATCCCCAGCTCAATTTTATCCCGGTGGCCAATTACAACTATTTTTTCGGTGATGCGGTCAGTCCCCCAGGGGCGGACAACGCCTGGACAACCTTCTACTCCACGCTTAATCCGCAATCCGGGCATTGGCTGGTGGTGGTGTATCCCTATCCGCCAACCGCTGCCGGCGGTGCGGGTGCATCCGATGACCTGAATGCCTTCGGCGTGCGTGCTCATGATGGTGACCCGGGGGCAGGTGGGGTGGAATTCAATACCTACATGATTGCACCCATTCCCATTGGCACCAACGGCATTCCCGGCCCCACCCAAAGCTCGGCCCGACACACCGTGTATCCCTATGTGACCTCCGGCTGCGAGTTGAACACGCATGATTTTGACTCTGACGTGCCCAATTTACCCGCGGGAACGCCACCGCTGGAAACGCAAATCCAGTTGACCAACCGCACCGGAGCGTATTCCCACACGGTCACACAGGCTACCATGAGCGGCCAAGATGTGTGGGTGAACAACACGGTCGGCCCGGATGCCGGAGGCGAGCCTTCAGGCACAGACTTTCTACGTGATGGCATGGGCATCTGGAGCGGCCTGCTGGTGGCCAATGAACAGGGCACCGGTGGCGCCACAGCCGGTGCCAACTACAACGAAGTGATTATCGCCAACTTCAACAACCCCACGCCCGTGCCCAGCAATGCCATTGAAGCGGACACGTTCCGCTGGTACCTGCCCACTGACGCAAATTCGGCCCCCGTAAAAACCTATCTGACCCAGCGGGTGAATTTCTGGTCAGGCCCCAATCCGCCTGTGGTGGGGCAAACCACGGAAGTGGAAATAGAAATCGAAGTTTTCAACCCCACGGCCTTTCCCGTCACTTTTTCAGCGGCCGATAATGACGTGGTTCGCAGCCAGATACCGGCAGTGCCGGAACTGGCATTTGTGGGTGGATCAGTAACTGTCAGCCAGGGAACCGCCCCGGGCACCGGCGGCCTGGCCATTCCACCGGCCGGTGGCAGCGGCACGCTGGAGTGGGACCCAGGCATCATCCCGCCTGCCAGCAGCGCCCTGCTCACCTACCGCATTGCCGTTACGCCGAGCACTGGCGGACAGCGCATCGCGGTCACGGGCACACCGGCAGCTGGTGGCACCACGGCTGATTTTGTCGACCACACCGGCAACCGCAATTCATCCTTTGCCAATTACACCTTTGGTCCCTTGTGCGAACTGGCAGTGACCGAATCCCAACCAGTGCCAACGCCGGTGTACCTCAGCTATGTGCTGCTGTCAGCTCAGCCCGGGCATTACCGTTTGCAGTGGTCGACGGCTTTTGAGGCGGGTAATCTGGCTTTTCGCATTTACGACAGCAAACAGGACTCGCCCGAGCATCTCTTGGCCGAAGTGCCCGTGAAGACCACCGGCACCATCGCCGGTGCGGATTATGCGGTGGATTTGCCACAAGGCGACTGGCGAGAGGTCTGGATCATGGATGTGGCGCTGGATGGCGCGCAAACCTGGCACGGCCCTTTCCGCCTGGGACAGCCTTTCGGCTCACCGGCCGTGCAACGCTTGAGCCGAACAACAGGCCAGCCAGAAAGTATGCCGGAGAACACACCTGGCAGCCTGGCCATTCCATCGAGTGTACTGCGCCAGCGAGCTGACTGGCAGAAACAACAGGCCGTACCGGAACTGGATCTGGTCACCGATCAGGCCGGGGTTTACCGGGTGTCTTTCGATGAGCTGAACGCATTGGGTTATGACTACACCGGAATGGATTCCGCCGGCTTGCGTCTGTCTGCCGATGGCCAGGCAGTGCCGGTGGTGTATAACCCGCAACACAACGGTGTGATTCGATCCGGTGACTACTTTGAATTTATTGCCAGCCAGCATAAAACCCTTTACAGCAGCCAGAAGGCCTATCGCCTGTCATCGGGCAGTGCCATGTTGGGTGAGCACATGGGCAGTTTATCGCCAAATGACGTGCCAGCGGGCACCGGCGAGTTTGCCGGTTGGCAGCACACGGTGTTTGAAGAAGACGCAGCCTACAGTTTTTCCTCACCGGATACCCAGGCCGATCCCTGGTATTGGCGCAGTTACCTGGTTCGGTCGCAAGCGGTGACTGACAGCCTGAACTTTACGTTGCAGAATGTGGACGCCAATCAGCCTTATGCCTTGCGGGTGAGCTTATGGACCATGACCGACTGGCCGGGTGTGATTCAGGATCACCACCTGCAAGTGGCCATTAACGGCGTGCCAATCCTGGACGCGCTGGCCGAAGGCATGGGTCAGCAAAACCTGATTGGGCAGGTACCAGCCGGTGTCTTGCAAGCAGGGGAAAACACCCTGAAATTGCGCTTCCCTGCCGATACCGGCGTGGCGTATGAGCTGAACTACCTGGACGCCTTTGCTATCGGGGGGGTCTCCGCTATCGACAGCCAGCAGGTGCTTGCCAGTGGCCAGGTGAACTTTCCCAGAAAACGCGACAACGATGCCCAGCCACTGGCCGACGATATCCTTTATCGTCACTCCTTTGACAGCGGTGTGAGTCAACTGTGCCAGCTGGGCCCGTGCCGGTCCTTGCGGCTGGCAGGCCAGGCAGACGTGGTCGCCTACCAGCAATCAGAACAACGCTTATGGCGAGTCACGCCGGCTTCAAATGCGGACACTGGCACTCCGGAACAGGTATTCACCCTACGTCCCCAAAGCCTGGCAGAAACCTGGCTGGTGGCTGCCAATGCTTTCAACCGCCCGGTGATACGTCCCGCTGCCATTGGCCATATTGACCTGAGTGCCGGCACCGACTTGCTCGTGATCACCGCACCCCAGTTTATGGATGCCCTGCAACCGTGGGTTTTGCGCCGTCAGCAACAGGGGCACACGGTGAGTGTGGTCTCAGTGGATGACATCTACCATCAGTTGAGTAACGGCATTGTGGATGCCAACGCCCTGCGTGATTTCATTGCCGAAGCGGCAGGCACACACCCAATTGATAACATTCTTTTGGTGGGGGCCGACAGCTATGACTACCAGGACAAACTCGGTCTGGGACAAACGGCAGTGTTACCCGGTTTGTACGCAGCCACCAGCCAGTACGTGCGCTATGCGCCGGTGGACGCCAGTTTTGGTGACATTGATGCCGATGGGGTGCCCGAAGTGGCCGTTGGCCGCTGGCCCGTGCGCACCCTGAATGAATTGCAGACCTTGATAGACAAAACCCTGACTTTTGAACAGAAAGCCGCCAGCCAGGCGGCCATCAGCAGTGTCATGTTGACCGATGCCAATGACGGGGACACCGACTTTTCCGAACTGGCAGACCGGCAACAGCCCGTGTTGCCCATGCCCTGGAATCAGCAACGGATTGACGGCAATCAGCCCGAAGCCCGGGCCGACTTCAGGCACAGCCTGAGTCAGAGCCCGTTGCTGGTGGAATACCTGGGCCACTCCAGCGCCACCCAGTGGTCAGCACAGGGTTTTCTCAGCAGTGGCGAGGTGCAGGCACTGGAAAATGACGGCCTGTCCATGTGGTTTCAGTGGGGCTGCTGGAACAACTACGCCGTGTCGCCGCTGTTTGTTTCCCTGTCGGAAGCTTTGCTGAACGCGGCAAATGGCGCTGTCCTCACCGTGGGCGCCACGGCCATTACGGATGCCAAAATCGAGCTGGCGTTGCGGGCCCAGTTCCTGTCCGGGCTGAGCCAGGGGCAGAGCGTGGGCCAAGCCCTGGTGCGGGCCAAAGCCAAGTTGCTGAATGGCTCTGGCAAAAACGCACAGCACTTGCAAGACGTGTTGGCTGGCATTACCATTCTGGGGGACCCGAGCCTGCGCCTGGTCTATTGATTCCGCTCTGCTCTTGCGGAACCCCTGGCGCGTAAATCCTTTCTGACCCCTTGCCGCACAGGCGCGATTTGTTCGCCCGGCGCAAGCCAACCGTCTCTGGAGCCTGCATGAAAACAGCCGAGTCTGAACGCCTTGTGACCATTCCCCTGGGTCAGCGCAGTTATCCGGTGGTGCTGAGCCACGATCTGACCGCAGGTCAGGCCAGCGACATCCTGGCAGCAAGGCTGGCTGGCCGGCCAGTGGCCCTTATCAGCAATGAGACGGTCTGGCCATTGCATGGAGAAACGCTGCTGAATGCGGTTGGTCAGGCCGGGCCTGCACAAAGTACGGCATTTATTCTGCCCGACGGTGAAGAACACAAAACGCCCCGACAGTGGCTGCGAATCCTGGATCACCTGGCAGAAAACGGGGTGACGCGTGATGGCGTGCTGGTGGCGCTGGGCGGGGGCGTGGTCTGCGACATGACCGGCTTTGCTGCCGCTTGCTGGATGCGCGGGATCGAGTTTATTCAGGTGCCCAC
>JALWKC010000117.1 GCA_026996795.1 Lysobacterales bacterium | reverse complement strand
GGTATAAAGCGCCGGGTTGTGGTTCAATTGGGTGTGGATGAGGGCCAGGCGCAGGCGCTGGCGAATATCGAACTGCCAGGAAAGGCGGGCATCGGTCTGGTTGGCAATGAACACCGTGCTGCCATCACGCCGCAGGCGGCGAAAACTATGCTTCAGGCTGCCACTGAAATGAATGCCCAGATTGGCTGAAAGTCGCAGGTTGATGTTGTCCTGTTTACCCAGGGCGTCGTTGGCAAAATCAATGGCATCGCCGTGGCGCAGGCCCAGGCCCAGACGCCAGCGGGCCGACGGTTGGATGCCGGATTCAAAACCCAGATTGCGGGTGCGATAATACACATCATTCCACAGTTGTTTGCGCTGCACCACAAACAGGCCGGCATGACTCTGTTTGAGTGCGTTCACAAAAGCACCCGTACGGATTTCATTTTCAAGCAGGCGATGGTCTTCGGTTTGGCTGTAATCCCAATCGGCAAAGGCGTTGATGCGATGCCACCAACTGCCGGGGGCTCCAAACCAGCTGTAACGGTTGTCGAAGGTGGTTTTACGGTAACCCACCTGAGTGATAAAGCCCAGGTCAGCGCGGAAATCCCGGTCAAAATCACGGTAGGTAAAGCGGTTGTTCCAGTGTTGAGTGTTGTGCTGGAAAGCCGCATAGAGGGCATTGCCTTGTAGCGTGTCGTCCTGATCAGAGCCTTCGGTAATTTCAGGCGGATTGTGGGTTTCCGAATGTGCCACCTGGGCGCTGAAGGTGATGCTGTCAGACCAGCGATAGCGGCTATCGGCCGAAATAACACTGTTGCGATAACCGGCCGCGCTGCGGTGGGTGAGCAGCCCACCGACGGTGGAAGAATTGGGCAGGTCATGACGAAAGCGGCCGGCAAAATTCAGGCTTTCCCGTTCCAGTGACACCAGCTCGGAACCAAAGGTGCCGGGCAGCAACACGGTGGTCAGGTTATCATTGGTCAGAAAAGTGCCCCAGGCATTGGTGCCGGTTTTCCCCACCAGCCGCAGTCCATAATCCGGGTTGGCGATGTTTCGCGTATGAATCAGGTTTAACCGGGTACGGAAATAATCGGCGTTTTCCAGGAAGAAAGGTCGCTTTTCCGGGAAGAACAGGGCAAAGGTTTCGTTCACATTCAATTGCGCCGAATCCGTTTCCACCTGGGAAAAATCCGGGTTGATGGTGGCATTCAGGGTCAGGTTCGGGCTGATGCCCCAGTTGATGTCCAGGCTGGGCTGAAGATCCGTGTCCACCCCGGCGTAATCCCCATCGGCTTGCGGGCGTTCCTGGATGGCCTTGAACGTGAGGCTAGGGGTGATTTCCAGATCCCGTCCACGCTGGGCATTGGCAAAACCACGAAAGCGCTTCGATTGGCACAGAAAGCAGGAATTGTCGCGATCCAGCGGGTGATCCATGAGCTGATGGCGAAGGTCGCGTGGCAGGCTGCGGCTAAAGGCAATGCCCCAGGTTTTTTCACCCCGGGCCGGCGGCATTTGTAGCTCGGTGTAGGGAATTTCCATTTCCACCACATAACCATGGTCTGTGATTTGCCCGGCGCTGTTCCAGATGGCGTCCCAGGAGGCATCTTCGCTGCCGTTGCTGTCATCGCGAATCAGGTCGGCCTGAGCGCCCAGCGGATTGACGAAAAATGCCAGCGCGCGCACATTGTCATTGTAGGTGTCGAGAATAAGGCCCACGTAATCATCGCCAAACAGGGCATCGCGATCGCGCAGGTAGGCGCGGATTTTTTCCGGTTCGGTGTCATGGGCGCGAAACCCCACCAGCAAGGCCTGACCGGTGTCCACCAGGTAGGCCGTGGTGTGTTGTGGAGCCGGCACGTTGATGCCTGGGCCGACTTCCACAGGCAAGTCAATGAACACGGCTTTTTGCCACAGGGGCTCATCCATGACGCCATCGATGCGGTAATTACCCTGCACCAGCGGCACACGGATGGGATCGGCCTGATGGGTTGGTGTGTTCGCTGCCTGGCTGGAGGAGGCCGAATGAGCCGTTCCCATTGCCAGCAGCAAGGCCAAAGTGTGGTTCAGGTGGTGCTTGACCAGGCAGGACGGCTTGAGAGGTCTTTTAGACGGATTCAAGGGCATGCGCTTTGGGCTGTTTATGACACAATGTTCTGCGGCATGTTAGTCCCGCAGCGGGAGCCTGAAAACAGGCCAGAAGTCATGTTTTTCTGGCTAGGCCGGAATGATTGAGAAAATGGGGTGAGATTTCGGCCATGGCCGTGCCGCTGACAATGGGCAGTGAGGGTTATTGCAGTGGGGAAAGAATAGACCGTTATGCGCTGATACGACTAGCCGTTGATGGTGGGTTGGGGTATGGGTTAGTCCAGGACGCGAATCAGCCGGAAGCCCACGTGGGTGAAAGCCTGACCCGGCAAGGTAGTTCGTGTTTGCATGGGGGTGATGGTTTTGCCATCCAGCCAGGAATTGCCGGCATATTGGCGTGGGCAGCCCTTGTCCTTGACCAGCTTGAATTTTTTCAGCCATTGCTTGCCGGCATTGTCGGGCACTTTTCCGCAGTCACTGACCCATTCTGCGGCGTTGCCCCAGATACCTCCCACGCCCAGCGGGTTATGACCAAAGCGGCTGACCGGTGCGGTAAAGACATGGTTGTCGCGGCAGTCCCACGGTTCACCTTGGGTGCGCAAGGCGCCGGTTTCTTTGCCCGCCACGTTGCCTTTTTCGCATGGCGTGTTGCCCTGGGTTTTCCAGCGTTGCAGCGACAGCCAGTGCTTTTTGTCCGGCAGCGCATAGCGGTGCCGGCTTTTTTCAGACAGCCAGTTGGCGTAGGCGCTGGCGTCTTCCCAGCTGACACAAATCACCGGGTTTTGCGGGCCTTGTTTGAACGGTGGTTTATGCCATAGTTTGCTGCTGAAAGGTTTGAAGACCGCCTTGTGCTGGCAGCGCGAGGCCTTGCGGCTGGTGGCTTTGGCAAAGCGGGCGTATTCGGCCACCGTGACTTCGTGTGGCATCAGGCCGAAGGCGCCAACCCCACTGGCAGCGTCGCCGGGAATGAACACGGTACTGACGCCCTTGGCGTCTTTGAGCAACTGGCCCGGGCGGGGAATGGCCGAGACGCGGGTCTGCAGTGCTTCAAGAGCGGGGTATTGATCCGGCAGCGCCTGGGCCAGTATCGCCAGCACGGTTTCGGCCGGCCCCGGCTGGTAGCGCTTTTGGTGCCAGGTGATGCGTTTTTCGGCGGCGTGCAGCAGTTCGTCGCGCAGGGTTTTTGAGGTGCTGTACAGCCCGGATTGCGCATACAGGCCATTGAGCTTGGCCGCATAGTCGGCAGCGGCCTTGTCGTTGCCCGCGGTCAGGGCAGCGCGGGTTTTATCAAGGTAGTAATTGAACACCAGTTGCACGCCCTGGGTGGCCCGCTTGTTGCCCGGGTAACTACTGAGTACTTCGGTGAAATAGGCAAAAGCATTGTCGCCTTCCGGGCGCGTCAGCCGTTTTTCCTTGATCTTCTGGAAGCCTGCGGAGATGAGTGTTGTGGCCTGTTTGGGTGTGAGTTTTGCGCTGCCAAGTCCTGACAGGATGTCTTCGGCCCGTGGCGTGGTGTCTGCGGCAGGCTCTTCGGTGTCTGTCGCAGATTTCGGGCTGTTTGCACCTGTTTCATCCGAGCTGGTAGTCCCGGTCATGTCCTCGTCGGCGTTAGTTGTGGCCGGGACGGTGGCTTCGGCCAGTTCCAGACTGTCCAGCTTGTCTGGCAAGCTCGGAGTGCCCTCAGTGCGGTGGTTGGCAGCTGGCACCAGCCTGTCGGGTGCTGCCTGCTGGGCAGCGTTTGCTGCGCTGTTTGAAGGGTGAGTCGTCAGTTCGACCGGGTCAGCTGTGGTGGGCGTAGAGGTTGGCCAGAAGGTCAGGCTGGCAACAAGACCCACCAGTAACAGCGCCAGACCTGCGGCTATTTTTTTATGGCGCTTGAAGCTATTGCCCAAGGCATGAGTGAAACCGGGCGATACCTGTTGCACCGCGTTCTTGAATTCCAGTGCGTTGAAAAAACGGTCTTCGGGGTGTTTGGCCAGTGCCTTGTCGATCACCGGCTGCCAGTGGGCTTTTTCTGGCGGAAGGCGTGGCACGGGCTCGTTGATGTGGGCCACCAGCGTGGACAGGTCATCGTCTTTCACAAACGGTGGCGAGCCGGTCAGTTGTTCATACAGGATGGTGCCCAGGGAATAGAGGTCGGAAGCCTGGGTCACCGGCTTGGACAGTGCTTGTTCGGGGCTCATGTAACAGGCGCTGCCAATGATGTGTTCCTGTTTGGTCCAGCGTTTGCTGTTGCGTGACAAGGCAATGCCGAAGTCGGCCACCTGGGCATTGCCAAAATGGTCAAACAGGATATTGGCCGGTTTCAGGTCGCGGTGAATCACGTCGTGTTCATGGGAATACGCCAGGCCTTCGCAGACACCGAACATCAGGTGTTTGATGTCCTTGTCGAACTTGAACGAGGCCTGACTCAGGTCGCCATAACGCAAATAGGGCATGCTGTAGTAAGGATCACCGTCCTCGGTGTGGCCGACTTCGTAAATGCTGACGATGTGCGGGTGATCCAGCTTGGCGATGATTTTGGCTTCGTGCAGAAATCGACTGGCCACCTCCGGGTCATTGGCGACGTTTTTTTTCAGCACCTTGATGGCCACTTCCCGCTTGAGCGATTTTTGTTCGGCCAGGTAGACAATGGACATACCGCCCTGGCCGATTTCGCGCAAAATGGTGTAGCCGGCGATGCGTACCCGGTTGATGGGCACGGTTTTAGATCCCGGGCTGCTTTGGGCCTCGGTTTTTTGCTTGTCTTTATTGGTGTCGCGCTGGCTCATGCGTTCAGGACTGAAGGTTCAGTGGAAGATCATGACTGTTCGGCAAACCAGCCAAAATCACCGGGGTAATTGGCGGCCAGCCAGGCAAACAAGGCCCACACCGTTGCGTTTTGGGCCATGGCTTCGGGCTGAATTTTGTCCAAGGTGTCGTTGGCGGTGTGGTGGTAGTCAAAATAATCGCTGCCGTCCTGCTGCATGTCCACCACCGGCATGCCGAGTTTTTTTAGCGTAGAAATGTCCGCCCCGCCGTGGGCATTGTTATCGCCTCGCATGACACCTAAAGGCGCAATGGCTTGCGCCACCTGATCCATCAATCCAAAGGCCTTCGGCGCCACGTGCGAGTCGAAACGGTAGATTGTGCCTGCGCCAAAATCCGACTCGCCGCCAATAACGTGTTTTTTCGCGTCGTGCTGATGGGCCTTGGCGTAAGCTTTGGCGCCGGCCAGCCCGTATTCCTCATTGGCCGCCAGCAACACCCGGATGCTGCGCCTGGGTTTAAGCCCCAGCGCCTTGATGTGTGCCGCGGCGGCCATCATAATGGCGCAACCGGCGCCATCATCGATGGCCCCGGTGCCCAGGTCCCAGGAGTCCAGGTGGCAGGCCAGCAGCACAAATTCGTTCGGCTTTTCGTTGCCGATGATGTCACCAAGGACATTCTGCGAGGTGTATTGGCCGTCCCAGTGGCTGCCCAGCACGAGCTTGACGGTCACCGGCCGGTTTCGCTTCAGCATGTTGTCCAGCAAAATGGCATCAGGCACCGAAAGCGCCGCAGCGGGCACGCCCGGCTGTTCGGGGGAAACCTTCATGACGCCCGTATGCGGCAACCGGTTGTTGTCCGTGGCAATGGAGCGAATCAACACGGCCTTGCCGCCTTTTTCCGCCGTCAGTTGTGAAGCCATGTAACGCACGCCCACCGTCTGGCCGTAGCCATGGCCGTCACGAAAGCGGGGCATGGGCTGGTTGATGAAAACGATCTTGCCGGCGATGTCTTTTTTACGCGCCTTTTTCAGTTGTTCCAGGTTGGCAAAAGCGATGATTTCTGCCTCAAGGCCACCAGGTGGCGTGGGGCCAGAGCCACCCAGGGCGGTGATGGCCAGCTTGTGTGGAAAGGGCGCAGTGATTTCTGCCTGTTCAATGCCGCGTACCCAGCGGGGAAAAGTCACCGCTTCGGTGTGGACACGATCAAAGTTGAGCTGCTTCAGTTTGGTTTGTGCCCAATCCACCGCACGAGCATCATTGACGCTGCCGCCCAGGCGCGGCCCGATTTCGGTGGTCAGGGATTCCACCAGCTCATAGGCCAGCGGGCTTTTTTGGCCATGCTCCCGAAGCACTGAGATGGTATCTTCTTCAGAAGCGGTTCTGACGTTTGAGCCGACTGTCAGCCCAGTGATAATTAAGCCGATAATGGTAACAAGCAGTTTCATGCACCTCTGTTTTTTGTTTGATTCGATTGGTCATCATAGCTCAATCCTTGCGCTTTATGAATATTCCGGGTTTGTTTAAGGCCCGGTGTGAAAACAGTCACAGTTTGGGTTTTCCCTCAGTCCTGAATCGATGAGCAATGATGCGTTTTGGTGACAATTTTTGTCCTTTTCACGCACAGAATAAGCCATTAACTATGTTCTCAATGGCCGTGATCACGAATCACGGACGACTGGTTCACGTGTCACCTGATGAAGAGTGTGAAATAAATCACATTTGAGAAAATAGTTTATGCTTTCAACTGCCAGCCCTTCCAGTCAAGCGCATCTGTCACTATAGTGTAAATTAATTTTCAATCAATTGCTTGTATTGCTACCGAGGAGTTAATATGAAAAAACTATTTGCTGCTTTGTCTTTTCTTGGCCTGTTGTTTGTGGCTGATGCAATTGCTGAAATCAAGCAGGGTTCAAGGCTTGGGCAAGATGACTGGAACATTATCCTAACGAGTCCAGACGGGGTAAAAAAGCGGCTTTCAGACTACAAGGGCAAGGTGATTTGGCTGGACTTCTGGGCCAGTTGGTGTGGTCCCTGCCGATATGAATTTCCCTGGCTTGAAAAGCAGAATAAAAAATTTTCAAAAAACGGTTTTCGGGTTCTGGCTGTGAGTGTCGATGAAGAAATCCATGACATGAACCGTTTTTTAGAGCAAATGTCCACGAGTTTCCCCGTTTTTCATGATCCCAAGGGCGAAGTGGCTGAATATTTTGGGATCAAGGGTATGCCCAGTGGAGTGCTCATTGACCGGACAGGCCGAGTTGTAAAAAAGCATACCGGATTCCGCCAGCAGGATGCGGCTCCTCTGGAGGAGCTCATAGCAACGACCCTGGATCGACCGGAAACCGAGTAGCCATTGCCTTGGGTGGTGAACATCATGGGTTTATTTTATAGTCAACAGTCGAAATAATGGAGGGAGTATCGATGAAACAACGTATGCAGATAGTTTTTGTCCTGGCCGCAAGTTTGGCATTGCTGGCCTGCAATCACTTCAAGCCGGAGCAGGTAAAGCCCTGGCAGCGCAAGACTTTGGCCAGATCAGACATGCAGATGGTACCTTCACCGAGTCAAGAGTTTCTTGATGAACATATTTATTTCAGTAAAGAAGCTGCCACGGGTGGCAAAAGCGTTGGGGGAGGAGGTTGCGGATGCAATTGAACAAGAAAATAGGGCTGGCTGTGGCCAGCTTGCTGGCATCAACTCAGCTGCATGCTGAGGACTGGCTGCTTGACAGCTCCGTAATGAGTTATCAGGAAACAGACAACGAAGGACAAGATCGTGTTTCTATAATTGAACCGATCGTTATTCTGACTCGTCAGTATGATACAAATGACTTTTTTCGCTATACCTTTGTCTATGATTCTTTGACGGGAGCATCACCAAACGGGGCTTTGGCAGCCAGTGTGCCGCAGGAGTTTCCCAGTTTTACTGTACCAGCCGGGAAAACGCCTCTTGATCCCAATTTCAGTGATCAACGTTTGGCAGTCAGTATTGCCAGAGGGAAACCGTTAAATGACGATTCCCGCTATGAAGCCACCGGGAGTTTTTCCATAGAACGGGATTACTTGTCGGTCGGGGCTGGGTATTCCTATTTGAAGGACTTTGACAATGGGCAAACCACGCTCACTACGTCCGTGGGGCTCAGTTATGACGTAATCAGTCCCAAAGGCGGCCTGCGACCAGAATTTGGTTCAATTTTTGATACCTTGACCAGCCCGTCTGGGCGCTTGCTGTTAGCCGATTCCCTGCTTAAGGATGATGACGACGATGATGATGATGACGAAGACGAAAGATATGACGACGATGATTTTTTTGATGGCGAACGCAAGGCTTCTCTGGAAGGACTTGTCGGGGTAACCCGGGTTCTGAATCGCCACACTTTGCTGAGTGCCAATTATTCAATCAGCGCCTCGAATGGCTATCTGAGTGACCCGTATAAAGTGATCAGCGTGGTCGACTCGGAGGGACTTCCTGTCGACTACCTGTGGGAAAAGCGGCCGGACAGCCGCCTGCGACAAACTTTGATGACAAGCCTGGTGACTGCCATTGGTAATGATTCACTGCATTTGTCTTACCGCTATTACTGGGATGACTGGGGGATCAAGACCAATACCCTGGATTTGAAGTACCACCTGAATATCGGAAAGCACCTTTATTTGGTGCCGCACGTTCGTCACAGCGATCAGGGCAAGGCTGATTTTTACCGGCTGAGTCTTAACGAAGGGGACCCACTACCGGACTATGCCTCGGCTGACTACCGTTTGGCTGATATGACAACACGGACAGCAGGGATCAAGCTGGGTTATCACCTTTCGGCCCAGGCGTCATTTTCCCTGAACCTTGAGCAAATCCGTCAGGAAGGCGATTCTCATCCGGCTGAAGCCATTGGTGACCAGCGACTACACGACTTGTTTCCATCAGTGAAAATGTATGTCATCACTGTGGGTTACCAGAAGAATTGGTAGGCAGTCTGGTGGCCGAACGGGTTGAGCCATTTATTGATGAAGTGGAACCAGGCTTATGGCTTGGCAGGTTCGAAGCCATGAAAAGCCCATGTGAAGTATGGCTTCAGGTTGGCAGTAAAGATCAAGCGCTGGAGCTAACCAGTTTGGCGGCGCAGGAAGCATGGCGAGTGGAAGAAAAATACAGCCGATTTCTGAGCGAAAGTATGATCGGCCATATTAACCGCAGTCATGGCCACTGGGTGGAGCTGGATCCGGAAACCTTGTCACTCATGCGCTTTGCCGATACCAGCTGGCGGGCTACCGATGGCCTTTTGGATATCACCATAGGTGGGTTTATGCGGTTGTGGCGTTTTGATGGCAAGACGCCACCTCCACCGCGAAGCAGGCTAAAGGAAGCAAAAGCATACGTTGGTTGGGATAAAGTGGAGCTGGCAGGCAACCGGATCCGGTTGCCTGAAGGGGTTTCTCTGGATCTCGGTGGCATTGGCAAGGAATATGCCGTGGATCGAACCGCGATGTTATTGAGTAAACACGTACCACGGGGCGGTTTGATGGTTAATTTTGGTGGTGATCTCAATGCCCACCGGCCTCGTTCCAGCGGGCGTCCATGGGAAATTGGCGTAGAAGCCATGGACACAAACAGGAAAAAAGTCATTCAACGCATTTCCCTGGTACGTGGGGCGGTTGCCACCAGTGGGGACACAAAGCGTTTTGCCGTTGATCGACGAGGCAAGGTTCTGGGGCATGTGTTGAATCCGCGAACCGGCTGGCCAGTGGCCAATGGTCCGTCCACTGTGACTGTCATTTCGGGTTTGGCCACGCAGGCTGGTGTGCTTTCCACCTGTGCCATGCTTAAAGGCCCAAAAGCCGAGTCGTTCCTTGCCCGGCAAGGGGTGCGGTTTTATGTTCAGTGGCGCTAGTGAAAAATTTATCCTGTTGGCGCCTGGCTTTGCAGTGATCCTTTTTTCATGTGCTTATCTTGGTTAACTGGTCTTGAGTGAAAGGCATGACTGCGGTAGGCTGGGCTTTCCACAACGAGAAAGAGAGGGAAAATCATGGATTACCGGGAGCAAGGTTCAGGCTTGGCCTTGGCCGCCGTATTGATGATATTGCTCGGCGGCTGCGGCTCCAGTTGCGATGAGGAGTCACTAAAAGCCAAGCAGGAAGAAATCAAAAGCAAGATGATGCAAGTGGTGGCCAGTGGTGATATGAACAAGATCATGGGACTGACCCAGAAAATGCAGAAAATTGCCGCCAGTGCTTCAGCTTCGGACAAGGACAACTTGCAGGCTGCCTGCAAAATGGCCGATGAGATTCTTGACGAGCTGGATTGACAAGTTTTTGCTATTCTTCTACATGGCCCGGTAGTGCAGGGGGCGCAAGGGAATTTTCCCCTCTCGTCCGGCTTCCACCAGTTTCAGCAGCTCATCCCTGTTATCGGGCAGGCGACCTTTCAGAGGCAGGGCGTTAGAGGCGTGATTTGAGCGGAATTCCAGTGACCTGGCCGGCTCAATACCGGCAATCAGGTGGTACTGTTCCTGCAGCATGCCTTCGTCGTCCTGGGGCACAAAAACCCCGCCGCGTTTTTCGAATTTGGTGATGAATTCCTCCCGCACACTGTCGTGCAGAAACAACTGCAGCGTGGACAGGTAATCCAGTCGCGTCTGATTGATCAAATCCACGGTACCGGCAATGTGGTCTTGCCAGAATTCCTTGCCGCCCAGGCCCAGGATCACGGTGGCGGAAATTTTCAATCCGGCATCGCTGGCCTTGTTGAGCCCTGCGATCATCACCTCGCGCGTGGCGCCCTTGGTGATGCGTTTGAGCAGATCGGGGGATCCGGTCTCTATGCCATAATAAATGAGTGAAAGCCCGGCTTGGCGCAAGGCCGCCAGTTCCTGGGCTGATTTTTTCTTCAGATTATTGGGCAGGGCATAGCTGGAAATCTGCCGCAGGGCAGGAAAACGGGCGTTCAGCCGTTCCAGAATCCTGAGCAAATGCTCCGTGGGCAGATTCAGTGCATCGCCATCGGCCAGAAACACCTTTTCGATACGTGAACCCAGAAAAGCCATGCGGTCAATCTCGGCCAGCACTTCTTTCAGCGGCTTTTCCGTGTACTGCTTGGTCTTGTACATGGCACAGAAGCTGCATTGGTTGAAACTGCAGCCAAGCGTCACCTGAAAGATCAGGCTGTTGCCTTCCGAAGGCGGGCGAAACAGGGGTTCGTGGTAATTCATCAACATGACGGCGTTATGGGGCTGATTGCGCTAAAATCAAGCCATTACTGGCAGCAGAGGGAAGCACTCATGCAGGAAAAACCCGATAACAAACAAGGCTTTACGAGTTTTTCGGACTTTTACCCGTTTTACCTCAGCGAACACCGTCATCCGGTCAGCCGGTTGCTGCATGTCATCGGATCACTGGCCGTGCTTGGCCTGTTGGCCTACGCCCTGGTCAGCGGGCGTTATGTGCTGTTATGGCTGTTGCCACTGGTGGGTTACGGCTTTGCCTGGATCGGGCACTTTGTGTTTGAGAAAAACCGGCCCGCCACCTTCCAGTACCCGCTTTACAGTTTTATGGGCGATTGGAAAATGCTGTATCAAATCATCACCGGCAAAATTGGCCTGAAACGGGACTGATACCGGGCAAAAAAGCCAGTGGCGGTGAGGTTTCTGCTACAATTCGGCGCTTGATTTTTTATTCTTTGGCGTCATTCGCCAGATCACCTATCACAGGACACAGCCATGGGTTTCAAATGCGGCATCGTCGGCCTGCCCAACGTCGGCAAATCGACCCTTTTCAACGCCTTGACCAAAGCCGGTATCGAAGCGGCCAACTACCCCTTCTGCACCATTGAACCCAACGTGGGCGTGGTGGAAGTGCCTGACCCGCGCCTGCAAGCGCTGGCTGACATCGTCAAGCCCGAGCGCGTTTTGCCCACCGTAATGGAATTTGTGGACATTGCCGGCCTGGTGGCCGGGGCCTCCAAAGGCGAAGGCCTGGGCAACCAGTTTTTGTCCCACATCCGCGAAACCGATGCCATCGCGCAGGTGGTGCGCTGTTTTGAAAACCCTGATGTGGTGCACGTGGATGGCGCCATCAACCCGGTTTCAGACGCCGAAACCATCAACACCGAACTGGCCCTGGCCGACCTGGAATCCGCCGAACGCGGCCTGGACAAGGCGCGCAAGCAAAGCAAATCCGGCGACAAGGACGCCAAAGCCCGGGCTGCGGTGCTGGAGAAAATTGTGGCTCAACTCAGTGAAGGCAATCCCATCCGCGCGCTGGACCTGGACAGCGCCGAAAAAAAAATCATCCGCGAATTCAACTTCATCACCGCCAAGCCCATGATGTACATCGCCAATGTGGACGAAAGCGGTTTTTCCGACAACCCCCTGCTGGACCAGATCCGCCAGCACGCCGAAGCCGAAGGCGCCCAGGTCGTGCCCGTGTGCGCGGCCATCGAATCTGAAATTGCCGAACTGGATGATGCCGACAAGGCCGAATTCATGGCTGATCTGGGCCTGGACGAACCCGGCTTGGGCCGGGTTATCCGCGCCGGCTACTCGCTGCTTGACCTGTTAACCTTCTTTACCGCTGGAGAAAAAGAAGTGCGGGCCTGGACTGTCAAGCGGGGTTCCACCGCGCCGCAGGCCGCCGGTGTCATTCACACCGACTTCGAAAAAGGTTTTATTCGCGCCGAAACCATGGCTTACGACGACTTCATCAAATACGGTGGCGAACAAGGTTGCAAGGACGCCGGCAAACTGCGCCTGGAAGGCAAGGACTACATTGTCCATGAAGGCGACATCATGCACTTCCGTTTTAATGTCTGATTTAATCCCTGATACCTGACCCTGGTTAACGGCTTGAGCGGGGCTGGCTTCACCTGAGGGCTGCAGCATCCCAAACCGGGCGCACGCCCAACCCCGTCCAAAAACCGGCCGCTGCCGGTTTTTTTGTTTCCCGCTTAACTGCGCCCGGTTATTAACCCGTCCGGAATGGCACTCACCTTCGGGCATGTCAGGACAGGCAAAAGCCGGGGAAAAGCATCATTTGGCGTATTTTTTCTTGAATTGGGGTGCGGGCGGGGCGTGAGTCAGTTTGCAAACTGATGAAATTTTGGGCAATTCGTCTCGCTTCCCCAAAAAAGTACTTGATCAAATCTATCAATTGATATATTTTTGTATCTGCGGCTTGGCTATTTGTGCACTTCAGAAGCAAGGGAGTGGGCTATTCATTCAATCCGCACGCTTTTATTTTCTTTGCTGTCGAGGTGCTGTCATCATGGTTGTTTGCCGCTTTGCTGTCTTGTCTCTGAGTTTGCTTTTCCTTGTTTCCTGCCCATTACCCGTAAAAGCCACTGATGGATTGCCCGCGGCACTGCAACAGTGCCTGAATAAAAACGCAAATAACAACCCGCGTACGCTGACAAAGCTCGATTGCTCTGCGGATGCATTAGGCAATGAAGACATCGCTGCTTTGGCTAACATGAAGCGTCTGAAAGTGCTTTCATTATCAGGACTTCAGCACCTGGACCCGGGCCTGTTGGCGCGTTTGGGGTTTGTGGAAACGCTAGACCTTTCTGATACAGACTTGAATGAATTGCCTGATTTTGGGCCGGATAGCAAGATCAGGGATTTGAACCTGGCGGGCACTCACCTGCGTAATCTGCATCACTTGCCAAAAAAATTGAACAGGCTTGTGCTGGATAAATCATCCAGTAGCTGTGCTGACATCCCCCCTGGAACAACCGTGGAAGAGGTAACCCTGTCAGGTAAAGGGCTTGACCTGGCCAGTTGTGCAAATGTTCAGGGGCTGAAAACCCTGCGGGTCAACGGGGGAACTTTTTCCATACCCAGGCAGGACATCAGTGGATTTGCTGATACCGGCTTGTGCCGGCTGACCCTGACAAACACCAATGTGACCTATCTTGACAGCGACACACCGGTTCCCATCCAGTTCCTTGAGCTGCGGCAAAACCAGGGGCTGCAAAACATGAAGAGCGCGGTTCATCGCTCACGGATTAATGGCCAGTGGCGTCGGCCGCACTAGCTTATTATTGACGACGCCAGTGATCAGCTCAAGTGTGCCCGACGGGACAAAATGGAAGACTGGAACGACCCCATCGTGCAAGGGAGTGATATTCCCGTTGGTTGTCCTGACCCACGTCTTCCGGTTATTACGCAAACCCCTGCCCAGTGCAAGCCAAACGCGCCTTCAGTCACTGTGTATCAGGACGAAGCCACGGCCCGCCAATTCATCACCTGGGACGTCCCCGCTTCTCATGATTACCCGCGCTGGGGAGTTACCAAATACGAAGTGGCGGCGTTTGATGAAACAGGAACAGAGTTGTTTCGTCGCCAATTGCCTTTGGATTTTCAACAGCCCATGGTGCTTAACACGTTATTTGCGCAAGAAATAACCGTTTCAGCCTGCACGGAATACCAGTGTGGCTATGAGGGAAGGGCATTAGCTGCGGAATTTGAACAGGGGGTCAGTCGCGTCACCAATGTGCAGGTGGAATGGCAACAAGATGGAACGGGTGCTTACACCGGCCAATTCCGGTTACGTTTTGATTATCCCGAGTTGGCATGGCCTCAATCAGATGGAATTCCCTTGGCCGTGACTTTTAAGCTGGAGTCTGATTTTCCCCAGGATGAAACAGGCAACAAGGAGTTGGAAAATATCGCAGCGCCAGCGTTTCAGCCATCAGGCTGGACAAGTGCGTGGTATGACCGGAGTGCATTTGTGGGCACGGGAATTCGTGTCACCGCGTGTAGCCAGGGGGTTGGATGCGGACCCTCTGTCAATGAAGTGCTGACCACGCCGATCAGTTCCTCGGATTTGCCCACACCTGTTTGGGTAAAAGTCGGAGACCCCAGCAACCCCAATGACAGTGACACGGAAATTCAACTTCAGTGGCGATTCGATGGGACTGGCGATTTGTCCCAGGTAGACTATATTGAAGTGACCGAGTGGTCGCCGCGAATCTATGCGAGCCGGAAATTTACATCTGCCACCGGCAACAACCCCATTGCCAAGCGTGTTTATGCGGTTGATGTCATCGACCGCCCGTTGTTGCTCAGGCGCTATGGCTATGGCTATTACAAGTTTTCGTTGCGTGCCTGTCATCGCGATCGTGAACACGGGGACGTGTGTTCTGCCCCGTCAGGTTATTTTCATGAAACAGCGGCGTGCAGCACGGCCCCTAATTGCGATGATGGCAGCACTGGGCAGCATCCCTTTGATTTCTTTTTGCGGCGCAAGGATGTCATGCCCTGGAGTGCGAGCATGGCCATTGCTGCGCCAACCAACCTTGCCTGGAGCCACAGCGCACAAACAAACAAGTATTTTGTTCAATGGCAAGAAGACCAAACCGTGGCTTATCAGCCGGACTACTTTTATCTGGACAAATTGAGCGGCCCGGGCAACATGTGCCTGCTGGAAGGGGGAAGCGCCAGTTCCCTGAACAAATTCACTGTGGACAGGCCCAACAAGGATGCAGCCAGCGGTCTGTGGGGGTCATGGGTTAAATGTGATGATCTGAAGGCAGGTTCTCAATGGGCGGTGAGTGCGTGCATCAATGGCATGGGGTGTTCTAAGCCGGTCACAGTCACCATTGGGGACAGCACCACGGCGGCATCGGCACCGGCGGTGGTCAATCAATTAACACCCGATACCATCGGTGGGCCGGGTGATCTGCTGCCAGGCATGTGGTGGCATCCCGATTTGGCCGGAACGGGTTGGCACTTTTACTGGGCCAGTGACCTGCGTTATCCCTCGGTGCATGAAAATTATGGCAAAACCTATGACCTTCTTGGTTACTGGTTGGCCTACAAGCAGGAAAGGGGGGTGTGGACACCGGTCTGGTTTGAGGCCCGTCTGGTCCTGACCAGTGATGCGGGCAACACCAACAGCCTGGGTAACCATTTTGCTGGCGCCTTGTACTATTACAGCAAATCGGCAACGGGGGCAATTGAGCGGCAGACAGTGGGAACCATTCAGGTGCTGTTGGCGGACTCTTGTGGCGGAAATGCGCACAACCAGTGTGCCACTTTACGGATAAAGCCCGACTTCGGTCAGGGAGTATTTACCGCAGTGACCCATGCCCAGGACCTGAGTCCCTATACAGTGGAAGCGGGTTCTGACGTATTCCAACTGGAAATCAAGGATTTTGCTGTTGATATCATTGGGAATGATGTGGCCCGGTTCGGGTCGGGAAATGATAACGACCATTATGCCGGCCAATGGGTCAAGACTGGCCCGGATGGCCAAATGGAAGCCATCTGGCTGGCCTGGATCGAGCGCGATCTGGAGGTGGGCTCATTCCTGACATTTGACACCGCCGGCATGCCAGTGTGGCTGCAAGGTTCCACCTGCGATGGCAGCAGTTGCAACAAGCCGGTGGCAGGTTACTTTGAGCATTATAAAAGCTATCCGGACAACAACGGCCAGGGCGCCTTTACCTTTGGCACGGTGACAAATGGCTTTAACCCATTGGCCCATAAACCCATAGGTCATAACTACGGAGGCATTAATGGCAACTTACAAAGTTACCTGGCCAATGCGGGACGCTGCTTTAACAGTAATCTGGCCAATACGCCAGCCGACCCGGAACGGTTCAGAAAAGGCAGTTTCTGGTTCACGGTTGACGCCAGCCACAATACGCTGGTTTATGAAGACTCCGAGCCTGTAGCCGGTCAACCGTATTCGCGCACGTTGCCTGGTTTTAACGGCAGTCATTCCTGTTCCAGTGCGAATGCTTTGACAAAAACAGCCTCTTTGCATGATATCCGCTACTTTGTTAATGGCAGTGAAGATGACAGCATCAGCGAATGCGACCCCAACCTGGCGGCCACTGGCCAATGTCGCATTACCTTTAACTGGTTCACTGACGACGACTTCAAGCAGGCCGAGCCTTTCTTTCGTATTGGGGATAGTGGGGAGTACCAGCCACTGACAACCATTTGTCCGGGGGTGCCTGTTGGCCAGTATGTGGTGACCGGTTACGAATGCGTGCTCAATAACCCTGGCGAGTACCATTTTCAACTGCGCAAACCAAGCCACACCACCGCAGGCGGTTCGGTGGTCATTGCCGAATCCCGGCCTCTTGCCATTTTGCCGTGTGCCAGCGCCGCGTGTGAGGCAATCACGGTGGTGGCGGACCAGTCCGTGGCCCCTGTCACAGGTTCTGTCACGCACCAGCCCGGGGCAGGCCCGGTTCCCGGCCAAGGGGGCGTTAATGGCGGTGCGGCCACCTACCATTTGCCTCTGGTTGTGCCGCCGGGTCGGCATGGCATGACACCGGCGGTGTCTCTGGATTATTCCTCCAGGGGCGGCAATGGCATTCTGGGCGTTGGCTGGTCACTTTCTGTGGGTTCCAGTATTTACCATTGCCCCAAAACCCTGGCAATCGATGGCGTGAGCCAGGCGGTCAATTTCACCACCAGCGACCGCCTCTGCCTGGATGGCCAACGGTTGATTCTGGCCAATGGGTCCACCGCGGATTCAGCCTATTGGGCCGCCGGTGCGGAGTTTCGCACGGAACAAGACCAGTTTGCCAAAATCACCCGCATCAGCTCGGGCTACCGCGTGCAGACCAGGGATGGGCGCACCCGCACCTATCACCCCAAGGGCGAGCTGGGGTGGCGCCTGGTTCAGGAATCCGACAGCTTTGGCAACACCATCAATTACAATTACCAGGAATACGGGGTTAACGAATACCTGCTGACCAGCATCACCTACACCGGTTATGGTGCATCAGTGGGGGATCGGCAGATCAATTTCACCTATGAGCAGCGCTCGGACGCGAACACGGCTTATCAGGCTGGCAAGCGCACAGACAGCACGCGCAAGCTCAGCCGCATTACCATGCAAGCGCCACCTCCGGGAGGCGGCAGTCCCCTTCTCGTGCGTCAGTACCTGATCAACACCACCACCTCCACTGCCACGGGCCGGTTGTTGTTGCAGGATGTGTCGGAAGTTGCAGGCAATGAAAGCCGGCTGTTGTTTCTCAACACCTGGTCACAGGACGCCTCCGGCAGTGGTTGGGTGTCACAAGGCGGCAACCAAAAAACCCCGGAAGTCCGGCTCAAGAAACTGACCGTCGATGATTTGGCGCTGATTGACATGACCACCACGGAACTGGCCCAGTTCCTTGGGGTGCCGGAATCAACACTGCTGGTGAACCCTGAACAAGCCACGCCGGCCACTGCTACATCCCCGCGAGGTGTTTCCATTCAGCTCATGGCCGATTTTGATGGCGATGGCCTGAAAGAGGTTTGGGCCAGCTACCCGGTTGCAGGCAGTGACGGTACATCGGTGGTGCAACGCCATGAAATCCACTCCTATCAACTGGCCTTTGATCAAAACGGGTATAAAACCTTTTCCCTGAAAACCAGAATCAATGTGCCCGATACGGTTGATTTTACGTTCCTGAAGCGCAAGCCGCTGCGGGGAAACCATTTCGTTGATCTGGATAATGACGGCCGGGCTGAAATGGTGTACCTTGAGGATGGCCAGTTGAAAGTCACAAAATGGAATAACACCCATTCCGCGTTTGAAACACCGTCAACCGGTCAGCCCCCTGTCTTTGCTG
>JALWKC010000116.1 GCA_026996795.1 Lysobacterales bacterium | reverse complement strand
ATCCTTGCTTCGGACCCTTTCCAGGAATACCCGCCGTATAAAGCCCTGGTCGGAGACCTGACTGGCACCTATTCCCGTCGGATCAATCTTCAACACCGGCTGGTTTATGAGGTGATTGAAGAGCAAAGGACTGTCAAGGTACTGCGTTTGTGGACCCATTACGAATAAGCTGTTTTTAGCGCAAGCGCACCGGACCCTGTTTTTCCGGGTATTTGCCCACAATTCCAGCGTAATAGTCTGCAATTTTCTGCATGTCTTCGTCCCGGTCACCCGTGAGTTCAATATACCCCCCGATGCCCACCCGCTTGCGGCCATAATCCAGGTGACCCAGGGCCACCGGCACGCCAGCGCGTTGGGCAATGTGATAAAAGCCGCTTTTCCAGTGGCTGCTCCAGGAGCGCGTGCCTTCGGGGGTCAGGGCCAGTACCGTGCCGGGATGCCGCTGAAAATAACTGGCGATTTGCTCGCTGAGGTTCTCGCGCCGATGGCGATACACCGGTATGCCACCCAGGGCCCGGAACAGCCAGCCATAAGGCCAGCGAAAAAGGGTGTGTTTGCCCAGCCATTTGAATCGCACTCCCAGCGCAAACCGCGCAAGTATGCCAATGGGGAAATCCCAGTTGCTGGTGTGTGGGGCGCCTATTATCACGTAGGAATCCACCGGGGGTAATCTATCGTCCAGTTGCCAGCCACGTAGCGACAGCAGCCACCGGGCCAGTCGCTGGCTGGCCGTCAGGCCAGTCTTTCCACCCATCATGCCGGTTTCTTGAAGCGCTTTTTCTGCTCTTTCTTCTCCGGTGGCACCACCGCTTCGTTTTTCGAGGCCACCAGCGTCAAGATATCGTACTGGGCCACAGTTTCGCCGTCCTGATTGGTCACTTCCACGTCCCAGCGCACTTCGCCGTAACCCTTGCCCCGGCGGTAGGATTTCTGCTTGCAGGTCAGGCGCACCGTCAGGTCATCACCGGGATAAACCGGCTCCACAAAGCGCAGGTCATCCAGGCCGTAATTAGCCAGCACAGGACCGGGGTCTGGCTGCACAAACAGGCCGGCGGCCATGGAAACGACAAAATAACCATGCGCCACGCGGCCTTCAAAAAACGGGTTGGCCACCGCCGCGGCTTCGTCCATGTGGGCGTAAAAATGATCGCCGCTGAGGTCGGCAAAACGCTCAATGTCTTCCAGCGTCACCGTGCGCGGCCCGGTTATGAGGGTTTCGCCAATGTGCAGGTCTTCAAAGTGACGCCGGAAGGGGTGTTCCGGACCGGTAAAGGTTTTGGCCTTCGGCAGGTACTTCTGACAAATGTGCGACAAGGTGGTGGGTGAACCCTGCAGGGCCGTGCGTTGCATGTAATGCAGCACGCCACGCACGCCGCCCATTTCCTCACCGCCACCGGCGCGCCCGGGGCCACCGTGGGTGAGGTGAGGCAGGGGCGAACCGTGCCCGGTGGATTCCTTGGCCGAATCACGGTTGATGAGCACCAGGCGCCCGTGATGGCTGGCGGTCAGATTGACCAGTTCGGCCACGCTGGCATCATCGGCGCCAAAAATGGAACCCACCAGCGAACCCTGGCCCATGTTCGCCAGTTCGGCGGCCTGTTCCAGGCTGTCATAGGGCATCAGCGTGCTCACCGGGCCAAAGGCTTCGATGTCGTGCACCGAGCCTTTTTCCACTGGCTGATCGCAGACCAGCAATATGGGTGACATAAATGCCCCGGCTTCGGCATCGGCGCCGGTGACCTGCACCGTGTCCGGGTCGCCATACAGCACATCGCAACACTGCGAAAGTTCGGCCACCCGCTGGCGCACTTCCTCCCGCTGGGCGTGCGAGGCCAGGGCGCCCATGCGCACGCCTTCGGCCTGCGGATCGCCAATGGTAATTTTTTTCAGCCGTTCAGCCACGGCATCGGCCACCGCCGGCATCAGCTCACGCGGCACAATGGCGCGGCGAATGGCGGTGCACTTCTGGCCGCACTTGGTGGTCATTTCATTGACGACTTCCTTTACGTAGAAGTCAAATTCCGGCGTGCCGGGCACCGCATCCGGCATCAGCACCGAACAGTTCAGGCTGTCGGCCTCCATGGTGAAACGCACGGCGTTTTCCAGCACCTTGGGGTGGCTTTTCAGCATTTTGCCGGTACTGGCCGAACCGGTAAAGGCCACCACGTCCTGACAGCCCAGGTGCTCGAATAAATCGCCCGTGCTGCCGCAAATGAGCTGCACGGCCCCTTCGGGCAGAATGCCCGATTCCACCATGCGGCGGAATACCAGTTCGGTCAGGTAGGCGGTGTTGGAGGCCGGTTTGACAATGGCCGGCACGCCAGCCAGCAAGGTCGGGCCGAGCTTTTCCAGCATGCCCCAGACGGGAAAGTTGAAGGCGTTGATGTGCAGCCCCACGCCGCGCAGGGACGAGCAAATGTGCTGACCGAGAAAACTGCCGCCTTTGCTGATGTGCTCGGGGTTGCCGTCGATATACAGGGTGTGATCCGGCATCTCGCGCCGGCCCTTGCCGGCGTACACAAACAAGGTGCCAATGCCGCCTTCAATGTCGATCCAGGAATCCACTTTGGTGGCGCCAGTGGCCCAGGACAGGGCATAGAATTCCTTTTTGTGGGCCAGCAGCTCGATGGCCAGCTCCTTGAGCATGGTGGCCCGTTCGTGAAAGGTCATGGCGCGCAGGGCCGGGCCGCCTTTTTCCTTGGCGTAGTCCAGCATGCCGGCAAAATCCAGCCCCTGGGAGGAAATGCGGGCAATGGGTTCGCCGGTGATGGCGTGATGGCATTGGCGAAAACCCGCCGTGGCGGTGTGCCACTGGCCTTTGGCATAGGATTGCAAGGTATTCATTGGTTGTCCCCAGTCGTGGTTTGATTTTTTGTTTGTTTTGTTATTTCACCTGGCCCTAAAAAGCGGCTGTTTATGGCCGCCAGGGGCGGAGCTAAGGTGACAAATGCCACACCGCCCGCACCGTGGTTACGTGCTCTCCGGCAGCGTTGAAGATTTTGGCCTCCACCGGGTATTCCACCGGCTCGGCGCCCACCGCGGGTATGTCCGTGCGGCATTCGGCGGTCAGGTTGCCCTTGGCTTTTTTGTGATAATCCGCCTCCAGGTGCGTCACGATGCCACGAATCCCTTCGGGCAAGCCCACCAGCATGGCCAGTCCGCTCACCAGCTCGCCAATGTTGATCAGAGCCACCGCGTGCACACTGCGCAAATGGTTGCGGATGGAGCGGCGATCCTTAACGGTGATTTTTGCGTAGCCCGGTTGGAGCACTTCCACCACCGCCTTGACGCTACCCGAATACGGGACCATCCGACCCAATACGCGGCTGAATAACTGCTTTCCAAGCGGTTTGGTGCAAGCGCTGTTCCACAAACGCAACAGGCGTTGGCCCGGGGCTTCATGCGGGTTTTTTCTGCTTAGGGATTCCTGGCTCATGCGGCGCATTATAGCCTGTCGGCGCAGGCGGGGAAACCGGCCCGGTCAATGGTACAATCATAGCCCAGCAGGCGCTTTGTTCCGCGCCTGTGTCGTCGCCAAACCACCGGAGCTGCCCCATGTTTATGCAACACCTGGATCACGTCAAGGAACACAGCGACAAGGCCCTGGCCGCCAGTGGCCATGACGGCGTGGTGATTTACGCCAACCGGCCAGAAAACTATTTTCTCGACGACATGCCCTGGCCTTACCGGCCCAACCCGCATTTTGCCTGGTGGGTGCCCGAGGCGGCCAGCTACCCACACAGCTACCTGCATTACCAACCGGGCAAAAAACCCGTCCTTTACCTGTATCAGCCCCGCGATTACTGGCATTCGGTGCCCGAAGCGCCCACTGGCGAATGGGTCGAGGCGTTTGATATCCGCCCCTTTGCCGATGACAGCCAACTGCCCCGGTTTGCCAACCTGGCCCGGCACGCGTTCATTGGCCAGCCCGAAGCCTCGCCCATGGCCGCCAACGACACCAATCCGGCGGCCTTGTTGAACCCCTTGCACTGGGGCCGATCCTACAAAACGGGTTACGAGGTAGAACAGATTCTGCAGGCCAACAAACGCGCCCTGCGCGGCCACCGGGCCGCCAAAGACGCTTTCTACGCCGGCAAAAGCGAATTTGAAACGCACCTGGATTACTTGCATGCCACCGGCCACACCGAGGCCGAGTTGCCCTATGGCAACATCGTGGCCCAGAACCAGAATGGCGCGGTGCTGCATTACCAGCAGTTGTTGCGCGACCCTTTCCCGGATTTTGCCCGCCACTCCTTTCTGATCGATGCCGGCGCCCAGAGTCACGGCTACGCGGCCGACATCACGCGCACCTATGCCTGGACCGAATCGCCTTTTGATGACCTGATTGAAGCCCTGGATGCCGCCCAGCAGAAACTGGTGGCCAAGGCCGTGGCTGGCCAGTCCTACGTGGCGCTGCACGAAACAGCGCACCGGTTCATCGGCGATATTCTGCGCGATTTTGACCTCATCAGTATCGATGGCCAGACAGCCGCGGAGACCGGCCTGACCAACGTGTTCTTTCCGCACGGCCTGGGGCATTTTCTGGGTCTGCAGGTACACGACGTGGGCGGCAAACAGGCCGACCCGGCCGGCACGCCCATTGCACAACCGGCAAAACACCCCTACCTGCGCCTGCTGCGGACCCTGGAAGCCGGTCACGTGCTGACCATTGAACCGGGTATTTATTTTATCCCGCTGCTGCTGGATGAGGCCCGCGAAAGCCCGCTGGGCCAGTCCATTCACTGGAACGCGGTGGAACATTTCCTGCCCTATGGCGGCATTCGCATAGAAGACAACGTGCGCGTGGGCACGCACGAAGCCTACAACCTGACCCGTTCACTG
>JALWKC010000115.1 GCA_026996795.1 Lysobacterales bacterium | reverse complement strand
CGCAAAAAGACGTGCCGTCTGCGTGGCACACCGTCAGCAAGGTGATTTCGAAATCGAATTTGACAAAGCCTTCAACAATCACCCGCCCGGCGCCGCTGCGGCCACCGCTCTGGGCGTATTGCCAGGCTTGGTCGATATCATTTTCGTTGTGGAGAACGGACTGACCCTTGCCCGAAGAACTCATCACCGGCTTGACCACGCAGGGAAACCCCAACTCCTTGACGGCCCGTTCAAAGGCGTCCCGATCATCCACAAAGCGATAGCGGCTGGTGGGCAGGCCCAGTTCTTCAGCGGCTAGACGGCGGATGCCTTCGCGGTCCATGGTCAAGCGCGCTGCCTGGGCCGAGGGCACCACATAATGGCCTTCGTTTTCCAGCTTCACCAGCTCATCGGTGGCGATGGCCTCGATTTCAGGAACGATCAAATCCGGTTTTTCCTGCTCCACCACCGCCCGCAAAGCCGCGGCATCCAGCATGTCGATCACATGCGCCGAATCAGCCACCTGCATGGCCGGCGCACCGGCGTAACGATCCACAGCAACCACGTCACAGCCAAGTCGTTGGGCCTCAATGGCCACCTCCTTGCCCAGCTCTCCGGCACCAAGGAGTAAAATTTTGATTGGTGTTGTGCGATCGTCTGTGAAAAAATGACTCATGAGTTCCCTCTTGTGTGATAGTCCATCAGTAAGGAGAATAGCCCGAAATGCCTTTGACAGCCCCCCGATTCCGGAGCCGGATTATAGCATTGATTGCCGTGTTTCTTGTGAGCTGTGGCGCTCTGGCAACACCTTCCTCAGCGGTGGGAACTGCCGAGCCTGCCACCCTGGAGAAGGGCGCAAGTCAGGCCATCGATGAATGGATGGCACTGCTCATCAATGGCCAGAAAAGCGGCTACCTGCACACCCGCCGTGTGCCGCTTGGAAACACCATTGAAACCACCCAGGAGATGCAGTGGCGCATGCAGCGCAATGGCGTGCCGCTGGTGATTGAAGTCATCGAAAGTGGACGCGAAAGCACCGATGGCAAACCCCTGTCTTTCCGTAGCGAACAACGCCTGTCGAAAATCATCATGCGAGTGGAAGGCCGGTTGCGTGACGGAAAGACCCTGGAGATTACCAAAAGTGGCCTGGGCCCGGTCACCACCAAACGCCTGCCGTGGAACCCGGAGTGGGTGCTGCCAGAAACCCATCGGCTGCGCCAAATCGCCGCGTTTAGAAAACAGGGCATGCGGCCGGGCAGCAAATACACCGACTGGGTGTTTGTGCCCAGCCTGGAAAAAGCCGTCAAAACCACCACCGTCCTGGGCCAGCCAGAAGACGTTGATCTGCTGGGCCAGACGCAACGCTTGTGGCACATCACCGAAACCGCCGACATGGGTTTTATTAAACAGGTGTCCGATGCCTGGGTGGATGACCAGTTCAACGTCAAGAAAATGCGCCTGGAGATGATGGGCATGCAGTTGGAAATGATCGCCTGCCCCAAGGCTTGTGCCACCGCTGATGGCCCGCCGTTTGAAGCCTTTGCCAACACCGTGGTTCCGGTGCCAAGGCCACTGGTGCGCAGCGAGCTGGCTGGGCCGCTGGAGTGGACCTTTGCCATCAAAAAACCGGTCACTGAGTTGCATCTGCCTGAAAGTGAAGAACAACACGTCTGGCAGCGGGTGGACAAAAATGGCCAACAACTGGTGATTCGGGTCAATCCGGCCATCCCCCCATTGCGTAGCACTGCGTTGCCCGCAAAAAGCTCAGGATCAGCCTCGCCCGGGTCGGCCGAAGAAAACCTTGACGACTGGCGAAAACCCACCGCCTGGTTGCAAAGTGATGCCAACCTGATTGTGGGCCTGGCTAAAAAAGCCGTGCGCGCCAACCAGAGCAAAGCAGAACAGATGCAAGCCATTACCAACTTTGTGCGCCACTACATCAGCGACAAAAACCTGTCCGTGGCCTACGCCTCCGCGCTGGAAACCGCCAAATACCGCAATGGTGATTGCACCGAACACGCCCTGCTCACCGCCGCCATGGGTCGTGCCGTGGGCATCCCCACCCGCATTGCCACGGGCCTGGCATACGTGCCTGACCTGGATGGCCGTAAACACGTGCTGGTGCCCCATGCCTGGACCCAGGCCTTTGTCGATGGGCGCTGGAAAAGCTATGACGCGGCCATCGGCCGTTTTGACAGTGGCCACATCGCACTGGAATACGGCGACGGCGACCCCAGGCACTTTTATTCCGGCATCCAGCTGATTGGCAACCTGACACTGAAGAGCGTTAAACCGGACAAGTAACAACCTTTTTCCCGAAAAACCGGGAACCAAGGAACTCGAAAGGTTATCGGCACCAATCAGTCACGAGCAGTAAAAGCAGAAATCTGGTCGTCCAGCAAGACCACCATTAACGGGATCTGGGGGCGAATCTGGGAATCCTCTAAGCCCTCCTGCTCATCAATAAGTGATTCGGCAAGATTCTGCAGCACCACCAGCAATTCACGGTAATAATCCTTGAGTGACAAGTCGCCATTTTTTCTTTGTGCTTTGAGCGACTTGATTTTACTTGCCAGTTCCTCATTTGACTTTATCGTCATGGCGTTACTCCTGAAATGATCAGCGGATTCAAAGAATGCGGGCCAGCTCTTTGGCGGCACGCGAAATGTCCAGGAACACCAAACCCAGCTTGGCCTCCTTTTTGGTCAGGACCGTCAACACCGCCTCCTGACCGGCTTCGGTCATGATAACGTAGCCTTCAGCGCCCTGGACCAGGATCTGGTTGAGGTGCCCACGCTCCAGTTCCCTGGCCGTGCGCTCACCAAGGGCCAGCAAGGCGGCGCTCATGGCCGCGACCCGGTCCTCGTCAACGTTGCCAGGCAACAGCGAAGCCATCATCAAACCATCCAGTGAGACAACGGCAGAGGCCTCGATGTCACCGGATGAACCGTTAAGATCTGCCAGGATTTCGGCAATGGCGTCTGTTCTCATTTCATTTCTCCAGTTTAAGAAAATAAAAAACCGGTACTTTCAGCCGTGAACCGGGTCCGGCCACGGAAAAAGCACCGGAAAAACAACAAGAAAATGTTGCTAGAATTCAGCGTGCCCGTTCATGAAACACCCGAATCTGATCATCTAGCAAGACAACAAGCAAAGGGATCTGGGCACGAACCTGCGCGTCCTCCAGGCTGTCCACCTCATTAGCGAGGGAGTCGGCCAGATTTTTCAGCACATCAAGCAACTCACGATAATATCCTTTTGTATCCAATTCGCCATTTTTTCTTTGATTTTTTAGTTTAATAACTTTATCAGACAATTGTGTTGCGGATTGAATGGTCATGTTTTTCCCCTCAATAAAACTAGAGAATGCGGGCCAGCTCTTTGGCGGCACGCGAAATGTCCAGGAACACCAAACCCAGCTTGGCCTCCTTTTTGGTCAGAACCGTCAACACCGCCTCCTGACCGGCTTCGGTCATGATAACGTAGCCTTCAGCGCCCTGGACCAGGATCTGGTTGAGGTGCCCACGCTCCAGTTCCCTGGCCGTGCGCTCGCCAAGGGCCAGCAAGGCAGCGCTCATGGCCGCGACCCGGTCCTCGTCAACGTTGCCAGGCAACAGCGAAGCCATCATCAAACCATCCAGCGAGACAACGGCAGAGGCCTCGATGTCACCGGATGAACCGTTAAGATCTGCCAGGATTTCGGCAATGGCGTCTGTTCTCATTTTTCATTCCCTCTCGTTAAAAATTAATGGTACATGGTGGTTCAAATTTCGGAATAACGGTTCCACAGCAGCCAAACAAAGTTTTTGAAACCGTCTCCGGAAAAAACCGCCCTTCCCTCGGTCACTGCCACCAGCCGGTCGGGGCCAAGCAATAAGGGAAGGAAGGTGAAGATTTTTTTCTTTTGTAAGTCATACAGGCAAGTCAGGCCGTACTCGATATCCAACAGATTAAACACGTCCGATTCACCGTGGTAAAGGGAGTCAGCCAGTTTGGCGGCCAGTGCCGCCAGTGCTTCAACACGTTCTGCATCAATCCCCACGCTGGCAATCGACAGTCCTCGTGAATCAACCAGCATTGCCTTGCCTGAATCAGACAGGGCAGACAACATTTGTGGCAACACTTTCTGCATGGGAGCGTTTGGGCAACTTTCCGGCTGCCGGGAAAGTACAATCGCCTTGCGACTGATCAATGAGCGCAAGATGTTTTCGACATTTTCCGGATGCGATCCGGCAGGCAGGAACGACAGAGTCTCGGCAGCGTACTCCGGGCTGTTGTTTTGGGACAGAAGCCATTGCACCACATCAGACTGTTCTCTGGTTAATGAACCGGAGGCAAACAAATAGGCACCGGTATTTGTCAGACAGAGATAACGCATGGTGGATAAAGGGCTTTCGTGGCGCCTGTTCATTGCGCAGAGCCAGTTTGGCCAAAAGCCTTGATGTTGTGAACAAGAATGCCAGGTTCTATCATGCCCAACATCGCCATCAATAAGGTATTCATGTCCTGACTGGAGCGCGCATCCACCGAAAACAGGGGGATAACGTGTCCCCGACGTTTCAGTAAGGCATGATAGTCAGGCAGTATGACTTTTCGTGACTTGTCCAGGTGGGTGATGCCCACACAAAAAGGGAGGCCTTCAAGCGCCCCGGAAAACGCATCAAGGAATCGTTCGAGGTCTCCCAATGGGTCCGACGCGTTATTGTTGATAAGAAGAATCAGCCCCAACGCCCCGTTGAGCATAATGTCCCACATAAAGTCAAAGCGCCGCTGACCAGGCGTGCCATAAAGGTGGATTTTGCTGCCATCTCCCAAGGCTATCAGGCCATAGTCCATCGCTACTGTGGTGCTGTTCTTGCTCAAGGACACATCATCGGAAGGCACCGCATCCGTCACAACCGGAGGAATGTCGCTTAAAACGCCAATGGCAGTGCTTTTCCCGGCGCCAACGGGCCCGCTGATCACAATTTTATAGGCATTTGAACCGGTCATATCAGGTGCTACCGTGCTTTGAATTGAATTAATAGGTACTTGAATGCTCAAGCAGCTTTTGAACCGAAAAGGCGCCTTGCCACACGCCTGACCAATGAACTGACAGCAGACGCTGTGGGTGCACTCTTGTCTGGTATGCCAGGGGAGGTGCGAACCGGTTCGGCAGACTCCTTTCGCACGTAACCCAGGGAATAGGCGGTGGCCACAAATTCAGTCACAACGCGCGGCGGCAACCCGGTGTCTGAGGTGATGTCATTGATGGAAACGGCGCCCTGATGCAGCAGGGAGGACATGACGACACTTCGTATGGGATAACGCAGGCCAATGCAGTTGGGCCAGCGGCGCAGTCGCACGGCAGTGTCCAGGGAAAGGCCAGCAGGCAGTTCGTGGCGGAAGCAACCACTGATCAGTTCCCAAAAGAAGGCCTCACTGTCATGCACGACCCCGTTATTGCGGTCGTGTTCAGTCACGGGACTCGAGTCATCATGGATTTCCTGCCTGAACGAGAATGAGTTGGTATTTTTGTAAACAGCACTTAACGAGCGGATGACCGATCTCTGGTGCTTGCAGACAACCTGGTTTGACTCGAGAAATCCATACTCATCGACCTTCGTGCCATCTTTCTCGTAAGTTACCTTGACATTTTTTTGCTCGCAGATACTTTTGATGTAAGCCGCGTAAAGCATTTCAACAAAAGTATTGCCAAGAGTCAGCTTCGCCGGATATTCCGAACAAATCGCAGTGCTGCGTGCTGAACGAATCAGTTGCTGTTTCAGTGCTGCCGAGGCAGAAGCGGCCGGTAATGCTGGCGCCGAAGTTTTCAGGTAACTTTTCACCGAGCTAATGAGTGCATCCACCTTGAAAGGCCGGAGCAGGAGCTTGACACCTTCCAGGTTCCGGTGCTGTAAAGATAACCCGATAATAGGCACTCCAGCGTATTTACTTCTGTAACGGGAGACATCGTCCAAAACCGCTTTCCGGTCCAGATTCGCAATTATCAGGCGTGGAGCCATTGTCTCGGGAAATTCTATCTGGACACGGATACCCAGACGACGGGACAGCATCAACTGGAGCGTGTTCTGATCAGACACGCTCATGCCTCGCATCAATATGGGAACAAGTTGTGTCAATGCCTCTTTTCCATTAATCGCCTATGTCTGCAACTCCAGATGGCACGTTGCCCGACCCCAGAGATAAGGAACGGCCACCGAAAGTGGCTGGAATTATATCCTGTATCCCGTTACCCCCCCCCCTGCCTATACTGTTAACAATTGATAAAGAATTTATTCAGTCACCTTGGGCAGGTATGGTAATGGCGCATGCAGCCATGGTCAGTCGATAGCCCTGTCAGCCTCTCATTGTCATCAGGCCTGTCGAGGCCTGTTGCACTCACGCAGTGCCTGCCTGTAACACAAGCACACAAGTCGTCTCCGGCCCATACAAGCTGTTGACAATTGCATCCCCGATCCTTAAGATAGTAATTACTTACTTACTTTAGAGGGCGGGCAGATGCCTGAAACAAGCAAACACCTTCCTGCCGGGGAAAGGCGCCAGGTAACGATCGAAACCATCATTGAACTGGCCGGAGAGCAAAACCCGGCAGAGATCACAACAACAGCCATCGCGAAGCGCATGGGATTGACTCAAGGCGCCATATTTCGCCACTTTCCCAACAAGGACGCCATGTTACAAGCGGTGATGGAATGGGTATCAAAGCGATTACTCAATCGTATCGAGAAAGCGATTCAAGCCAAATCTTCCCCGCTTGAAGCCCTGAAAAGCCTGTTTATGACGCACGTGAGCTTTATCGAGGAGCACCCCGGTATCCCACGCATGTTATTCGCTGAACTGCAACGTGCAGGTGACACCATCCCGAAGCGCGTGACACGGACCTTGCTGCAGCGATATGGAGAACGACTCAACGGTTTGCTTGAAGCCGGCAAGGCTTGTGGAGAAATTGACAGGCAACTGAATAACAAGGCGGCAACCACGCTCTTTATCGGCACTATCCAGGGACTGGTTATGCAATCACTGATTGCCGGTGATACGAATCACATGCGCCGAAATGCAGCAGAAGTCTATGAAATCTACCAACGCGGCATCAGGAGTAAGTCATGAAAGTTGCCTTGCAAAAACGAACAGTTTACCTGCTGGCGGTGATTGTGCCACTGCTGGTGCTTTTCGGGTATGTCGCCTTGTATTCAGGTCCGCTGGCGCCGACACCGGTCGTCCTGGCTTCCGTGGAAAACAAAAGCATCACTCCGGGCGCGTTTGGCATCGGGACTGTTGAGGCACGTCATGAATACAAGATCGGCCCGACGGCTGTCGGGCGAATCAAACGATTGCCTGTCGATGTGGGCGATTTTGTCAAGGCCGGACAGATCCTGGCCGAAATGGATCCGGTGGATATCGAAGAACGAATCAAGGCACTGTCTGCCGCTCTGAAGCGGGCTGGTGCCCAGTTGCAGGAGGCGCAGGCACGTCAGGATTATGCGCGGGAACAAATGCGCCGTTACGAAAAATTATTGAAAACACGTGCCGCCAGTGAAGAGATGGCAGCCACCAGGCGCCAGGAACTTCAGGTGGCGCAAGCCGGGGTGGCATCCGCGCGGGAGGAGGTTTCCCGTTTGCTCGCCGAGCGCAATGCATTGAGGGCGCAGCAGCGTAACTTGTCCTTGCTGGCACCGGTTGACGGCATGGTGGTATCGAGGAATGCGGAACCGGGAGCCACCGTCGTCCCGGGTGAACCAGTCATCACGCTGATTGATCCGGATACGATCTGGGTTAATGTCCGCTTTGACCAAATCCACGCCCGCGGTCTGGCGGCAAAACTGCCAGCCCGCATTGTGCTGCGCTCCCGGGCTGACTTGGTGCTTGCCGGACACGTCCTCAGGGTTGAACCACTGGCAGATGCCGTGACTGAAGAAACACTGGCCAAAGTTGTTTTTGATCAGATACCAGACCCAATGCCTCCCCTGGGCGAACTGGCTGAAGTCACGGTCGCCCTGCCATCACTCCCTGCCGAACCAGTGCTTCCCAATGCGGCAATTCGCCATATTGATGACACCCTGGGTGTTTGGCGAGTCATCGATGGTGAGCTTCACTACACACCAGTTTCTCTGGGATTATCCGACCTGGAAGGTCACATTCAGGTAAAAAAAGGTGTCAGCGTGGGGGATGACGTCGTGCTATACAGCGAAAACCCGTTGAGCAGGCATCAACGCATCCGTGTGGTGGATCAGATACCGGGTGTGACACCATGATCAGTCTGGCCGGTCGAGATATCCTGCATTCGTGGGGAAAATTTGTTTTCACGGGCATGGGGCTCGGGTTGCTGATTGGCATCACGCTCTCGATGGCCGGCATCTATCGGGGCATGGTGGATGACGCCAAAGTCCTGCTCGACAATAGCGGCGCTGATCTCTGGGTGGTGCAAAAAGACACTTTGGGGCCTTATGCAGAACCATCGAGTCTCTACGACGACACCTGGCGCGGTCTGCTCGGCATGCCCGGTGTGGAAGAGGCGGCCAGCATTATCTACCTGACGATGCAGGTGGGCAAGAATGACGGTGACGTACGGGCATTGGTGACAGGCATTGCCCCCGGGGGCCCGGGAATGCCCGGTTGGCCACCCTTTCTCGTTGCCGGGCGCCAAATCACCCGAGGCCATTATGAGGCTGTTGCCGACATTGCATCCGGGCTTGAGCTGGGTGATCGCATCCGTCTTCGTCGCAACCAATACACCGTCGTTGGTCTGACCAGAAGAATGGTTTCTTCCAATGGTGACCCGATGGTGTTTATACCACTGAAAGACGCCCAGGAAGCGCAATTTTTAAAAGACAATGACGCGATACGGGCACAGCGTCGACGCACGGCCCAAAACCCTGCTTTCAATCGGCCCGGGGTGCCAGGATTACTTGATGCTGTCATTGCCTCTCAAAGCAGCAACCCCTATGTCAATGCTGTCCTGGTGCGGGTTAAGCAAGGCCACGACCCGGAGCAGGTCGCTGACTCCATTCGCCGCTGGAAACGCCTGACCGTGTATACCCGTAGCCAGATGGAGGATATTCTGGTGGGAAAACTGATTGCCACCGCTGCCAGGCAGATATTCATGTTTCTGGTCATCCTGTCGCTGGTCAGCTCTGCCATTGTGGCCTTTATCATTTATACCCTGACACTGGGGAAAATACGGGAAATTGCCGTCTTGAAGCTGATTGGCACCAGAAACCGGACCATAATCGGCCTGATCATGCAACAGTCTATCGCCCTTGGTGTGATTGGTTTTGTGGTCGGAAAGATTTCAGCAACGTTGGTGATGGCGCCAATCTTTCCCAAATACGTCTTGTTGGAACCGGCCGATTCTGTTGTCGGCTTTTTCGCTGTGGTTCTGATCTGTATCTTATCGAGCATTGTCGCCATTCGAACCGCGCTGAAAGTTGATCCGGCTGAGGCCATAGGAGGCTGAGGTGAAAGGCAAGGGTATTCAGATCGTTAACCTGAGAAAACGTTACGGAAGCGGCGATACTGCGGTAGATGCGCTCAAGAATGTCAACATGCAGGTTGCACCAGGCGAGGTCGTAGGTTTGATCGGCCCGTCCGGGTCCGGCAAGAGCACACTCCTGAAATGTCTGGGAGCCGTTATCGAACCAACGGACGGAAAAATGGTTCTTGGCAATGATGTCATTTATGATAAGGGCTGGAAGGTCAAGGATCTCCGCGCCCTGCGACGAGACAGAATCGGGTTTGTTTTTCAGGCACCGTACTTAATCCCTTTCCTTGATGTGACCGACAATGTTGCCTTGTTACCCATGTTGGCCGGCATGCCCAACACCGAGGCACGGCACCGGGCACTGGAGCTGTTCACGGCGCTGGATGTGCAGCACCGCGCAAAAGCCATGCCCTCACAACTCTCCGGAGGAGAGCAACAACGCGTCGCTATTGCGCGTGGTCTGGTCAATCGTCCCCCCGTCATCCTGGCCGACGAACCAACCGCTCCGCTTGATAGCGAAAGAGCCCTGGCCGTTATCCGAATTTTAAACGACATGGCCAAAAAGTTCGAAACGGCGATTATTGTTGTCACTCACGATGAAAAAATCATTCCCACTTTCCAACGGATTTATCACATACGTGACGGGGTCACCCACGAAGAAGTCGGAGAAGGCAAGGGTCTGGACTGATTCAGCCGTCAAGCTATCCTACTTAACGATTCTGGGGGTTACTTGTTTTCTCGCAGAACAAGGAAATGAAAATGCCCCCTGTTGCTGCAATGGATTTCTGCATTGTAACAGGCCATACACCACCTTGTATCATTGCAGAACCTGGCACAGGCACCTGGCATCGACCTGAATCCAGGCAATAAAAAAACCCCGCACCTGGCGGGGTTTTTGCAGTCAACTGACTGGCTGTTTTCGGCCAGCTTATTTCTTGGCGGTGACTTTGCGGGTGGTTTTTCGAGCCGTTGTCTTGGCGGTTTTAGCCGCACGGGAGACGCTCTTCATAGCTTCATCAGCCGACTGCTGAACAGCGGCCTTGGCCTGAGTGGCCGTTTTCCTGGCCGTCTTGCTGACACGGCTGGCTGTTTTCTTGACTGTTTTCTTGACTGTTTTCGTGGCGGATTCAGCGGCCTTGGTGGTTTTTTTCGTGACTTTTTTGGCCACTTTTTTCACTTCGGCTTTGGCTTTTTTGGCCGTGGTTTTGCTTTCGCCTTCGACCTTTTCTTCCAGTTGTTCGGCCAGCTTGGCCACTTGCTTGGCCAGCTCTTCAATCCGTTTCAGCAAGGAGCTGATATCCAGGTTCATGGGCACACCCAGGTTCTTCAGGGCTTTTTCCACCCGGGATTCAAACAGGGACTCCAGCTTTTCCACGCTTTCAAACGCCTTTTTCTTGACTTCGTCCACCTTGGACTTGACTTCATTGACCTTGCTGCTGACTTCCTTCACGGCTTGTTCAGGCACTTTCTTGAAGGTTTCTTCAAATTCCTTGCCTTCGCTGACTAGCTTGCTGAAGATTTTTACGCCTTCTTCCTGCGCCTTGGCAAACGCGCCCAAGCCAGCCAGCCAGATTTCACTGGCAGAACCGAGAATGGTGTCGGTGACGCTGGTTTGCGTCTGGGCAGCGGCTTTGGGTGCCGTTGTCTTGCTGGTGGCTTTCTTGCTGGCCACTTTGCGAGTGGTTGTTTTCTTGCTGACTGTTTTTTTGGTAGCCATGTTTATCACCTCGTGATTCGGTTTCAAATGTGAAGCCGATGCGGTGGAAATGAACGCCGGCTTCCTGAGTACGTTGTAATTATGGGGGCTTTGTCTAGAGTTTTCACACTAAAATGCACATTTTTAGCGCATCTTGTCAATATTCAACCAGAAAGTCCCGGAACGCCTTGGCCACCGGCGGCAAATGGTGCATTTTGCGGTGCACCATGTGCCATTTTTTGATGATAGGAAATCCTTCCACATCCAGCATGCGCAAGCTGCCCTTTTCCAGTTCCTCGCGGATGGTGTGCACCGACACCACACCCAGGCCCAGACCGGCCTTGACACACAATTTGATGGATTCGTTATTGTTCATGACCATGGAGTCCTCAAGATACAGGTCATGGGTGCGCAACAGGTTTTTGAAGGCTTCGCGGGTACCCGACCCCTTTTCGCGGATCACAAAGGTGTGATGCACCAATTCGGCCAGCGGAATGTTCTTCTGCCCGCACAACGGGTTTTGCGGCTGCGCGATCGCCACCAGTGGATTGTCCTTAATGGGCGTGTGTTCCAGATCGGCCCGTTCCGGTGGCTGCCCCATCAAGACAATGTCCTTGCTGTTGCTTTCCAGCTGCTGTAACACCGTTGATCGGTTGGTGACTTCCAGGTCAATGGTGATGTTGGGATGCACCTTGAGAAAATCGGCAATGACCGAGACGGCAAAATGACTGATGGTGCTGGCCGCGGCGATAGAGAGCGTGCCTCGCTGAACGCCTTTGTATTCACCCATGACCTGTTCGGCTTCGTGCAATTCGGCCTGGATGCGCTGGCAGTAACCAAGAAAATCGCGCCCCGGTTCGGTCAGTTGTAACTTCTTGCCATGCTGTTCAAACAGCTTGATGCCCAATGCTTCTTCCAGTTGTTTTAATTGCATGGACACTGCCGGCTGGGTCAGAAACAGTCGTTTTGCGGCTTTGGACATGTTCAAGGTTTCGGCCACTTTGGCAAAGATGCGCATCTGGTGAAGGGTGATATTCATAAGTTATTCTGATGATACCAATAAGAAATTGTGACTTTTCATTATACGTCCACTGTCGTATAGTGCCAACCATCGCAGTACAAGACCATTCAAACACCTGAAGGAGATCACCATGGCATTAGACCAATCCAGCCGTTACACAGATTTGAGCCTGAAAGAAGAAGACCTGATCCGTGAAGGCAAACACATTCTTGTTGCCTACAAGATGAAACCCAAACCAGGCTTTGGGAATTACCTGCAAACCGCAGCCCATTTTGCCGCCGAATCGTCCACGGGCACCAACGTGGAAGTCAGCACCACCGATGATTTCACCAAGGGCGTTGATGCCATTGTGTATGAAATCGATGAAGAAAATGAGATCATGAAAATTGCCTACCCGAACTTGTTGTTCGACCGCAATATTACTGACGGCAGAACCATGGTGGCCTCTTTTCTGACCCTTGCTATCGGCAATAACCAGGGCATGGGTGATGTGGAATACGCCAAGATGCTGGACTTTTATGTGCCGCCGGAAATGCTGCAATTGTATGACGGCCCTTCCACCTCCATTCAAGATCTCTGGCGTGTATTGGGACGTCCTGTCGTAGATGGTGGGTTTATTGTCGGCACCATTATCAAGCCCAAACTGGGTTTGCGGCCCAAGCCCTTTGCCGATGCCGCCTATGAATTCTGGCTGGGTGGTGATTTCATTAAAAATGATGAACCCCAGGGCAATCAGCTCTTTGCACCGATGAAAGAAACCATCCCGCTGGTGGCCGATGCCATGCGCCGGGCCCAGGACGAAACCGGCGAGGCCAAGCTGTTTTCTGCCAACATCACCGCAGATGATCCTTTTGAGATGATTGCCCGGGCCGAATACATCCTCGAAACATTCGCCGAAAACGCCAACCACGTGGCCTTTCTGGTGGACGGCTACGTGGCCGGGCCCACCGCCATCAGCACCGCACGCCGCCAGTTTCCGGCCCAATACCTGCATTATCACCGGGCCGGGCACGGCGCGGTCACATCACCCCAGTCCGATCGTGGCTACACCGCCTTTGTGCTGGGCAAGCTCGCTCGCCTGATGGGGGCATCAGGCATTCACGTGGGTACCATGGGCTACGGCAAAATGGAAGGGGAGCAGGATGACCGCAACATCGCTTACATGATTGAACGCGATTCGGCGGACGGCCCGTTTTACCACCAGGAATGGCTGGGCATGAAGCCCACCACACCCATTATTTCCGGGGGCATGAATGCCCTGCGCATACCGGGCTTCTTTGAAAACCTTGGCCATTCCAATCTGATTCTGACTGCCGGCGGGGGCAGTTACGGCCATGTGGACGGCCCGGCAGCCGGTGCCAAGTCATTGCGACAGGCCGAACAATGCTGGCGTGAAGGAGCCGACCCCATCGAATGGGCCAAAACCCATGAAGAATTCCGCCGGGCATTTATTTCCTTCCCCCACGATGCCGATGCCATTTACCCCGGCTGGCGCGAAAAACTGGGGTTTGAATAAACCTTCCCGGAGCTGACGAGCTGTTCAAACCGGTAAAATACCCGCACCCGGGCTGATTGATTCAGCACCGGGTGCCTTCATTCCATCCAAACCCGAGAACCGCACCATGACTGACAGAAAAAAACTGGCCAATGCCATTCGCGTGCTGGCCATGGACGCCGTGCAAAAAGCCAATTCCGGCCACCCCGGCGCACCCATGGGCATGGCTGACATGGCCGAAGTCCTGTACAACGATTTTCTCAAGCATAATCCCAATAACCCGCAGTGGGCCGACCGCGACCGCGTGGTGCTATCCAACGGCCACGGCTCCATGTTGCTGTATGCGGCCTTGCACCTGAGCGGTTACGACCTGAGCATGGAAGACATCAAGAACTTCCGCCAGCTGCATTCCAAAACCCCCGGCCACCCCGAATACGGCTACACCCCGGGCGTGGAAACCACTACCGGGCCACTGGGCCAGGGCCTGACCAATGCCGTGGGCATGGCCCTGTCGGAAAAACTGCTGGCCGAACAGTTCAACAAGCCCGGTCACGCCATTGTGGATCACAACACCTATGTTTTTCTGGGAGATGGCTGCCTCATGGAAGGCATTTCACATGAGGCCTGCTCGCTGGCTGGCACCCTGGGCCTGGGCAAGCTCATTGCCTTATATGACGACAACAATATTTCCATTGATGGCGAAGTGGACGGCTGGTTCACCGATGACACACCCGCCCGTTTTGCCGCCTATGGCTGGCACGTGATTCCCAACGTGGACGGACACGATGCAGACACTGTCCATCAGGCTATTGAAGAGGCCAAATCAGTCACCGACAAGCCCAGCCTTATCTGTTGCAAGACCACCATCGGCTTTGGCGCCCCCAACAAGGCCGGCAGCCACGACGTACACGGTGCCCCGCTGGGTGAAGAAGAAATCGCCGCAGCACGCAAGAAACTGGGCTGGGAACACCCACCCTTTGTGATTCCACCTGACGTTTATGCCGGCTGGGATGCACGCGCCTCCGGCGAAGAGGCAGAAAATCAGTGGAACCAGCGTTTTGAAGCCTATAAGGCCGCCTACCCGGCTGAAGCCGCAGAATTCGAACGCCGCATGCAGCACAAGCTGCCGGAAAACTGGGACACGGAATCGGAATTGTTCATTAAGAAAGTGGCGGCAGAAAAACCGCAGATGGCCACCCGCAAAGCCTCCAAGCTGGCGCTGGAAGGGCTGGGGCCGCTGGTACCGGAACTGTTTGGCGGATCGGCGGACCTGACCCCATCCAACAACACCTTCTGGAGCGGCTCCAAATCCATTAACGACGGCGACTTCACCGGCAATTACCTGTCCTATGGCGTGCGCGAATTTGGCATGACTGCCATGATGAACGGCATGCAACTGCACGGTGGCCTGCGGCCTTATGGCGCTACCTTCCTGATGTTCAGCGAATACGCCCGCAATGCCCTGCGCATGGCTGCACTGATGGGCATTGCACCCATTTTTGTCTACACGCACGATTCTATTGGCGTGGGCGAAGACGGCCCGACCCATCAGCCAGTGGAACAGCTGCCCACTATCCGCCTGATCCCCAACATGGCCATGTGGCGCCCCTGCGATGCGGTGGAATCCGCCGTGGCCTGGCAGCAGGCTATTGAACGCACCGACGGCCCCACTACCCTCGTGTTCACCCGCCAGGGCGTGCCACATCAGGAGCGCACCGACGAACAAATCGCCCAGATCAAACGCGGCGGTTACGTGCTCAAGGACACCAAAGGCACACCCGATGCCATCATTCTGGCCACCGGCAGCGAAGTGGGCCTTGCCATGGATGCCGCAGAGTCGTTGGAAAAAGAAGGCATTTTCGCGCGCGTGGTGTCCATGCCGTCCACCGACCGTTTTGACGCCCAGGATGCCGAGTACAAAAACAGCGTTTTGCCACCGGAAGTCAAAGCTCGGATCGCGGTGGAAGCGGCGATGCCGGATTTGTGGCACAAATACGTTGGCCTGGATGGCGTGGTTATCGGCCAGAATACCTTTGGCGAATCCGCTCCGGGCAATGTCCTGTTTGAACACTTCGGCTTCACCCCGGAAAACGTCAGCACGGCGGTCAAAACTGCCATCACCAACACCCAGGAGAAATAACATGGCCCTTATCAGCTTGAGACAATTACTGGATTACGCGGCGGAAAACGACTTTGGCATGCCGGCGTTTAATGTCAATAACATGGAACAGATTCACGCCATCATGAAAGCCGCCGATGAAGTCAACTCGCCGGTTATCCTGCAAGGCTCAGCCGGTGCGCGCAAATACGCCGGCCCGGCGTTTATTCGTGGCCTGGTGCATGCCGCGGCTGAGCAATGGCCTCATATCCCCATCGTCCTGCATCAGGACCATGGCGCCAGCCCCGCGGTCTGCCAGCGTTCCATTCAGTCGGGCTTTACCTCGGTGATGATGGACGGCTCGCTGATGACCGACATGAAAACCCCTTCCAGCTACGACTACAACGTGGACGTGACCAAAAAAGTCGTGGACATGGCGCATGCCTGCGGGGTATCCGTGGAAGGCGAACTGGGTTGCCTGGGTTCTCTGGAAACCGGCATGGCCGGTGAGGAAGACGGCTCCGGCGCCGAGGGCGTGTTGAGCATGGAGCAGTTACTCACTGACCCGGACGAAGCCAAGGATTTTGTGGACAAAACCGGCGTGGACGCCCTGGCCATCGCCATCGGCACCAGCCACGGTGCCTACAAGTTCACCCGCCCGCCCACCGGCGACATTCTCGCCATTGAACGCATCAAGGCCATTCACGAGAAAATTCCCGACACGCATCTGGTGATGCACGGTTCTTCGTCCGTGCCCCAGGACTGGCTCGCCATCATCAACAGCTACGGCGGTGACATGGGCCAGACCTATGGCGTGCCGGTGGAGGAAATTCAGGAAGGCATCAAACACGGCGTGCGCAAGGTCAACATCGACACCGACCTGCGCATGGCCAGTACTGGTGCGGTTAGGCGCTATCTGGCTGAAAACCCCAGTGTTTTCGACCCACGTAAGTTCCTGCAGGCGGCCACCGATGCCATGCAGGAAATCTGCAAACAGCGTTTTGAAGCCTTTGGCTCAGCCGGACACGCCGACAAGATCAAACCGGTGAGTCTTGAAGCCATGGCCGACCGCTACGGCATTCAATGAGCCATTCCATGAACCCGGCCCCTGGTGACTTGTCCGTGTTGCAGTGCCTGATTTTTGACGTGGATGGCACCCTGGCCGACACCGAACGGGACGGTCACCGGGTGGCCTTCAACCAAGCCTTTGCCGACTTTGGTCTGGACTGGCACTGGGACGAGACGCTGTACGGGCAATTGCTGGCGGTCACTGGCGGCAAGGAGCGCATGCGTTTCTACCAGCAGCAGTTTCTCGACCAGCCCGTGCTGAGCGATGAAGACATTAAAAAACTCCATGCGCTCAAGACACAGCATTACCTCGCACTGTTGAAACAGGGCAAAATCCCCTTGCGACCCGGCGTCAAACGGCTGATAAACGAAGCGCGACAAGCCGGGCTGACGCTAGCCATTGCCACCACAACCACACCGGTCAATGTCACCACCTTACTGGAAAACACGCTGGGACCGGAAAGCCTCGGCTGGTTCAGCGTCATCGCCGCCGGCGACGTGGTGCCGGCCAAAAAGCCTGCCCCGGACATTTACCACTGGGCTCTGGAAAGGCTTGGCCTGCCGCCGCAAAACTGTTTGGTCCTGGAAGACTCCCGGGCCGGACTGTTGTCGGCGGTTAATGCCGGTGTGGCCACGGCCGTTACCTACAATGACTACACTCGGGATCAGGATTTCAGCGAAGCGCTGGCCATCAGCGACCACCTCGGTGAATCGGACAACCCCTGCCGTGTCAGCAAGGGGCCGCCGGTGGAATGTTGTATTGATATCGCCTATCTCGATGGCCTTTTGGTCAGTCAGTTAACCTCAGGAGCACACCATGTCTCGTAAACACCCGATTATTGCCGTCACAGGCTCTTCCGGCGCCGGTACCACCACGGTTAAAACCGCTTTTGAACACATTTTTCATCGCCAGCACATCAAACCGGTGATTATTGAAGGCGATTCCTTTCATCGCTACGACCGCAAGGCAATGAAAGAAAAAGTCCAGGAGGCACAGGAAAAACATAACAACTTTAGTCACTTCGGACTGGAAGCCAACCTGTTGGAAAAGCTGGAGGAAACCTTCCGCGAATACGGCGATACCGGCCGTTGCAAACGCCGTTACTATTTGCATAATTACGATGAAGCCAAGCCATTCAATCAGGAGCCCGGCACCTTTACTCCATGGGAGGACGTGGGCGATGACAGCGATTTATTGCTGTATGAAGGTCTGCACGGTGCAGTGGTGGACAAACAGCACGGCATTAATGTGGCCAAATATGCCGACCTGAAAATTGGTGTGGTGCCTATTGTGAATCTGGAGTGGATTCAAAAAATCCACCGTGATACCGCCAAGCGTGGCTACAAGCCCGAGGACGTCACCGACACCATCCTGCGCCGCATGCGTGACTACGTCAGTGTTATTACTCCGCAATTCTCCAATACTGACATCAACTTCCAGCGCGTGCCATTGGTGGACACGTCCAACCCTTTTATTGCCCGGGACATTCCCACCAGCGACGAATCCATGGTGGTGATTCGCTTCCGTGACATCAAGCAGTTCAACGTTGATTTCCCCTACTTGCTGGACATGCTGCATGGCTCCTGGATGTCTCGCCGGAATACAATCGTGGTGCCTGGAGGCAAAATGCAACTGGCCATGGAAGTGATTCTGCACCCGATCATTGAAGAGCTGATGGAAAAGGCCCGTCAGGAAGACTGACCCCAGATAAGACTGCTAATGCTCAGGCCGTCAACACTGAAGAGAACCCTGCCATTTGTCTGGCTGGGCTTCGTGCTGCTGGCTGTTGCCATCGGCTGGTGGCAGACCGTGAAAAGCACGTCGGCAAAAAGTAGCAACCAGGTCGTTCCGGCTGCCCCACCTCC
>JALWKC010000114.1 GCA_026996795.1 Lysobacterales bacterium | reverse complement strand
CTGCCTCAAAGCCACGCATTGCCGTCAGCGCCTGCTTGCTGGGCCAGCCGGTTCGTTATGACGGCAAGGACAAGAACTGCACTGACCTGCAGTCCCTGGCGGAGCACTGCGAACTGGTCCCCGTGTGCCCGGAAGTGGGCATGGGCCTGCCGGTGCCGCGGCCACCCATAGAAGTCTGGCAATCGTCCCGTGGCCTGGGCCTGCGGCAAGTGGATCAGCCCGAAATTGAATTGAGCCAGACCATGCGGCAGTGGTTCGAGCGGCACAAAAGCCGTTGGCAGGCCCTTGATGGCTACGTGCTGAAAAGCCGGTCACCCAGTTGCGGCGTGGGCAGCACACCGGTGTTTACTGCCAGCGGCCAGGAGGCTGAAACGGCCGATGGCTTGTTTGTGGCCTTGCTGCGTGAGCACTTTCCACAGTTGGTGCTTATTGATGAAAATGCCGTCCACAGTGACAGCCAACGTCAGGCGTTTTTGCGCCAGGTGAAGGCTCAACATCAGGCTCGCGTGCAAGCGGCTGCCGAGGGCCCTGTCGGCAGAAGTAAAAAGGCGTGAGCACAGCGTTTTGTGGTTTTTGCTGCGAGTTTGCCGGCAGCAGCCTGTGCGGTGCTCTGGCCTCAATCCATCAACACCAGAATGTTTCATCATTTCGTGGAAACGCTTGCTGTCTTTGGGAATTATCCATACTATCAAAGTTTGCTGTCCGTTCACTGGCAGACGGTGAAGCACCCCCAAACGACGCGCTGAAGAATATGCCATGAAAATTTGCCCCACCCTGGAAAACTGCATTGGCAACACGCCGTTGATTCGACTGCAACGGCTGTGCCCTGACGAGCGTAACAACGTGATTCTGGCCAAGCTGGAAGGAAACAACCCGGCCGGCTCGGTTAAGGATCGGCCGGCCTTGTCCATGGTCAGCCACGGCGAACAACGCGGCCTCATCAAACCCGGTGACACCCTGATTGAAGCCACCAGCGGCAACACCGGCATTGCCCTGGCCATGATCGGCGCGCTGAAAGGCTATCGGGTTATTCTGATCATGCCGGAAAACGCCTCGATGGAGCGCCGCAATGCCATGAAAGCCTATGGTGCGGAAATTATCTTGGTGGACGAGGCCGGCGGCATGGAAGCGGCGCGGGATCTGGCGCAGAAAATGCAGGATGCCGGTGAAGGCGTGCAACTGAATCAGTTTGCCAATCAGGACAACCCGCTGGCTCATTACGAGTCCACCGGCCAGGAAATCTGGCGCGACACCGAAGGCAGGGTGACTCATTTTGTCAGTGCCATGGGCACCACCGGCACCATCATGGGCACCTCCTGCTTTCTCAAGCGGCAAAACCAGGCCATTGAGATCATTGGCGTGCAGCCCGATGGGGATTCACGCATTCCCGGCATTCGCCGCTGGCCACCTGAGTACCTGCCGAAGATTTTTGACCCGGCCCGTGTTGATCGCATTATTGATGTGAACGAAAACAATGCGGTGGCCACCACCCGTGCACTGGCCAGACACGAGGGTATTATGGCCGGGCCATCATCGGGTGGCGCCCTGTGGGCTGTCCTGCAGGTGGAAAAAAGCGTGGAAAACGCCGTGATTGTCAGCATAGTCTGTGACCGCGGTGACCGTTACCTCAGCACCGAGTTGTTTGCCTGAATATGTCAGTTCTTCAACGTCGGGGTTTATGGCGTTCGGCCACCACCTTTGGCCGCAAGCTCGTCACGCCCAAACCCCTCTGGCACATGCTGGAAGTGTGGCCGGAACTGCAGCTGCAGCGGCATGAGGCTGGCGATGGAGTGACTTGGGAGGGTCAATATCGGGGACTTTCCCTTGGCCGCTCGGCCAATCTGGCTGAGGTGAATTCGGCCTGGACAGGCCCTGAGCCTTGTTACCTGGTGGGCAGCGGGCCTTCCATGCGCGAACAGGCCCTGCACAAGCTGGCCGATGGGCGTTCGGTGTTACTCAACGGGGCCTTGTCATTGATCGGCAGCCATGGCATCCGGCCCGATGCGGTGGTGATCGTGGATTACCGTTTTGTGCGCGATCGCGGCCAGTGGCTGGAAAACATTCCCGCTGGCACGCCCTGTTTTTTTACTCCGGCAGTGATTCGCGCGGTGTGCGATTGGCAGCCGGATTTTTTTGCCGACAAGCCGTGGTATGTGCTGGACAATGCCTTGCGCCCATATGCCGAGTCCCGAAAAAGCTGGCATGATTTGGGAGAGGGTTTTATGCTGGATGATCCGGCTGCGCCGCAGGCGGCTTTCAGTCTGGATTTGCCGCGTGGCTTTGTGGACGCGCGCACGGTCATGTATGCCGCCTGCCAGCTGGCCGTCTACGCCGGTGCCGGGGACATCAACCTGGTGGGATTTGATATTGGCAACGCCCAGCAACCGCGTTTTAATGAAACCGGACAGACGCGCCTGAAAAGCCGGCTCGACCAGGCGTACCCGCGTCGCATTCTGCCGGCCATGCGCCTGTTTGCCCGCGTCTGTCGGGAGCGTGGCATCGCCTGCTGGAACCATTCCCCGGTCAGTCTGTTGCCGGAAACCGTCATTCCCCGCAGCGACCGCCTGAACCCGTCAACGTAAATTGATTTTCTTGAGCAAGGCGCCCTGCTTGGTTTAAATCCGAAGAACTCACCCAGGAAAACAAAGCCAAGAAAACAAACCGAGGAGAAGCATCATGACCAAATGCCTGGTAACGGCCGAAGAAATTGCCGCCATGCCGGGTCTGGACAAGACCCATTTTCTCAACCCCAATGCACGCCGTGTCAACAAGTCCCTGGGCGATTTGTGTGGCATGACCGGCCTGGGCTTCCACCTGATTGAAGTGCCGCCGGGGTGCGAGAGCACCGAATACCACCGGCATTACTTTGAAGATGAATGCGTGTATGTGCTGTCAGGCACGGCCACGGCCATCATCGATGGCGAGTCGTTTCTGGTCAAAGCCGGTGATTTTCTTGGGTATGCGGCCGGCGGCCCGGCCCACACGCTGGTCAATACCGGGGCCGAGCCGTTGCGTTGCCTGGTGGCCGGGCAGCGACTGGATCATGACGTGGCCGACTACCCGAAGCAGCACAAACGCATTTACCGCAATCAGGGGCTGCCCTGGGATCTGGTGCCCGAAGACGCCATCAACCACCCCGATGCCGGGCGTAAGGCCTGAAAGCCGCGGTCATTCTGGCCGGATCACTCAAAGCCGTTGGCAAATATCAGGTCACTGCCTGCCGGGCAATTGTTCTGATACAAGCAGGCCACCCATTCGGGGTGGTCAACAAACGGGTTGCGGTTGCCCTGGAAACTGAACACCACGTCATTGCGGGTGCGTTCAATGTCATCCACCGGGTCTTGCTGGTGCCATTGCAGCAGCACGCTGAGCAAGCCCATATAAGCATCGCCATTGTTCACCTGTTGTATCTGGTTGGGGTCGTTGGTGAGTTGCAGGTTGGGCTCCGGGTAGCCGGTGATGCCATGCACGCCGCCTTCATAGCGGATGTCCATATAGAACATGGCGCGCGCCACATCGCCCTTGCGAAAGCCCCACACTTCCCAGGAGTCGTTATCAAACCAGTTTGAATTGCCCGGGTACACGCCTGAGCCACCACCGACGCCATTGTGGGCGACACTGGTTCTTTCGGTACAGTTGATTAAGCAATTATCAAAATACTTGTTGCCGCGGTCACTGTTGTAACCCACGTCCGCCAGCATCAAGTGGTGAGCATCGGTGTACGGATAACCGTTGCTGTCGCCGGTAAAGCCGTAGGATTTGGGCCAGGTGTGTTCGCGGTTATAAGGTTGCTGACCGCCGCCATTCCAGGTGTAAACGTTATTTTTATACAGCATCCAGACCTTGGTGGGATTATTGGGGTCACGGTCGGCCTCACCGAGAATATCCCAGGTGTCGGTGCTGCTTGAGGAATAGGGGTAGCGGGTGTGGTCATCAATGGTTTCATGCAGCGTGGTGCGCAAAACAGCGGGGTTGCTGGCATCCACATTGGCGTAGTAATCGCCTAGCGGGCAGACGGAGTTGACCACGCCCGGGCTGGGTGCGGTGGCCTGAAAACTGCTGCTGTTGCGTTGGCCGCCGCTGCCATTGGGGCAGCGTGCCATGGATTCACTGGCGGCCTGGCCGTTACTGTTTTCGTTGATCTGGGGCTGGTTCGGGTTCAACAGCACCAGCAGGCCGGGATCATCGTTCTGGCCGGAATCATAGACCAGGGCGTCAATCAGGTTGGCGGTAGTGACCGGGTCATTAATGGAAAAACCGGTCGCGCTCTGGTTGTACACTGCCACGGCATCCGCGCCATCTTCAATGGTGCCATCAGGCAGTGTAATGTCAGGGGTCAGGGCGGCATTGCCTATGAGCAAATAGCCGCTGGCGTCGGTGCTGAAACCGTCCAGCGCCACAATGTGGTACACCCGGTCAGCGGCGCCGTCATAAAAAATCAGGCTCAAGCCATCCAGGCTGGTGTTGCCGTTGCCGCCGTCATACAGTTCGACGAATTCGGCCCCGCTGGCCACGGCATCGACTTCATTGATGATGAGAAAGGGCACGCCCGTGCCCAGTGCCGAGTTGGGGCTGGGGACAGCGGCTGTCCAGGTGTTGTTGAGGTCTTCGCTGGTTTCGTCGTGGCCGGCAAAGCCGTTGCCACCGGTGTTGGTTTCGTTGCCTTCAGTGAAATTACTGCGTTGCCAGCTCATGCCCGCTGGCGCATCACTGTTGGCGATGACTGCCTGATTGGCAATGGGCGTATCATTCAGGTAGGTGCTGGGGGTGGAATCGGCGTCCGGGCCATCGATGGAAATGCCTGTTTTATCCACCGCTTCAAACTTGTCACCCCACACGGCGTAGTCGATGTCCTGCACCAGATCGGAATTGCCGTCCCAGTAGTACAGGACCAGCACTTCGCCATTGTTGTTGCCACCGGACA
>JALWKC010000113.1 GCA_026996795.1 Lysobacterales bacterium | reverse complement strand
ATCGTCACCAGCATGGCCTGTCGCCGCGTTCGCTGGCCCGGTTGCGTTCCAGCCTGACCCGTTTTTTCGAATTTGTGCGGGAAAACGGCCGCCTGCAACACAACCCCTGTGCCTTGCTCAGCACGCCACGCGTGCCGGTGCGTCTGCCGGAAGTGCTGGATGCCGATGACATGGCGCGCTTGCTCGACATCCCGGCCAGTGCCCCGCTGGCCATCCGCGACAAGGCCATATTGGAGCTTTTCTATTCCTCCGGTCTGCGCCTGAGCGAACTGGCCGGTGCGCATTGGCAGGATCTGGATACCAGTAGTGGATTCATTCGCGTCACCGGCAAGGGGCGCAAGCAACGCGTGGTGCCGGTGGGCTCGCAGGCGCTACAGGCTTTGGCGCAGTGGTATCCGCTGGCCAAAACCTGGGACAAGCTGTCCACCGACGCGGTGTTTCTGACCCGGCGTGGCACCCCCTTGCGGCCGCGCAGCATTCAGGACAGGGTGCGCTACTGGGCCAAGCAGCAGGGCCTGTGGCAACGCGTGTACCCGCACTTGATGCGCCATTCATTCGCCAGTCACGTACTGGAATCCAGCCGTGACTTGCGCGCGGTGCAGGAAATGCTGGGTCATGCTGACATTTCCACCACCCAGATCTACACCCACCTGGACTTTCAGCACCTGGCGCGGGTGTATGACGAGACCCATCCGCGAGCCCGTAAAAAACGGCCCGTTGCGGGTTCCGACAGCCCAGACAGGTAAGTGGACAGGCTGCAGACAGAAACCAGGTTTCGGCTTGAAAAAGACCCCGCATGCCCCCATTGGCTAAAACTCTCATACCTATACCTCCCACTCATTAAGGAAATTCCCATGAGCGAAGCAAATACCCTTAACTACCGCGGCACCACCATTGTCGGTTACCGTCGAGGCAACCACGTGGTGATTGGCGGTGACGGTCAGGTGACCCTGGGTCACACCGTCATGAAAAGCAACGCGCGCAAGGTTCGGCGTCTGTACCGCAATGAAGTGCTGGCCGGATTTGCCGGTGCCACGGCCGATGCCTTTACCCTGTTTGAATTGTTTGAGGCCAAGTTGGAAAAGCATTCAGGCCACCTGGTGCGGGCGGCGGTGGAAATGGCCAAGGACTGGCGTACCGAACGCCGCTACGGCAAGCTGGAAGCACTGCTGGCGGTGGCGGATAAAAACACCTCGCTGATTATTTCCGGCAATGGCGATGTGATCGAGCCGGAACACGGCCTGATCGCCATTGGTTCAGGTGGCCCCTATGCCCAGGCAGCGGCGCGGGCGCTGATGCAGAATCCGGAACTCAGTGCCCGCGAGATTGTCACAGAGGCACTCAATATCGCCGCGGATATCTGCATTTACACCAACCGCAACCAGACCATCGAAGAACTGCGCATCGACTGATGCGCGCAGGTTCATCACCCAAACACAGGAAAGCCCATGTCCAACATGACCCCACGTGAAATAGTTCACGAACTGGACCGTCACATCATCGGCCAGGCCGATGCCAAACGCGCCGTGGCCATCGCGCTACGTAACCGCTGGCGGCGCATGCAACTGCCCGAAGAACTGCGGCAGGAGATCACCCCCAAGAACATCCTCATGATTGGCCCCACCGGCGTGGGCAAAACCGAAATTGCACGCCGTCTGGCCAGCTTGGCCGAAGCCCCGTTCATCAAGGTGGAAGCGACCAAATTCACCGAAGTGGGCTATGTGGGCAAAGACGTGGAATCCATTATCCGCGATCTGGTGGACAGCGCCATCAAACTCACACGCGAAAAAGCCACGGCCAAGGTGCAGGTACAGGCCGAAAAAGCCGCCGAGGAACGGATACTGGACGCCTTGCTGCCGCGCCCGGCGCCAGTTTTCCCCGGCGAGGTAGCCGCTGAGGACGAAAGCGCCAGCCGCACGCGGGAAAAATTCCGCCAGAAACTGCGCGCCGGAGAACTGGACGAGAAGGAAATTGAACTGGACGTGTCGCTGTCCATGGGTGTGGAAATCATGGCGCCGCCAGGCATGGAAGAAATGACCACCCAGCTGCAAGGCCTGTTTGAAAACCTCGCCGGGGCCAAAAAACAGCGCAAAAAACTGAAAATCGCCGCTGCCCGCCCGCAACTGATCGAGGAAGAAGCCAACAAGCTGGTTAACGAAGAAGAAATCAAGCAACAGGCCATTGAACTGGCCGAGCAAAGCGGCATAGTTTTCATTGATGAACTGGACAAGGTCTGCAAGCGCGCCGAAGCCGGTGGCGGTGACGTGTCTCGTGAAGGCGTGCAACGCGATCTGTTGCCGCTGATCGAAGGCTCCACCGTCAGCACCCGTCATGGCCCGGTCAAGACCGATCACATGCTGTTTATTGCTTCTGGCGCCTTTCACCTGGCCAAGCCTTCCGACCTGATTCCGGAATTGCAGGGCCGCCTGCCCATCCGGGTGGAGTTGCGCGCACTCACCGCCGAAGACTTCAAGCGCATCCTGACCGAGCCGGAAGCCTCTCTGACTGAGCAGTATCAGGCCCTGCTGGGCACCGAAGGCGTCCAGTTGCGCTTTACTGAAGACGGCATCCAGCGCATTGCCGAATATTCCTGGTCGGTCAACGAACGCACCGAAAACATTGGCGCGCGCCGGTTGCACACTGTCATGGAACGCTTGCTGGAAGCCACTTCCTTTGAAGGCGCAGACAACGCCGGGCAGGAGTACGTGATCGATCGCGCCTACGTGGATAAGGTATTGAACCAGCTGGTGGAAGACGAAGACCTGTCCCGTTACATTCTTTAATGCAGCGCAAAATCCCTGTTTTTTGACGACACCCTACAATGAGGACAAAACCATGCTATTGAGCACCACGCCGCAGATTCAGGGCCAGCGCATCCTTCATTACCATGGCGTGCTGGCCGCTGAAGCCATTCTCGGTGCCAACATTTTCAAGGACTTCTTTGCCGGTATCCGCGATCTGGTGGGCGGCCGCTCGGCCGCTTACGAAAAAGAACTGCGCAAGGCCCGGGACATGGCCACCCAAGAACTGATGGCACAGGCGCGCGAACTGGGCGCCAACGCCATCATCGGCATTGATATTGATTACGAAACCATCGGATCACAAAACGGCAGTATGTTAATGGTGTGTATGTCAGGCACCGCCGTAACCCTGGCACCGGCCTGAGCCAGCGGGTGATCCGGTGATTGTCCTTGTGTAGAGCGGTGTAGAGCGCTGGAAACAAGATTTTACGGCAGCCTGGTAAGCATGGCTTATAATAGTTGGCGGGGGGCATGCACCGGCAGGCGCTGGTGAGGTCGCTGGTCAGCTGGTGCATTGGGCACTACACAGCGGTCGTTCACCCACAGAATCATTCACCTGAAGACAACCAAAAACCGAGCCGAAACGGATGGAGCAGAACATGTTAAAGAAACTTTTGAGCCTGGCCCTGGCGGCCCTTTTGCTGGCCGCCTGTGGCGACAAGACCGGCGAAAGCCAGAACGGATCCGCCAAAAAGCTGGCTGCCATGGACACCAGCACGCCCCAAGGGGCCTTCATGGCCAACCTGAATGCCATGAAAAACAATGACCTGAAAGCCTTGATGCTGGCCAATATGACGCCAGAGGAATACGAACAGGTCAAGGCCGAATGGGCCAAGAAAAAAACCACATTCAGCGAAGCCGACAAGGCACAGTTCGCTGCCACCATGCAAATGCTGACCAGCCCGGATGCCGAGGAGCGCATCATGGCCATGGTGGAACCGCAATTGCAACAGGTGCAGGCCATGCTGCCGATGATGTTGATGATGGCCAATGAAGACATGATTAACCAGAAAATCAGCCAGGCACCCATCCCCGATGAACAAAAGGAAAGCGCCAAAGCGGTGGCGCTGGCCGTGGTGGACTGGGCCAAAGGCGCGGACCTGGGCAACCCCGAAAAGGCCCGTCAGGCCGTGGCGGTGATTGTTGGCACGGCCCGTGATTTGGGCATTAAATCCCTGGATGACGTGGAAAAGCTCTCCTTTGATGATGCTTTGGCCACAGGAGGCAAGGTGCTGGGTGGCAGCAAACAGGCCCTGAAGGTTTACGGCATTGATCTGGATGGCATGATGGACAGCGTCAAAATCAAGGACGTCAAGCAAAACGGTGACATGGCCGATATGGTTGTGGCATTCAAGTTCCTGGGCAAACCGCTGGAGCAGAAGATGAAAATGGTCAAAAAGAATGGCCGCTGGATTCCGGCGCCTGCGCCCACACCAGGTGAGCCACCGGTGCCACCACAGCCGGAAAGCCAGCCAAACACACAACCCTGAGAAAGCAAAGACATCTTTACTGGCCGGAAAGCGCATGAACCTTTCCGGCTTTTTTGTCTCTGATGGGTATGGCCAGGACGGATCCGCCGTCAGGCCCTGGATATTCACGGGAAACTCATGTCCTTATTGACGCGTTTGTTTTACTGGCGGGTGAAAGCCAGCCAGGCTCCGGAAGACTTCAGCGAACTGGGCATTGACCCGGCCTTGCCGGTGGTTTACGTGCTGGACACAGATTCGTCCATCTCCCGCACCATCCTCAAAAAAGAGCTGCCCGCGCGTGGCCTGCCCTATGACCGCTTCGATGAACATCTCAAGGGCGTGCCGCCGATCATGGCCAACCGGCGTTTGAAAGGGCTGTGGAACCGGCAGCCGGAGTACAGCACTTTCGAGGAAAATCTCAAGGGCCTGTTGCAACGCATTGGTGAAAACCCAGGGCTGAAAGTGCAGCTGGTGCCGGTGTCGGTGTTTCTGGGCCGGGCACCGCAAAAGGAAAGCGGCATCTTCAAGATCCTTTTTTCCGAACAATGGGGCATTACCAGCCGTTTTCGCCGCTTCATGTCCTTGCTGGTGCATGGCAAACACACCCTGATCCGGTTTAGCAAACCAATCGTGTTGGACAAACCCCTGACCGATTCAGAAGCCACAGAAAAA
>JALWKC010000112.1 GCA_026996795.1 Lysobacterales bacterium | reverse complement strand
CAGGCAGTGGCCGGGTGACTGGCGAGTGGTGAGTGTTTTCCATTGCCTGTTTTTGTGAGAGAATAAGCGCCCCTGCGCGGATGCCGTGTCACGATTCAATCAGAGTCTCCTTAGTGAGTCTGCAAAGGGAGTCGAGCGCTTGTGCGGGCCTGTAGCTCAGTTGGTTAGAGCAGTGGACTCATAATCCATTGGTCGAAGGTTCAAGTCCTTCCAGGCCCACCATCTGCCTTCCCGGGTTTCTGATTTGGTCAGTTTTTCCTGTCTTTTTCCTTTTTTGAGCCAGTTTTTAGTTGCGCTAACAGACTGAGTGGCTCTGCCTTGTCCGTTGTTGCGTTTTTCCAGGGTCCCGGTGGTGCTGTAAATTGCGGGCGGATTAAGAGCGGCATGACCACAGCCTCTATTACTTAAACTTCAGTGAAAAAACTCTTGCTTTTTCAATGCTTTAAGGTTTATTCTTGTTATCAATTCTAAGGACGATCATGCGGTGCTGCGGGAATTGTGAGGAACCGCACAAAAAAAACGGGGAAAGTTTGTTTTGATAAACGCCTGCTAAGATCGTCTTAAATCAAGGTTAAACACACCACATCAAAAGCCACCAAAAGAGGAAATAAGTTGGGTCTGCTCTTAAACAAAAACACACCACTGGTTGGTGTTGACATCAGTTCATCAGCTGTCAAACTGTTGCAACTCAGTCGCTCAGGGGATCGATACCGGGTTGAATACTACGGGGTGGAGCCGTTGCCGGCCAACGCTGTGGTGGAAAAAACCATCAAGGAAGTCGATCGCGTATCCTCCAGCCTTGCCAAGGCGGTTAAGCGTTCTGGGGTCAAGACGCGCAATGCGGCCACGGCAGTGTCCGGTTCGGCGGTGATTACCAAATTCATCAATATGCCGGCTGATCTCACTGAGGAAGAGCTTGAGCATCAGCTGTCCATGGATGCCAACCAGTACATTCCGTACCCCATCGAGGAAGTCAGCCTGGATTTTAATGTCCTGGGGCCGGCCGAACAGCCCGGAATGGTCAACGTGTTGCTGGCCTGTTCCCGATCAGAGAATGTGGACGTGTGTGTCGAGGCGCTGGAAGGTGCCGGTTTGACGCCACGGGTTGTCGATGTGGAAGCGTATGCGGTGGAAAACGCCTATTCAACCTTTCTTAAGGATCAGCTCAACATAGACAGCAATGAAGTGGTGGCTCTGTTTGATGTTGGTGCGACCACAACCTCCTTGCATGCCTTGCATCAGGGACGCAGCATTTACACTCGTGAACAAAGTTTTGGCGGCAAGCAGCTGACCGAGGAAATCATGCGACGTTACGGTCTCTCTTACGAGGAAGCGGGTCTGGCCAAGCGTCAGGGCGGCTTGCCTGAAAGCTACGAAACCGAGGTGCTGCAGGCCTTTAACAACGCCCTGATTCAGCAAATCAGCCGCTCGTTGCAGTTTTTCTTTTCCGCCACGGACTTCAGCAATGTTGACCGCATTCTGCTGGCCGGCGGCAGTGCCTCCATCCCCGGTATTGATAGCCTGGTAGAAGAACAAATTGGCGTGCCGGTGCAAGTGGTTGACCCGCTGGCCAACGTTGGTCTGGCATCTCGCATTAACAAGGACGCCATCAAGGCAGACTCGCCGGCCTTGCTGACCGCCCTTGGACTGGCATTAAGGAGCTTCGACTGATGGTTAAAATCAACTTATTGCCCTGGCGCGAAGAGCGACGCCAGCAACTGAACAAGGAGTTTCTGCTGATCCTGGCCGGGGGTGCCTTGTTGGCTGTGCTCAGTGTGGCCCTGGTGATGTGGCTTTACAACCAGAGCATTGACTTCCAGAACAAGCGCAATGCGTATCTGAAAACGGAAATCGCCAAACTTGACAAGGACATTGCCGAGATCAAAGAGCTGGAACTCAAGAAAGCCAAGTTGCTGTCACGGAAAGAAGTGATTGAAGAACTGCAAGGCAAGCGAACCCAAATGGTGCACCTGTTTGATGAACTGGTCAAAACCATTCCCAACGGCGTTTTTCTCGAGTCCGTCAAACAGCAAGGGAGCCGATTAACCCTTGAGGGCTATGCCCAGTCCCATTCGCGCGTTTCGGCTTACCTGCGTGCCATGGAGAAATCCAAGTGGTTAAGCAAGCCGGAGGTGCAGTACATCAAGGCCGATGATACCTTTGACACACATGAACAGAAGTTCAAACTCACCGCGCAATTGGTTAACCCGAATGCCCCACAAGACGATGCCATCGCCGAAGAGGTCGCCCAATGAACATTATTGACGAGCTGAACAGCCTCGACACGAACAACCCTGGCGGTTGGCCAACTTGGGTCAAGGTCAGTGCGGTGGTCCTGCTGATGGCTGTCATTGGCGTCATTGGCTACAAGTTGATGATTGCTGAAAAGATCGAACAACTGGACAAACTGGCCCGGGAAGAAAAGAGCCTCAAGGTTACCTTCAAGGGCAAGCAGCAAAAAGCCGCTCAGTTGGATGCTTACAAGGCACAGCTGGAAGAAATGGAGGTCATCCTGCAGTCCATGTTGCGTCAATTGCCCAGCAAAACGGAAATGTCCGACCTGATTGTGGACATTTCACAAACAGCCCTGGCCAGTGGCATAGACAACAAGCTTTTTGAACCCGGTTCTGAAACGTTGCACAACTTTTACGCTGAAAAGCCTATCTCCCTGAAAATGGTGGGTGGTTATCACCAGTTTGGCGAGTTTGTGAGTGGCGTTGCTTCCCTGCCACGGGTGGTGATTCTGACCATGCACGATATTTCCCTCAAGCCCATTGAAGGCGCAGGTAGCCTGGTGCTGGAAGGCACGGCCAAAACCTATCGCTACCTGGATGACGATGAACAGGCAGAAATGGACGCCAAGGCGGAAATGGAAAAAGGCAAGGGAGGCAAGAAGTAATGAAAAAATCGCTGCTTAAAATAGCCCTCATCTTGCTAGCTGCAATCCTCTTGACCGGCTGTCAGCGTGACATGTCGGACCTGGAGGACTTTGTAGAAACGGTCAAAAACCGACCTCCGCGCCCCATAGAGCCGCTGCCTGAAATCAAGCCTCAGGAAACCTTTGAATACAGTGCCTTTGGCCTGCGGGACCCCTTCTCCAATGATTTGCAGCAAACCGAACCGGTTGCCGCAGAAGACAACAACGCCGAAGGCGAAGGTCCGGACCTGACACGCCGCAAGGAGATGCTGGAAAGTTACCCGCTGGATAGCCTGGCCATGGTGGGCACCTATGCCCAGGGCGATAACTACTGGGCTTTGATTGTCGATCCTGAAGGCACCATTTATCGCGTATCCGTTGGTGACCACATGGGACAGAATTACGGTGAAGTCACCGCCATTTCTGAAGATGAAGTCAAGCTGCTGGAATGGCAGCGGGATGGACTGGGTGGCTGGATACAGCGCGAAGCCACCATCGCACTGACGGAAGAAGAGTGAGCACGATGACCATGAACACAGCACCACATACCCAATTTACCCAAGGAACAGTGAACATCATGAAAAATAATCATGCCAACAAATTTGCCGCCAGGCACGTGTTCTGTTTGTTTGCGGGCCTTCTGTTGAGTTTTGTCGCTTCGGCTCAAAACCGGCTGACTGATTTGCAAACCATGACCAATGCCGATGGCAGCCTGGAGATTGTCTTTGTTTTTGATGATGCAATCACTGCACCGAAGGTTTTTGCTACTGAAGTGCCTCCGCGCATCGCAGTCGATCTGTTTGATGTTGAGAATGCCACCGGCAAGCGCAACATCAATGTGGCCAGTGGCTCAGTCAAGGGCGTTAGACTGGTCAGCGCAGGCAATCGCACGCGTGCCGTGCTGGATTTGACCCAAAATGCTAATTTTGACACCCAGGTGGAAGGAAACCGGTTAAAAATCACGGTCGATGCCAAAGACCGGTCAGGTCGTCGACAAATGATGGCCAGCCACAAACAGGCTGAAATCCGGAATATTGATTTTCGCCGCGGTAAAAAAGGACAGGGCAAGGTCGTTCTCACATTTTCCCGCCCCGATGTGGTGGTGAATACCCTTGAAACAGCCGATGGCGTGATCCTGGAAGTTCATAGTGCCCAACTGCCGGCTGAGTTGGATCGCAAATTGGACGTGGTGGACTTTGCCACACCGGTCAGCTACATCGATACCCACCAGAAAGGCGATACGGTTCGCGTTCAGGTGGAAACCAGCCAGGCGAATGAACACTACGCCTATCAAACCGGTGATCAGTATGTGCTGGAAGTAGTGCCGGTGAAAAAGAAAGCCACGGTTGAATCCGGGCTGGATGCCAGGAAACAATACAAAGGCGCCAAGGTGAGTTTCAATTTTCAGGATATTCCGGTGCGTTCCTTGTTGCAGATGGTGGCTGATGTGTCCGGGTTTAACGTAGTGGTGGCCGATTCGGTGCAAGGCAATGTCACGTTGCGCCTGAAAGACGTTCCCTGGGATCAGGCGTTGGACATCATTCTGGAAAGCAAACAGCTGGACAAACGCCAGAATGGCGATGTGATCTGGGTTGCACCTGCCGAAGAAATTGCCGCGCGCGAACAGCAGAAGCTGGAAAGCCAGAAAGAAAAAGAAGAACTTGAGCCGGTCAAAACCATTTTCTTGCAAGTAAACTATGCCAAGGCCGAAGAATTGGCAAGCCTCTTGCAGGGCGGTTCGACCGGGGAAGAGGGGGATGCCGGCGGCGGTCAGTCACTGTTGTCGGAGCGTGGCAGCGTGGCCTATGACGAACGGACAAACACCTTGCTGATTTCCGATATTCCGTCGCGGCTTAAAATGGTCGAGGAACTGGTCAAGCGGCTGGATCGCCCCGTGCAGCAAGTGCAGATTGAATCCCGGATTGTCATTGCTTCGGACAAATTCGGTGAAGAGCTGGGAGTCCGCTTTGGTGTCACCGGTGCCCAGGAAGACAGCAATGGAAATATTCTCAGCATGGGGGGATCACTGGAAGGTCTCGATCGTCTTAATAATGCCGCCTTGATCAATCGCCTTTCTGGCAGTGATGGCAGCGGTTTACCAAATTTTGATCCCGACTATTCCGACCCGGGCAACCACATTCAAGGCGCGCCACTGGGCGAACGTTTGAATGTCAACCTGCCTTCTTCTTCCAACGCCGCCAAATGGGCCTGGAGTATTCTGGCTTCGGACTATTTGCTGGACCTTGAGCTGTCTGCCCTTGAAACCGAAGGCAAGGGTGAAGTGATTTCCACGCCGCGCGTGATCACCACCAATCAGAAAGAAGCCGTAATCCAGAAAGGGGTGGAAATTCCTTATGAGCAGGCCACCTCCAGTGGTGCTACTTCGGTGCAGTTTAAAAAAGCTGTGCTGGAATTGCGGGTCACGCCCCTGATTACACCGGATGATCGCATCGACCTGACCCTCAAGGTCAGTAAGGATTCTGTAGGCCAACTGGTGCCCACTTCCCGTGGCGGCACGGTCCCGAGTATTGATACGCGTTCCATAGAAACGCGGCTCCTGATTGAAAATGGCCAGACGGTGGTTCTCGGTGGCGTCTATGAACACGAACGCCGTTCCGATCGCAGCAAGGTCCCGTTTCTTGGAGACCTGCCGGCGATAGGCACGTTGTTCAGAAACAAGAAAATCTCCAATGACAAGGCCGAGTTGCTGATTTTTGTCACTCCAACCATTATCAAGCAGAACTTCTAATGAATCATTTTGACAGCGAGCAAACGAGGAATCCCATGTTGAACGCAAGCAAACAGTTAATCACGCTACTGGTCGCCTTACTTTTATTGGCTTCCTGTGGTGGCGGCAGTGGCTCGGCGCCTTCGGCGACCAATCGTCAGAACCTTAAAATCACATTCAATGCCAACAAAACCTCGTTGCCAACGAATGATTTTGACCACCCAATCACATTGGATTCACCCTATGTGGCGCAGGTGAATGTGCGTGTTACCTTCGCCAGCGGTACGCCGGTTCCCGATGGTACTGTGGTCAGTTTTCGCACTTCAGACGCGCTGATCGCACCGGTTTCCACCCTCGATGACCCGGAAACCACCGATGTGAATGAATTTGCCACCTATTTCGGGAGCACTACCAATGAGTCCTCCGGCGGTCTGGCGACATTCTTTGTGCACAGCCGCAAAACACCCGGCACGGTCACACTGACCGCTTCGGCGACTGACCCGAACAGCGGGCGAACCACCTCAGCCAGCATGAACTTCACTATTGAGCAGGGTTCTGGTGGCACCGCACCGTTGACCATTAATCCTGACAAAACGCAGATTTCGGTCAACAGTCAGGGCGTGCCCTGGTTCCCCGGCTCGCCGTATGTGATTCAGGCCAACATTAATTTTGTGGATGCCGCAGGCAATCCGGTCACTGTGACCACGGATTCAGAAACACCGCTGAATGCCAGCGTTTCCCCCGCTTCCCTGGCCTGTATTCGCCGCCTGGACAACCTGTCAACCGAAGAAGACGAATCAGCCTTATGTCTGGCCAGCACACCATTTGGTGTTTCGGCAGGTCAGGGCGTGCTCTATATTGAGTCCGGCAGTATTCCGGGAACAGGAACCCTCAATATCACTGGCACTGATCCCAGCAACAATCAACCCGTTTCCGCCACGCTGACTTTCGAGGTGGTGGACAGCAGTGTGACAGGTGTCCCCAATAACATTTCCGTCACCAACTCCGGACAGCCCATTTATGTACAAGGTTCCGGAGGCGATACCACCGCACCTGTCAGTGTTCTGGTGACCGATGGCAGTGTGCCGGTTTCCGATCCTGCCAGTGGAGGCAATCGCTGGAACAATGTTCAATTCACTTTGAATACGCAACAAACAGCTTCTGGTGAAGAACTGTCCGGAGTCAATGCCCAGGGACAGACTATCAGTGGCAGCCAGATCAGCCTGGCCACGACTTCCGGCGCGGTCAATGCCCTGCTGCGTAGTGGTAACAACCCGAATGTGGTCACAGTAACGGCCACTGCTGACCGGGCAGATAACAATGTGGATAATGGCATCCAGGACCCCATCACTGCCACGGGCACCTATGCCATTAGTGACGGGCGCATCTGGGCCGTAGACATCACCGGCCCGGACACCAATTCACTGCTGGTCAATCGGGTCAACCCGGATGTACAATTGGAAGATGTCAACAACATTGATCCAGACGGTACGTATTCCCTCATTATCAGCGCCACTGCCGTGGACAAGGGCGGCAATCCGGCCTTGCCTGGTCAGGTGCTGCACTTCGGTCTGATTGACAGCCCATTGCTGGGCTATCCCCAAGCTGGTTCTGGCGTGTTCGCCATTTCTGGCAACAATGGTGATCCACAGGAGGGTGGTTTCCTCTTCAGCCAGAATAACGTGAACTTCCTCACCACCGCGGGTGGCGTGCAACCTGGCGATACCTTGATTGTGTTTGGCGAAGAATCACCGGGGAATGAAGACCTGGAAACAGCCGCTTCAGTGCAGAGCGTTAACTCCTCTACAACCCTGACCATTGCCGAGCGGTTCAATTACAACGATGCCACCGGCGCTGTTCGCAATGATGGGCCGGTTTTGCCTTTTGTTGTGGGTCGAGCCGTGGACGGTTCAGTGAGCGCCACAGCCACCACCGACAATAATGGCGTGGCCACCACCAAAATCACCTACCCGGTTTCCAAACTGGGTAAACTGGCGGCCATTTATGCCGAAGGCACTGGCGCGCCGGCCAATGGCCACGCACGCACGGTGACCGATGCAGAAGTTATTGCCTATCCGGGTATTTCGCAATTTGGTGACAACACGGCTGGCTTGGTCGTCTTCCCCAATATTGGACCGGGCAATGCCAGCACCAGCGTAACGGTCTGCGCCTACGATGCCCTGGGTAGCGCGCTGGCCGGCGTGACAGTCAACTTCGCCTACGTGGGCCCATCAGGCACAGGCACCATTGATGGCCAGACCGGTTCCGGCAGCCTCAGCAATCCCACCGATGGCAGCGGCTGCACCACAGGCCAGGTTTCCACCACGGGCATTGACCCGACCTTGGGTGAGGAGCATGGCTTCAATTTCTTCGCTGGGGGGCTGAACTGCCTGAATCCAGGCGGTGACAGTGTGTGCATGTTGCTGTTGGCCAGTGATCAGGCGCGCTTGGTGGCCAACCCATCCGTGTTGTTTGGTGACCAGGCAGGTACCACTGTGACCCTGACCCTGTATGGCTCAGACGGCTCACCGCAAGCAGGCATAGCCATTAACGGCTCCTGCACCGCTAATGCGCCGTTCAGTGCCACCACGACTCAACCGCCTGCAACCAATAATGCCGGTCAAACGGCTGCTGCGGTCACCGCGGACGTGAGTATATTGGGGCAACCGGCGGGGTATGCTGAGTGCACCTATACTGCGGCCACGGGTCAGTCAGTGACGGTGCCGATTCAGGGCATAGATTGTAATGGAGTGAGTCCTCTGCCACCTGGATGCACCTGAGTCACATAACAATTGATCAATCACTAAAAAACCCCGCCTGGCGGGGTTTTTTAGTGGACAGTCAGTGGTGAGTTGAGGTTAGATCTCGAGCACTAATGCTAACGAAGAATAATCAGAAACTCTACCTGCTCGTTATTTTTGTCTATGCGGGTCATGTTGCAGTCATACAGTGTATCGGCGTCAGTGGCAAAGGAGCAAACGAGGTTGTCGCGATGAACCAGCTTGTCCAGACGGGTTCCGTTCACCGGTGACAAGTGGCTGGAATTGGGTTCCTTGTCGTAGAAAGAAAGCACTTTGTTCAAGGGCTGTCCAAGCAAGCGAGTGTTTTTGCCGGTGACTTTCTTGGCGTGCTTGTTAAAGAAAGCAATCCGGTTATCGGCATTCACCCCAAGGATAACATCATGCACTGACTGCAGCACATGCAACAGTTCCTGCTTGCTTTGCAGCAAACCTTTCTGGGCTTTGACGTGACGGGCCAGTGACGCAATGCGAGCCAGGAACAGCTCCTTGGCTTCGTTTTTGAACATGCATTCAATGGCACCGGATTCCAGCGCCGACTTGATCACGTCATCGCGATAGGTGGCCGTCAGCAGGGCAATTTGTAAATGCCTGTTTTTGTCCAGTTGCCTTAACAACGAGCAGAGCTTATCCCCATTGGTGTCTGGCAGGAAATAATCCACAATAGCCAGGTCATAAGGGTTTTTCTTGGCCAGTTTCAGTGCTTCCAGCGCGTTCCTAGCCACATCAACGGCATAGCCGTTTTCAAGCAGCATTTTCTGATACGCGAATCTGACGCTGTAGGAATCATCGACAAACAGAATGCGGATGGATTCAGATTCTGGTTGCGTGCCGGGGCCTGAATCGTTCTGCAGGGCCTGTTCCAGTATCGCCGGCAGCCGGGAAAAATCCGACCAGTTCAGAAACCCGGCAGGCGACGGATCCACTGATCGCAATGCCTTGGGGTTATCGGTAATGACAATAACTGGGATATGCTTATGACTTTGACTCAGCTGCTGCAGGAATGCCGTGACAGCGGCCGTGTTATTGGCGTTTGAACCAATCACCACGGCATTGACCTTGTCAAAGGCTTTTCTGCTTTTGGGCAGTGCCGGAAAGCGCGGAATGGTGCGCAGGGATTTCATGCCGCCGGCCAGCAGGGTTTGTTTCAGCAGCTGGCTGAAGGTGGCTGACTTCTCGATGATCAGGATGTTGGGTTGACTGGTTTTCACGTCCGGACGCTGGCCTTGGTTTGCCCGCATGGTGCAATAGGCCATGGCATTATTCAAGAATTTTCTTCTGGCTTTTGAGAACAGGTTATTTTTCAGCGATAACTGGCGTGATGGGCGGGTGGTTTGGCGGTGTATAATTGGCCCGGACAATGCACTCTCAGGAACCACTTACGCATGAATCGTTATTTTCCGCTGGTTCGCCCTCGCCGGCTCCGCTCCAGTCAGGCCCTGCGCCGGATGACACAGGAAAACCAGCTATTGCCGCAAGATTTGATCTGGCCAGTGTTTGTGCTGGAAGGGCGCCAGCGTCAGGAACCCATTGCGTCCATGCCAGGTGTCCACCGATTGTCGGTGGATCTGCTGCTTGAGCGATTGAAACCCCTGCATGCACACGGGTTGCAAGCCGTGGCGATTTTCCCGGTGGTGGAGCAAAGCAAGAAATCCGAACAGGCGGCTGAAGCCTGGAATCCTGATGGCCTGGTGCAACGCTGCGTGCGCCAACTCAAGGAGGCGCTGCCTGAACTGGCGGTGATCACCGATGTGGCACTGGATCCCTTTACCTCCCATGGGCAAGACGGCATCATTGATGAAAGCGGTTACGTGCTAAACGATGTCACCACCGAAGCCCTGGTCAAGCAAGCCTTGTCCCACGCCGAGGCCGGTGCGGACGTGGTCGCTCCTTCAGACATGATGGATGGTCGTATAGGGCAGATTCGGCGCGCGCTGGAACAACACGGTCACGTGAGTACGGCCATACTGGCCTATTCGGCCAAGTACGCCAGCTGTTTCTATGGCCCGTTCCGTGAGGCAGTGGGCTCATCGGCCAACCTTGGCTCGGGCGACAAACGCACCTACCAGATGGATCCGGCCAATGCCCGTGAAGCACTCAAAGAGGTGGGGCTGGATATTGCCGAAGGGGCGGATCTGGTCATGGTCAAGCCGGGATTGCCTTATCTGGACATCATTCGCCAGACCCGGGACAATTTTGATGTGCCTGTGGCCGCGTATCAGGTCAGTGGCGAATACGCCATGTTGCAAAGTGCCATCGACAATGGCTTTCTTGCCAAAAAACCGGCCATTCTTGAATCCTTGCTGTGTTTTAAGCGGGCCGGAGCCGATCTCATCCTGACTTATTACGCGGACCGCGTGATCAACTGGCTTAATGATCAGCCAGCGGCCAATGGCCAATAAGTCCATCGCCCAGATCCCTGTGGCACCGTTCAAGTTGGCCCTTTTTGGCCGGCCAGTGGCGCATTCCCTGTCGCCGCAAATCCACCGGGACTTTGCCAGCCAGCATGGCTTGGCCATTGAGTATGGTTTGGAAAGCTGCACCGACTCAGCGTTTTCTGCTCACCTGAAACGGTTTTTTGCTCATGGCGCGCATGGCGCCAATGTCACCTTGCCCTTCAAGGCCCAAGCGGCTGATTGCGTGGATGAACTCAGTGAAGAAGCCGCGCTCAGCGGGGTGGTCAATACCATTTCTGTGGATGAGCATGGCCAATTAGTGGGACACAACACGGACGGTAGCGGTTTTGTCCGTGACCTCAAACAGCGCCAGCAATTCAGCCTGAATAAGGCGAGCGTGCTGGTCATTGGCGCCGGAGGGGCGGCATGTGGCATTATCCCTTCGGTATTGGCCGATAATCCAGCCCGCTTACTGGTGGCCAATCGCAGCGCGGGCCGCTTGCAGGCTGTGCTGCAGCGTTTTAAGGAGGTAGAAGCCGTACCACTGGAAAGACTCACGGATTTACCCGCCTGTGATCTGGTCATCAATGCGACCTCACTGGGGCATCAGGGCTTGTCTCCACCGCTGCATAAAAACCTGTTTGCGCCAGATGGTTTGGCCTACGACCTCAGTTACGGGTCGGCGGCACAGCCTTTTCTGGCAGCCAGCAGGCAACTAGGCGCGGGCACGGCAGTGGACGGTCTGGGCATGTTGGTGGAGCAGGCCGCTTTGGCTTTCTCACTCTGGTTTGCGCTTTCCGCCAGTACTGCGGGAATCTATCAGCAGCTCTTTTCGGGGCTGAATCAGGACAATCAGTCCGGTTGATGACAGTCAGTCTGGTGTCTTAACCGGCTTGCTTGTATTTTTTGTGGTAGTGTTTTTCTTTTTTGCATTCTGGCTTGCGTCAGAAACTGCGGTTTTGTTGCTGCTGCCGGATGTGTTCCGTTTTGGCTGATCGGTTTTTTCCTTGTAGTCGCACAAGTCGCGAATCACGCATTCTGCGCAATTGGGTGTGCGTGCCTTGCACACGTAGCGGCCATGCAGAATCAGCCAGTGATGCGCGTCTTTTTTAAATTTTTCCGGCACCACCTTCAGCAGTTTTTTCTCCACGGCCAGTGGCGTCTTGCCTTTGGCCAGCCCGGTGCGGTTGCTGACGCGGAAAATATGCGTATCAACGGCGATGGTTGGCTCGCCAAAAGCGGTATTCAGCACCACATTGGCCGTTTTGCGGCCCACGCCAGGCAAGGATTCCAGGGCGTCGCGGTCACGTGGCACTTCGCCGTTGTATTTTTCTTCCAGAATCCGGGCTGTCTTAATCAGATTTTTGGCCTTGGTGTTAAAGAGGCCAATGGTCTTGATGTACTCCTTCAGGCCATCCTCGCCCAGGGCCAGCAATTTTTTTGGCGTGTTGGCGACCTTGAACAGCCGGCGCGTGGCCTTGTTGACGCCCACGTCCGTGGCTTGTGCCGAGAGAATGACTGCCACCAGCAGTTCGAACGGGTTGCTGTATTCCAGTTCCGTGGTGGGCTTGGGGTTGATGGCTTGAAGTCGGCGGAAAATTTCGTGACGCTTTTCTTTGTTCATTGGTGGTTTTTGCTCGAATCTTTGCCCGACTCAAATAACCTGGCCAACTGATGGTCGTGCAGCCGGGACAACAGAAGCAACGTGGTGGCGCCACCAATCAGTGCCATTAACATATCGCTTTGGGTGTCCCAGACATAACCCTGCGTGGCCAGAAAGGCGGTGGCCTCATCGCCGCTTAACACGGCCACCCACCATTCGATCAGCTCGTAGAAAGCACTGATGGCCAGCACAATACACAGCACGATAAAGGGCAGCCAGCTGCGGCGACAGATAACCTTGAGCCGGGTCAGCAGCTCGCGGGCAATCATGGCCGGAACAAAGCCTTGCATGAAATGGCCAATTTTGTCGTAATTGTTACGCTGATGGCCGAAATAGTCGCGTATCCAGTTAAACAACGGCACCTCGGCATAGGTGTAGTGCGCGCCCACAAACAGGACAATGCAGTGCGCCAGGATCAACCAGTACAACAACGGGGTGAGCGGAAAACGGCGCCAGGTGAACAACAGAACGACAAAGCCGATGAGCGCGGGTATGGATTCCAGCCACCAGGTGAGGCGGTCCTTGGGATCAATCCACGACCAGAGGAGCACGGAAAAGAATAACGCCAACCACAGCCCGGCGGCCACTGGCGATAGCGGCAGCCCCGGGTGACTGGAAGCGCGCGAGGGCATCTCAGCTGGCCTGCTGGCTTTTCAGTTTGTTGCGGATGGCCACCAGCATGGCCAGCACAAAAAAGGCCCCGGGTGGCAAAATGGCGATCAGAAAGCCGCGATAATCAGGAAACAGGTGCCATTCGAGGCCCTTACCCCACGGGCCCAGCAACAAGTCGGCCTGACTGAAGAAGGTGCCTTTGCCCACCAGCTCCCGGATTGCCCCGATGACAAGCAGCACCGCAGCAAAACCCAGACCGGTCAGAAAGCCATCGGCCAAGGCTCGGGGCAGGTCATGCCTGGAGGCAAAACTTTCCGCCCGCGCCATAATGATGCAGTTGGTGACAATCAAGGGAATGAAAATGCCCAATGCCAGGTACAGTTCGTGCCAGTAGGCATTCATGACCATTTCCAGCGCACTGACCACGCCGGCGATAATCAGCACAAACAGGCTGATGCGGATCTCCTTGCGGGTCAGGGGGCGAATCAGCGACACCAGACCATTGGTCAGCGTGAGTGTGAAGGTGGTGGCCAGTCCCAGTCCCAGGGCATTGACCACCGAATTGGACACCGCCAGCAGCGGGCACAGGCCCAACAACTGCACCAGGGCGGCGTTGTTGTCGATCAGGCGTTGTCGGACAAACTCACTCATGCGGTTTTTCTTGCCTTTGCTGCGGGTTTTGCCGGTGTTGCCCGGTGCTGCCGCTTGCACTGGGTGGCATCTGCTCCCATTCGCCCCGGTGGGCCTGGGCGTAGCGCAAGGCTTTGCGCAAGGCCCGGGTCACGGCGCGCGGGCTGATGGTGGCGCCGGTAATCTGGTCAAAATCACCACCGTCCTTGCGGACTTTCCAGCGATTCTCTGCCGGGTTTTGCAATGACTTGCCGATGAACTGCAGCAGCCACGGGCTTTTTTTGGCCTCGATCTGGTCGCCCAGACCGGGGGTTTCATGGTGTTCCAGTATTTTGGTGCCAATGATTGTACCATCGCGGGGATTGATGGCCACCAGTAGCCGGATATCCCCGCTGTAGCCTTTGCGTGCGGTGATCGGCAGGATAACCAGCGACAGTTGGCCGTTTTTATAGCCTCGATAAAACGGCTCCGGTTGGCGATGTCCCAAGGCGTCCGGTTCAAACAGCGGGCTGGCGCTGGCCACCAGGTCGTTGTTGTAATAGTCAGGCGGGGCGATGGTTTGCAGGCTGCGCAGAAGCTTCTGCCGCTGTTGTTCTGCAATGCGTTGACGCGTGGCCTCTTCGGTGAAAAACAGCAAGGCGCTGGCCAGCAAGGTCATCACTGCCAGCGTGATCGGAATAGCCCAGAGTTTTTTATCCATGGCGCTGTCCCTTGGCGCCGTAAGGCTTTGGAACAGTCAATCGGTCAATCAGCGGTGCCGCGCTGTTCATCAGCAGCACCCCGAATGCCACCCCGTCGGGGAACGAGCCAAACTGGCGAATCAGAATCATCAGGATGGCCACGCCAGCGCCAAAAATCAGTTTGCCGCGCGGCGTGGATGAACCGGTGACCGGATCGGTGGCAATAAAGAACGCCCCCAGCAGGGTGCCGCCGGAAAACAGGTGCTGCAAGGGGCTGAGAAACACGTCCGAATCGTACAGAAAAAACGGCAGCGAAAAGGCGATGGTGGTGAGAATAACAGCCGCCGGTACGTGCCAGGTAATAATGCGCTGTCGCCACAGAAACAGCCCGCCGATGGCGTACCAGTTGGCGATCCATTCCCAGCCCATGCCGCCAAAGTCGCCAAAAACCGGTTGTGAGCGGATTTCACTCAAGGCTTGTCCCTGCCGCAGGCCATTCTTGATGGTATCCAGCGGTGTGGCCTGGGTCAGGGTGTCATACACCACCTGGGACTGGCTCAGACCGCCGCTAAAAATGTGTTGCAGGGTTTCCCACAGGCCAGGCATGTGAATGGCAATGTCACGTGGCGCCAGCCAATTGGACATTTCGCGTGGAAAGGCAATCAGCATGACCGCAAAGCCCAGCATGGCCGGATTGAAAATATTATTGCCGATGCCGCCATAGAGCTGTTTGGCCACCACAATGGCGAAGAACATGCCCAGCAAGGCGATCCACCAGGGCGCCAGCGGTGGCACGCAGAGGGCAAAAAGAATGCCGGTCAGCACCGCGCTCAGGTCTGTCAAAAAGGGCTTCAGCGGCACTTGCCTGGCCTTCAGCATGGCCGCTTCAAAGGCCAGGGCAAAGCCCACCGCCAGGATGACCTGGACGAGAATGCCCGGGCCAAAAAACCACCAGTGTGCCAGCAGGGCGGGCACCAGCGCCAGAATCACCAGGCCCATGACCTTCTGCACGCTGATGGGGCGGGGAATGTGTGGTGCGCTTTCGATGCTCAGTTTCATGCCGGGTTGTTGTCCTTGCCTGATGGGATTGTTTCCGTGCCATTGGCCCTGGTTTTGGCAGTATTATCCTTCTCCTTGTCACTCTCCGGGCTGACTGATACCGTCTCACCGGCACTGCTTCGGGCCGGTTTCTGTTTCAGTCGCTCCAGGGTGGCGGCGATGTTTTCGCGCGCGGCGGTCGGGTCTTTCAGCCGTTGCGTATGCCGCTTCCGGCGCGCCGCCCGCTCGGCCTTGAGCCGTTCCAGCCGCCGGTCATGTTTTTCGTGCCGTTCCCGCGCGCGTTCGGCCTTGGCTTTTTTGTAGTCCAGGTAACGCAGCTCGGCCTTGGCGTAGCGGTAGTAGTCCACCAGCTTGATCTGGCTGGGGCAGACCCAGGCACAGGCGCCGCATTCGATGCAGTCAAACACGTGGTGTTCGCGAGCCATTTCCAGGTTTTCGCCCTTGATGTACCAGTGCAACTGGTGCGGCAGCAGTTCCTGCGGGCAGACATTGACGCATTCCCCGCAGCGAATGCACGGCATCAGCGGGCCGTGGTGGCGGGTGATTTCTTCACTCAGGGCCAACAGGCAGTTGCTGGTCTTGTCGATGCCGATGCCCACTTCCGGCATGGCGTACCCCATCATGGGGCCACCCACCACCAGCCGGTGCAGGCGTTCATCGTCGGTGTGGGTCAGGCTTAACAGGTGCCGGAAAGGTGTGCCGATCAAGGCCTCGAAGTTGCGCGGTTCGCCCACCACATCACCGGTCACAGTGACAATGCGCTGGATCAGCGGCATGCCTTCAAAAATCGCATCGCGTACGGCTTTGGCAGTGCCAGTGTTCTGCACCACAATGCCAAGGTCCATGGGAATGCCGCCTGACGGCACTTCCTGGCAGGTCAGCACCTTGATGAGCTGTTTTTCACCACCGGCCGGATAAATGGTGGGCACCTTGAGCACGCGAATGCCGGGGTAGTGTTTTTCGCGGATAATCTTTTCCAGCACGCTGCGTACCCGGCCCACCTGATCTTCTATGGCAATAATGGCTTCCTTGGCGCCGGAGGCGTGCATCAGCAGGCGTGTGCCTTGCAGAAGCTCGTGCGGGTAGTCCAGCATCAGGCGTTCGTCGCAGGAAATGTAGGGTTCGCATTCGGCCCCGTTAATAATCAGCAGTTCCGCCGGTTTCTGGTATTTGATGTGGGTGGGAAAACCCGCACCGCCCATGCCCACGATGCCCGCTTCGCGGATGCGTTGCACCAGTTCCTGGCGAGAGAGAGAAAACGGCTCGGTCACCGCCTGCCGTGGTGCCCACTGATCCTTACCATCGGGCCGGATGCACACCACCGGGGCCAGGTCCGCGTCCGGGCTGGCCACTGGCCGCTGGGTGATTTCCATGATGATGCCGGAGGTGGGGGCGTGCACGTACACGCCACGCGGTGTGTCAGGTACCGCAATGACCTGGCCCTTGAGCACCTTGTCGCCGGTATTCACAACGGGTTTGGACACATTGCCGCGGTTCAGTCGCAAGGAGACGCGCAGGTACTCCGGCAGCAGGGGATGGGCCAGCGGACGCGCCATGGAATCGCATTTGTGGTGCTCAAGAATCAGCCCGCCGTGAAACTGGCACAGCTTGCCGTTATCCACGTAGGAAATGGTTTCGCTGTTCCCTACCACTGCCCGGCGGCCTCCACCAGCGCGTTCAAGGTCGGTTTTTCCACCCGTTGGATGGTGGTGGGCAATGGCGCGGGAACCGGCACAATGCAGTCCACCGGGCACACCGGGATGCACAGGTCGCAACCGGTACAATCGTCCGCGATCACCGTGTGCATGTGTTTGGGGGCGCCAATAATGGCATCCACCGGACAGGCCTGAATGCACTTGGTGCAGCCAATGCAATCTTCCTCAATGATTTTGACCACCATGTCCTGCGGTTTGGTTTGCCCGTGTTCGTCGTTCAGTGGCAACGGTTCCACGCCCAGCAGGTCAGCCAGCTTGCGGATGCCTTCCTCACCACCGGGTGGGCACTGGTTGATGGGCGCCTCCCCCTTTGCGATGGCCTCGGCGTAAGGTTTGCAGCCCGGGTAGCCGCACTGGCCACATTGGGTCTGGGGCAGAATCTGGTTGATCTGTTCGGCCAGCGGGTTGCCTTCCACCCGGAATTTACGCGAAACCCACACCACCACCAGGCCGAAAAGCAGCGACAGGGCACTGATCGCGCCAATGGCCAGCAGGCCATTCAGCCAATGGGCGTCTGAAAGCGCTTGCAGGGCATCAGACATGATATCGCCTCGCGTGCGTGATCACGACTGGCCCATGCCGGAAAAACCCATAAACGCCAGCGACATAATGCCGGCGGTGATCAGGGCGATGGGCACACCCCTGAATGAATCGGGAATGTCTGCCAGCTCCAGCCGTTCGCGAATGGCCGAAAACAGCACCAGCACCAAGGTAAAACCCACCGAAGCGCCCAGGCCAAAAATGGCTGATTCCAGCAAATTGTGCTGTTCCTGCACATTCAGCAGGGCCACGCCCAGCACCGCGCAATTGGTGGTGATCAGCGGCAGGTAAATGCCTAGCACCTGATACAGCACCGGCGAGGACTTGTGCAAAACCATTTCCGTGATTTGCACCGTGACCGCAATCACCAGAATAAAGCTCAGGGTTTTCAGGTATTCCAGCCCCAGCGGCTGCAGCAGGTAGGCATGAATCAGGTAACTGAGAATGGCCGAAAGCGTCAGCACAAAGGTGGTGGCCAGCCCCATGCCCACGGCCGATTGCAGCTTGCCCGACACGCCCATAAACGGGCACAGGCCCAAAAAGCGCACGAGCACAAAATTGTTAATCAGCGCCGCGCCGATAAAGATCAGAAACAAGTTGGACATGCGGGAAAACGTGGCCGGAAAAAGAAGCGCTGATTATAGCAAATAAGCAGTTATGTCGGCTGGTCCAGAAATTTTCTTATCCAATGATTGGCTATGTGTCAGGTTTCGATAAATTCTGTTCCAAAAAGGAGGCTATCCCTTATTCCGAAGCCGTCAGTTGTGTCAGAAGCAGCAACTGAAGGAAGCATATTTTGATGTGGCCAGGGATTTACGGCAAACCCTGCATCAGTAGCAGAAGATTCATAATCACCACATCCCGTAGAAAAACCTCGGCCACATCACACCCGTTCAGGCGCTCAAGCAATGGCAGAAAAAACAACCGGAATTATCCAAAAAGAATATTTATGATCAGTCGGGATCAGATTTTGTATAAAACAAAACAAAAAAGCCACTTCATTTGCATGAAGTGGCTTTTTACCCCCC
>JALWKC010000111.1 GCA_026996795.1 Lysobacterales bacterium | reverse complement strand
TGGTACCGGTGCTCATGGGTATTTTTGTGCGCGGGAAAATCACGCCCGAACACAAAAACCCGGTCAACCGGTTGCTCATGGCCGCTTACCGGCCCTTTATCAACCTGGTTCTGAAAGCGCCCAAAACCTTGTTGGTGGTTTCATTGCTGGTGATGCTGTCAGTGGTCTGGCCCTGGAACCGCCTGGGTTCGGAGTTCATGCCGGAACTGGATGAAGGCGATCTGTTGTACATGCCCACCACCTTCCCCGCCATTTCCACCGGCAAGGCCCAACAATTACTGCAAATCACGGACAAACTAATCAAAACAATGCCCGAAGTGGAGCGTGTTTTTGGCAAAGTCGGACGGGCCGATACCGCCACCGATCCGGCGCCACTGACCATGATTGAAACCACCATCCTGCTCAAGCCCCGGGATCAGTGGCGTGAAGGCATGACCATGGCGGATCTGAAACGTGAATTGGATCAGGTGGTCAAGATTCCGGGCGTCACCAATGCCTGGGTGATGCCCATCAAGAATCGCATCGACATGTTGGCAACCGGCATCAAGACACCGGTGGGTGTCAAGATTGCTGGCGATAACCTGAATGTGATTGAAACCCTGGGTAAGAAAGTCGAGCGTATTGTGCAGGGCATTCCTGGCACGGTTTCCGTTTACTCCGAGCGGGTCACTGGCGGGCGCTATATCACAGTGGATATCAATCGCGATGCAGCCGCCCGCTATGGGGCTTCCGTGGCTGAAATCCAGAGCGTGGTTTCCAGTGCCATTGGCGGCATGAACGTGTCTCAGTCCATTGAAGGACGGGAACGCTACCCGATTGCGGTTCGTTATCCCCAGAACATTCGCGATTCGGTACAGGACATTCGCGACCTGCCGGTGGTAACCAGCAAGGGGCAGTGGATCAGCCTGTCTGATGTGGCTGATATTCGCGTGGAAAAAGGCCCCGGTGGCATCAAGACCGAAGACGCGCGCCTGAATGGCTGGACTTTTATTGATATTGAAGGCCGTGACCTGGGTTCCTATGTGGAAGAGGCCAGGCAAAAGGTTTTCGATGAACTCGAGTTGCCCCCGGGCTATTCGGTCAGCTGGTCCGGGCAGTTTGAGTACATGCAAAGGGCGAACAAGAAACTGGCGGTGGTGGTGCCGGTGACCCTGCTTATTATTGCCTTGTTGCTCTATCTCCATTTCAAACGCTTCAGCGAGGTGCTGATTATTCTCGGTACCTTGCCGCTGGCGCTGGTGGGTGGCCTGTGGGCCATTTACCTGCTGGGATACAACCTGTCAGTGGCCGTTGGTGTGGGTTTTATTGCCCTGGCCGGAGTGGCGGTGGAAATCGGCGTGGTCATGCTAGTATATCTGAATCAAGCTCTGAAACAGGAGAAAGACAACCTCAAGAGCGATGAGACACTGGATGAGGAGCACGTTCGTCAAGCCATCATCAATGGCGCCTTGAAACGCGTGCGGCCCATTGCCATGACAGTGACCGCAATTATTGCCGGCCTGTTACCTATCATGCTGGGCAGCGGCACCGGCTCGGAAATCATGCGGCGCATCGCCGCTCCCATGGTGGGCGGCATGGTCTCGGCGACGATTTTGACCTTACTGCTATTGCCCGCGGTGTTCTATTTGTGGAAACGCCGTGCAACCACCACATAAGACGTATTGACAACTTAATCACCCAACCAAGGAGAAACACCGTGTATAAATTCTCAGTGACCTTGCCGGAAAACCTGCAAAGCTGTGAGCCCAAAGTGATCGATGCCCTGCAAGAGCAGGGTTTTGGTGTGCTGACCGAGATTGACATCCAGTCAACCCTTAAAAAGAAACTGGACGTGGACAAGCTTCCGTACAAAATCCTGGGGGCCTGCAACCCGCCGCTGGCGCATCAGGCACTGGAAGCCGAACCGGATATCGGCCTGCTGCTGCCGTGCAATGTGGTGCTGCGGGAAACCGACACCGGACAAACGGTGGTGTCTTTTATGGATCCCTCCGCAGTCCTGACGCTGGTGGATCGTGATGACGTGGCAGAGCTGGCCGCTGAAGTCAAACAGCGTTTGCAACAGGTGAGCCAGGCGCTGGAAAGCGGCTGCTGACAGGCACACCCGGCCTGAGCGGTTCCATCGCTGACGGCTGTGCTGATGCTCACAACCGGTTGCCACCGGGGAACCCTGTTTCAGGACTTTCTGAAAGCAGTCACGGCAATCGGTTTTGTGTGGAGGGGGCATGCTACCACCTGACAACATGAAAACACCTTTAGACGGGTTGGCCGGTTGATAACCGTGACTTCTGGACTATGGGGAAACCACCCCAATGGGGCTAAAATCAGGCAGTTATACCCACCTTTCCAAACTCAGGGAGACACACACCCATGAAATTCAAGAAATGGTTAGTGGCCGCCGGTCTGGTGGCCGGTTTGAGCGTTTCGCTCGCTGGCCTGGCCAAAAAAGCCGAAAAAACCACTGACCTTCAGGACATCACCATCCCTTACACCAAGTATGTGCTGCCTAACGGCCTGACCTTGCTGGTGCACGAGGATCACAAGGCGCCCATTGCTGCCGTCAACGTGTGGTATCACGTGGGTTCCAAGGACGAAAAGGAAGGCCGCACGGGCTTTGCTCACCTGTTTGAGCACCTGATGTTCAATGGCAGCGAAAACTACAACGATGACTGGTTCAAGCCTTTTGATCGGGTGGGTGCTACCGGCATGAATGGCACCACCAACCAGGATCGCACCAATTACTTCGAAGTGGTACCCAAAAACGCCCTCGACATGACTTTATGGATGGAATCCGACCGCATGGGCCACCTGCTGGGCGCTATTGACCAGGCCAAGCTGGATGAACAACGGGGCGTGGTGCAGAACGAAAAGCGCCAGGGCGAGAACCAGCCTTACGGCAAGGTGTTTTCCACCATCCTGGAAAACGTGTATCCCAAGGGCCACCCGTATTCACATTCGGTCATCGGTTCCATGGAAGACCTGAATGCGGCCACGCTGGACGATGTGAGGGAATGGTTCAACACCAACTATGGCGCGGCCAATGCCACGCTAGTGGTTGCCGGTGACGTGGACCCCGAAGAAGTTCACCAGAAAGTGCTCAAGTACTTTGGTGACATCAAGTCCGGCCCGCCCTTGACCAAGCAAAAAGCCTGGCCGGCCAAGCGCACAGGAAAACACGAACAGGTCATGTACGACCGTGTGCCACAAGCTCGCGTCTACAAAATCTGGAATGTGCCAGAATGGGGCAGTCCGGAAGCCGACCACCTGGCGCTGGTGGCCTCAGTCCTTTCTGGTGACAAGAAGTCAAGACTGTACAAACGCCTGGTTTATGACGAAAAAGTCGCATCCGATGTGGATAGCTTTTCCTTCAACTCCGAGCTGGGTGGCCTGTTCGGTATTGTGGCAACGGCCCTGCCTGGCAAGGACCTGAAATACATTGAAAGAGCCATTGACGAAGAAGTGGCTAAATTTATCGACAAAGGCCCCACCAAGGAAGAGCTGAAACGCATTAAGACGGCTTACCGCGCTGATTTCATCAAAGGCATGGAGCGCGTGGGCGGTTTTGGCGGTAAGTCCGACATACTGGCCCGCAATCAGGTGTTTGCCAACGACCCGCACCATTACCTGAAAAGCTTCAAGCGCATTGAGGAAGCCACGGGTAAGGAACTGGTCAAGGTGGCTGATGAGTACCTGACCGATGGCGAATACCAACTGGAAGTGTTGCCATTCCCGGATTACAAGTCGGTGGCCACCAATGTGGATCGCAGTAAACTTCCTGATGCCGGAAAACCGCCGGCGGTCAAGTTCGAAAAGATGCAAAAGACCACGCTCTCCAACGGCATGAACGTCATCCTGGCGCAACGTGATGCCGTGCCGGTGGTTAATTTCAATTTGTTGGTGGATTCCGGCTATGCGGCTGACCAGCTGATTAAACCGGGTGCGGCCAACCTGACCATGAACATGCTTGATGAAGGCACCAAGAACCGCGATGCGCTGGAAATTTCCGGTGAGCTGGCGCAACTGGGTTCGGACTTGCGTACCGGCGCCGGGCTGGACAATTCCAGCGTCTCGCTGACCACCCTGAAGGAAAACCTGGATAAATCGCTGGATATCTACAGCGACGTGATTTTGCATCCCGCTTTTCCTGAAAAGGAATTCAAGCGCTTGAAAAATCAACAAATCGCCAGCATTCGCCAGGAAAAATCTTCACCACAAGGCCTGGGTTTCCGTGTGCTGCCCAAACTGCTGTACGGTGAAGGCCATGCCTATTCACTGCCTTTCTCCGGATCTGGCGATGAGGATTCAGTCAGTTCCATGACCCGCGACGATCTGAAAAAGTACTATCAGACCTGGTTCAAGCCCAATAACGCCACCCTGATTGTCACCGGTGACATCAGCATGGATGAGCTCAGGCCCAAACTCGAAAAGGCTTTCCAGGACTGGAAATCCGGCGAAGTGCCCGGCAAAAAGCTGGACACTGTTAGTGAGCCTTCTGAACCAGTGATTTACGTGATCGATCGCCCCAACTCCCAGCAATCGATGATTCTGGCCGCCGAACTCCTGCCACCTTATGGCAAGGACAACGAAGTGGCATTGGAACTGATGAACGAAGTGCTCGGAGGCAGTTTTAACTCACGCATCAATATGAACCTGCGTGAAGACAAGCACTGGGCCTACGGCGCGCGCAGCATGATCTTTGATACCCAGGCACAACGCCCCTACCTGGTGTGGGCGCCGGTTCAGACAGACAAAACCGCCGAAGCCATGGCTGAAATCCAGAAAGAGCTGACTGGCATCATAGGTGACAAACCGGTGACTGAAGCCGAATTCAGCCGCGCCAAGGACAAGAAAGTGCTGACATTGCCTGGCCGTTGGGAAACAGCCCGGGCCGTGGGTCGTGACATTGCCAAGCTGGTTAAAAATAAGCTGCCGGACGACTACTGGAACAAGTATCCGCAGGAAGTCCGTGCCGTCAAGCTGAGT
>JALWKC010000110.1 GCA_026996795.1 Lysobacterales bacterium | reverse complement strand
ACCAGGCGCCACGCGTGCTTGCTGCCTGCGCCGAGGCCGGTCTGCTGTTACGCGACCAGAGCGGGCAGCCGGGTTTGGCCGATTGTTTGCGTATCACTGTGGGGCAGGCGGAAGATACGCGGCGTTTGTTGCAGGTGCTGGATGGTCTGCAGGGCTTTGAAGCAAAGACACGTCCGGTGGCAAAGGAAGAATGATGAAACCCAAATACTTGTTTATTGATCGCGATGGCACGCTGATTCGGGAGCCGGAAGACTTTCAGGTGGATCGTCTGGACAAAGTGGCCCTGGTTGACGGGGTGATTCCCGCCCTGCTTGCTCTGCAGGCAGCGGGCTGGCAGCTGGTGATGGTCAGTAATCAGGACGGACTGGGCACCCAAGCCTTTCCCGTGGACGATTTCCAGCCCGCCCACGACTGGTTGCTGCAGTTGCTCCAGAGTCAGGGAATAGCCTTTGAATCAATCAAAATCTGCCCTCACCTGCCTGATGACGGTTGTGACTGCCGCAAGCCACGCACGGGGCTGGTGGCCGAATGGCTCCGGCGCGATGACTGGGACCGGGCCAGCAGTTTCGTGATTGGCGATCGCGACACCGATGTGCAACTGGCCGACAACATGGGCCTGGCGGCCTTCCGGCTGGATGAAAACACCACCTGGAAGGACATTGTCACGGCTTTGATTACACGCCCGCGTTGTGCGCGTGTAAGTCGCAAAACCACCGAAACGGCCATTGACTGCCAGGTTAACCTGGACCAGCCAGGGCAAAACAGCATCGCAACCGGCATTGGTTTCTTTGATCACATGCTGGAACAGCTGGCCCGACACGGGGACTTTTCCCTCGCACTCACCTGCCGGGGAGACACCCACATTGACGATCACCACACGGTGGAAGACTGCGCCATTGTGCTGGGTCAGGCCTTGCGGCAGGCACTGGGTGACAAGCGCGGCATTGGCCGTTACGGCTTTGTGTTGCCCATGGATGAAGTGCGAGCCGAAGCCACGCTGGACCTTTCAGGCCGTCCCTGGCTGCGCTGGGAAGGCCAGTTCAGCCAGTCACAGGTGGGCCAGCTCAACACCCAGATGGTGCCGCATTTTTTCCGTTCCCTGTGCGATCAACTGGCAGCCACGCTGCACGTGCGTTTCGATGATGGCAACGCCCACCATCAGGTCGAAGGCGTCTTCAAGGCCGTGGCCAAGTGCCTGGCGCAGGCCATCCGCCGCGAAGGGCACGCCCTGCCCAGCACCAAGGGAAGTCTCTGATGGCAGGCACCGCAGCCGTGGTTATCGTGGCCAATGGAGGCAGTAACATCAACTCGGTGCGCTGGGCGTTGAAACGCCTGGGCGTGGACAGCCAACTCAGCGACCGGCCCGAACAGATTGCCACCGCACCGCGGGTGATCCTGCCGGGTGTGGGTGCCGCACCGGCTGGCATGTCGGCCCTGCAGCAGCGTGAGCTGACCGATTGCGTTACCTCCCTGCAACAGCCCGTGCTGGGCGTGTGCCTGGGTATGCAGCTGTTGTTCGAGCATTCCGAGGAAGGCGACACGCCGGGCCTGGGCGTGATTCCCGGGCGGGTGGAAAAGCTGGCCGAAAGCCCACAGCTGCGCGTACCGCACATGGGCTGGAACCGCGTGCAGGTGCTGGCTGACGACCCGTTGCTGGCCGGCTTGTCCAGCGCCTGGTTTTACTTTGTGCATGGCTATGCCGTCAACCCGGCCAGCGCCGGCGATCACGCCCTGGCGCTGAGTCAGCATGGGCGGGAATTTGTGGCCGTGGCGCGCAAAGAGAATTTTTACGGGGTGCAGTTTCACCCGGAAAAATCCGCCGCCGCCGGTGCCCGTCTGCTAAAAAACTTTCTGGAGTTGTGATGTCTGTATACCCGGCATTGGACATTATCAACGGTGGCTGTGTGCGCTTGCAGCAGGGTGATTTTGCCCGCCAGACAGACTACCCGCTGGACCCTTTGGAGCAAGCTCGGCGCTATCAGGCCGACGGGGCCGAATGGCTGCACCTGGTGGATCTGGACGGCGCTCGTTGCGGCCAGCCGCAGCTGCTGGCATTGATTGCCGAGTTGTCACAAGCCGGCTTGCGCGTGCAAACCGGCGGCGGCGTACGCACTGGCGACCACATTGAAGCCCTGCTCAGTGCCGGTGCCAGCCGGGTGGTGGTGGGTTCGCTGTCGGCCACCGAACCCGAGCGCGTGCGCCGCTGGTTACACACTTTTGGTTCACAACGCCTGACTCTGGCGCTGGACGTGCGTCTGGATGAGGCCGGCATGCCGCGCCTGGCCACCTCGGCCTGGCGCGAGACCTCGGCGGTTTCCCTGTGGGAGATGGCGGCATTATACCGCCAACACGGCGCACGCCATGTGCTGTGCACCGACATTGGCCGCGATGGGCAGATGCAAGGCCCGTCACTGGCCCTGTACCGCCAGTGTCAGCAGCGTTATTCACAATTGCACTGGCAGGCTTCCGGCGGCGTACACGCCCTGGGCGATATCCGCGCTGTGCAAGACACGGGCTTGGCCGGGGTGGTGGTTGGCAAGGCATTGCTGGAGGGGGTTTTTACACTCAAGGAGGCGCTGTCGTGTTGGCAAAACGGCTGATTCCCTGTCTGGATGTGGCCAATGGCCAGGTGGTCAAGGGCGTGCGTTTTCGTGATCACCAGGTGGTGGGTGATATCATCGAGCTGGCGCAGCGTTACGCCGCGCAAGGCGCCGATGAACTGGTGTTTTATGACATCACCGCCAGCCCCCAAAGGCGTTCGGTTGACACCCGCTGGGTGGAGCGCATAGCCGCGGCCATTGACATACCCTTTTGCGTGGCCGGTGGCATTGGCGATGTGGAATCGGCCCGGCGGGTGCTTTACAGCGGTGCCGACAAGATTTCCGTCAACAGCCCGGCACTGCTTCGCCCGTCCCTGATTACCGAACTGGCCGAGGCCTTTGGCAGCCAGTGCGTGGTGGTTGGCATCGACAGCCTGGGCACGCCAGCGGGGTACCGGGTCAAGCAGCTCACCGGCCAGCCCGACAGCATGCAGGATGCCAACCGCGACACGTTGGACTGGATCAGAGAAGTCCAGCGTCTGGGTGCGGGGGAAATCGTGCTCAACTGCATGGATGCCGACGGCGTGCGCCAGGGTTATCACCTGAACCATTTGCAACAGGCCCGGGCCATTTGCGCGGTGCCGCTGATTGCCTCCGGTGGCGCCGGTGCCATGTCGCACTTTGTTGAGGTGTTCCAACAGGCCGATGTGGATGGCGCCCTGGCCGCCAGCGTGTTCCACTCAGGAGAAATTGAAATACCCGAGCTGAAGGCGCATTTGCATCGGGCTGGCGTGCCGGTGCGTTTAGACATAAACCCATAACGGCTCCTATCCTTTTCACCCAAGCACAGGCTATGAAAAACCAAACAGACAATAATTACTCCGGCCACCCTGCCCGGCAACCGGACTGGGACAAAATGAATGACCGCATACCGGCCGTGGTGCAGCACGCCGAAACGGGCAAGGTCTTGATGCAGGCGTACGTGAGCCGCGCCTCCTGGCAACGCACGTTGGACAGCGGGCGGGTATGTTTTTACAGCAGAAGCCGTCAGCAACTGTGGACCAAAGGCGAAAGTTCGGGTCATTACCTGCGCCTGCAACGCTGGGCGCTGGACTGTGACGGCGACTGCCTGTTGTTGCAGGTGATTCCCGAAGGCCCCACCTGCCACCTGGGATATGAGTCCTGCTTTGATGATCCGCACACGGGACAGGGTTCAGGTTCGGGCAATTTTCTGTTCCAGCTACAGGCGGTGATCCGGCAGCGGGCTGAAGAACCCATCCAGGGTGAATCCGCCTCCTACACCCGCCAACTGCTGGAGTCCGGTTTGCCTCGCATGGCCCAGAAAGTGGGTGAAGAAGGCGTGGAAACCGCCCTGGCGGCAGTCACTGGCAGCGACAAGGAATTGCTGGGTGAGACCGCTGACCTGCTCTATCACCTGCTGGTGTTATTGCAGGCCCGCGGCTTGGGTGTGCAACAGATGCTGGCCGAATTGCGCCGCCGTCACGCAAAAGCCGGATAGGTGCCTGTTATTCCTCGTTTTGCGGGTACAGGTGCACGTCGCGCTGGGGGTAAGGAATGGAACAACCAGCCGCTTCCAGGTTCACCTTCAGCTGCTCCAGCAAGTCGCCATACACTGTCCAGTAATCCGGTGTCTTGCACCAGGGTCGCACGGAAAAATTGACGCTGGAATCGCCCAGTTCGGTAAGCAGCAGGGACGGTGCCGGCTCATCCAACACCTTGGGGTGCGCCGCCACGGTTTCCAACATCACCTGACGGGCTTTTTTCAGGTCATCATCGTAACTCACGCCTATGGGCAAATCCACACGGCGGATGGGTTTGGCGGTGTAATTGATGATGGACTCACCCATGATCTGGCTGTTGGGAATCACGATCTGGCGGTTGTCCGCGGTTTTCATGGTGGTGCTGAACACGCCAATTTCCTCGGCCACACCGGTTTTACCGGCTATTTCCACCAGGTCGCCGACCCGGAAGGGGCGAAACAGGATAATCATCACGCCAGAAGCGAAGTTGGACAAGGAGTCTTTCAGGGCCAGGCCCACTGCCAGACCAGCGGCACCCAGAATGGCCAGGAAGGAGGTGGTTTCGATACCCAGCATGCCCAGCACGCTGACAATCAACACCACCAGCAAGAGGTAGTAAACCAGTTTGCTGACAAAACGCACCAGGGTTTCGTCCGCATCGACCTTGCGCAAGCCTTTGGCCACCAGGCCGGTGAGCACTTTAATCAGCCGGCGGCCGATCCAGAACACCAGCAGGGCGCCGCCAAGGCGGAACAGAAACGGGTAAATGGCTGACGGGTCCTGCAGAAATTCGTTGATGTGTTGTTTGATGCTTTCCATGATTGGCTCCTGGAAGAGTGGTCAGGCGCTTTAGGGAAGCCCTGATCGAATCGTGAACTCGCTTCTCCTACCTGAAATGTCCAATCACTGTGTTGAAGTCCTTGTCAATAGCCCTGCTATTGGCTGCGAACTTCACCTTGTTCTCGAACATTTCCGGCATAATTTTCTTCGTCCAGATTCAATCAGGGCTTCCTTAGGCGGAATGCTGGTCAAGCAGCGATTTGGGTATGCCCCGGGGGATCGCTGAAAGCAGGTTGCGGGTGTAATCGGTTTTGGGGTGCTGGTAGATTTCCTCGGCGGTGTCCAGCTCCAGCAGTTTGCCCTGGTGCATGACGCCCACGCGGTCGGAAATGAAATTGACCACCGACAGGTCGTGGGAAATAAAAATGTAGGTCAGCCCCATTTCTTCCTGCAAATCCAGCAACAAGTTGAGCACCTGGGCCTGCACTGACACGTCCAGGGCCGACACCGATTCGTCACAGATGATGAATTCCGGTTCCACCGCCAGCGCGCGGGCGATGCAAATGCGCTGCCGCTGGCCGCCGGAAAACTCGTGCGGGTAGCGTGACAGCTGTTCGGGCTTCAGGTCCACCTTGCGCATCAGTTCCTGAGCGCGGGCAAAGCGGTCTTTCTTGTTCTCACCAATGCCGTGAATGGTCATGGGTTCGGTGAGTATGTCGCCAATGGTCATGCGCGGATTGAGGGAAGAATACGGGTCCTGGAAAATGATTTGCAGGCGCGAACGCATCTTTCTCAAGGCTTCGCCAGACAGGTCCATGATATTGACGCCGCCATAAATCACTTCGCCGTCAGTGGCCTCCTGCAGGCGCAGAATGGTGCGACCCAGGGTGGTTTTACCGCAGCCGGATTCGCCCACCAGGCCCAGTGTTTCGCCTTTGCGGACGGTGAAGCTGACCTCATCCACGGCCTTGACATAATCTTTGGTGGTGCCAAAAAATCCGCCTTTGACGGGAAACCAGGTTTTTAGGTTATTCACTTCCAGCAACACCGGATTGCCGGATTTGTCCTCCTTGACCATGGGTTCAAAGCGCTCCGTGGGCACTATTTTTTCATTGCCGGCTTCATCCATGTAATCGGCCACCGTCAGCAGGCGCTTGGGATTGCCTTCCAGCAGCGGACGACAGGCGATGAGACCCTTGGTGTAGGGGTGTTTGGCATTGGTGAAGATGGTGTCCACCGGGCCGGTTTCCACAATGTTGCTGCGGTACATTACCACTACGTCGTCGGCCAGGTCGGCGATCACGCCCAGGTCGTGGGTGATAAAGAGCATGCCCATGTGGTACTTGTCCTGCAGGTCCAGCATCAGGTCCAGCACCTGCTTCTGGATGGTCACGTCCAGCGCCGTGGTGGGTTCGTCACAGATCAGCAGTTCCGGTTCGCAAGCAATGGCCATGGCGATCATGACGCGCTGTTTTTGACCGCCAGACAGCTCGTGCGGGTAGGCGCGGATTTTCTTTTTCGGGTCGGGAATGCCCACCTGATCCAGCAGGTCTTCGGCCTTTTGCCAGGCCTCTTTTTTGCTCATGCCACGGTGCAACATCAGCACCTCGGCAATCTGGCTGCCAATGCGAAACACCGGGTTAAGGCTCGTCATGGGTTCCTGAAAAATCATGGAAATGCGGTCCCCGCGGATTTTGCGCATTTCGCTTTCGGACTTTTTCAGCAGATCCTCGCCTTTAAATCGCAGCTCACCGGAGGTAATACGTCCCGGCGGTGAAGGGATCAAACCCATAATGGCCAATGAAGTCACGGACTTGCCCGAGCCGGACTCGCCCACCAGGCCAACGGTCTTGCCTTTGGGAATGTCGAAGGAAACGTGATTGACGGCAGTGACGGTGTCGTCCTGGGTCTGGAATTCAACCGTGAGGTCGCGGATACTCAGCAAGGGTTCAGTCATGGCGTTACCGGTCCTTGGGGTCGAGCGCGTCGCGCAGGCCGTCCCCGATAAAATTGAAAGAAAACAGCGTAATGGCCAGAAAAAGCGCCGGAAAAATCAGTGACCAGGGCGCGATTTCCATGTCCTGGGCGCCTTCATTGACCAGCGCGCCCCAGGAGGTAAACGGTTCCTGCACGCCCAGGCCCAGAAAGCTTAAAAACGATTCTACCAGAATCACCTGGGGAATGGTCAGGGTCACGTAGACGACCACAATGCCCAGCAGGTTGGGCACAATGTGGCGGAAAATGATGCGGGTTTTACTGGCCCCCAGGGCTTCGGCGGCCTCGACAAACTCGGTGTGCCGCAGGCTCAGGGTCTGGCCGCGCACGATGCGCGCCATGTCCAGCCAGATGTAGGCACCAATGGCGGCGAAGATCAGGTAAATGTTACGGCCAAACACCACCATCAGCAGAATCACCAGAAACATGAACGGCAAGGCATACAGAATGTCCACCACACGCATCATGAAGGCATCCACCTTGCCGCCAAAAAAGCCGGCGATGGCCCCGTAGGTGATGCCGATGAGCAGACTCACCAGGGTGGCCACCAGCCCCACCAGCAAGGAAATGCGCCCCCCGTACAGGGTGCGCACAAACAGGTCACGGCCCATGGCATCGGTGCCGAAATAGTGGCCGCTGGCCACATCCGGTGGCACGGACATCTGCTCCCAGTCGATGGTGTCGAAGGCGTGGGGAGAAAACATCGGGCCGACGATCACCAGCACAACCACCAGCAACAGGATGATGGCACTGGCAATGGCCAGGCGGTTCTGCTTCAGGCGCAACCAGGCGTGATGCCAGAGGCTCTGGCCTTTTTCGGCCAGTAGTTGTTCTGCCGGCTGTTCGGCCAGCGCACTCACCACAGCGGCCTTGTTGTCGTTGGTCATGGCCTTATCCTTTGCCCTGCAGGCGAATTTTGGGGTCGAGCACGGCGTACAGAATGTCCACAATCAGGTTGAAGACCACGATCAACACGCCAATAAAAATCACCACGCCCATCACCAGGGTGTAGTCGCGGTTCAGGGCGCCCTGAACAAAATAGCGGCCCAAGCCGGGCACACCAAAGATCTTTTCGATCACCACCGAGCCGGTGATGATGCCGGCGGCGGCCGGGCCCAGGTAGGAGACCACCGGCATCAGCGCCGGTTTCAGGGCGTGCTTCAACACCACCTTGGGCATGGACAGGCCCTTGGCACGCGCAGTGCGGATGTAGTCCGAGCGTAACACATCGATCATGGAGCCGCGCATCAGGCGCGCAATGTAGGCAATGTAGCGCAGGGACAAGGCCAGCACCGGCAAAATCAGGTACAGCCAGTGGCCGCCGTTCCAGCCACCGGCCGGCAACCAGTTGAGGGAAATGGCAAAAAACAGGATTAGCAAGGGCGCGACCACAAAATTGGGAATGGAAATGCCGGTCATGGCGGTGGACATGAGGGCATAGTCCACCCACGAGTTCTGCCGCACCGCGGCCACCGTACCCAGGGTGACACCAATGAGTACCGCCAGCAACAGCGCCAGCCCGCCGAGGGTCAGAGACACCGGAAAACCCCGGGCAATCAGTTCGGTGACGGTGAAATCCTTGTACTGGAACGACGGGCCGAAATCGCCACGCACGATGTTGCCCAGGTAGCGGAAGTACTGTTTGTAGAGCGGTTCGTCCAGGTGATACTTTTTCTCCAGATTAGCCTGGATTTCCGGCGGCAGGCTCTTTTCGGTATCAAACGGGCCACCGGGGGCCACGCGAATGAGGAAAAACGAAATGGTGATCAGCACCAGCAAGGTCGGAATCGCCCCGAGCAGGCGCTTGATAACGTATTGCCACATCAGCCTTTTTCTCCAGCGTTTTCATTTCGGGCGCCATTCGGCGAGGGAATTTCCCGGCCATTCTTATCCAGCCAGACTTTTTCCGTGCGATGCTTCAGGATGTACCAGTCCTTGCTGTAGTGGTGGTCCATGATGTTGTTGCCAACGCCGCCCACGTAAGGCTTTACCAGCCGCTTGACCACGTAGCTGTACAGCGGCATCACCGGCTGGTCGGTCAGCATTAGCTGTTCGGCTTGCTCCATGAGCCGGGTGCGTTTTTCGGCATCGGGTTCAGCGGCAATCCGGGCCAGCAAGGCATCGTATTCGGGGTTGTTGTAGGCCGAATCGTTGATGCCGTGTTGCGAATGCAACAGTTCCAGAAAACTCATGGGGTCGTTATAGTCGCTGATCCACCCGGCGCGAAAAACCTGCGTCACCTGCTTCTGTTTGCGGTTGGACAGAAACACCTTCCATTCTTCGTTGATCAGGCGGGTTTTCACACCCAGGGCCTGTTTCCACATAGCCGCCACGGCAATGGCAATTTTCTTGTGATTTTCCGAGGTGTTGTAACGCAACTCGACCTCAAGCGGGTTGGTTTTGGAATAACCGGCTGCTTCATACAGGCGCCGGGCTTCGGCCAGTTGTTTTTCCCGTGGCCAGCTGGCCCAGGGCGGTGTTTGCGGCGCGTAGATGCCAGCGCCTGAGCTGACTCCCGGGGGCACAAAGGCATAGGCCGGGCGTTCGCCAAACTGGGTCACCTTGCCGGTCAGGATGTCCCGGTCCACCGCCATGGCCAGGGCTTTGCGCAGCTTGAGGCTGTCCTTGAAAGGTGGTTTAGTGAGGTTGAAGCCGTAATAGTAAATGCCCAGCCAGGGGTTAATGACCAGTTCCTCGCCCAGGTACTTTTTGATCCAGGTGAACTGGTTGTTGGGCACTTCATAGGTCACATCGATTTCACCGGCACGGTAGCGTTTCAGCTCGCTGGACTGGTCTTCGATGGGGTAATACCAGACTTCGTTGATGTGGGTGTTTGCGTCATTCCAGTAGTGGTGGTTGCGCACCAGCTTGATGTGCGACTGCACCACCAGCTCATCCAGGGTGTAGGCGCCGTTGCTGACCAGGTGACCGGGCTTGGCCACCGCATCGCCCCATTTTTCCACGCTGGCTTTGTGCATGGGGTAGGTGGAGGAGTGGTTTAGTAACCCGAGAAAATACGGTGCTGGCGTGGCCAGCTCAATACGCAGGGTGAAATCATCCAGTGCCTTTACGCCCAAGGCCTCCAAAGGCAGTTCCCCGGCCGCCACTGCATCGGCGTTCTTGATGGGCGACAAGATTTTGGTGTATTTGCTGCCGGTGGCCGGGTTCAGCGAGCGTTTCAGGCCGTATTCAAAATCGTGCGCGGTCACCGGCGAGCCGTCGGACCAGCGCCCGTTATGGCGAATGTGAAAGGTGTAGCTGAGGCCGTCTTCGCTGATGTCCCAGCGTTCGGCACCGGCAGGGACGATGCGCCCGTCGGGTGATTCGCCGGTCAGGCCTTCAAACAGGTCGCGCAGGATGTTTGAGCTGGGCACGCCTTCGGCCTTGTGCGGATCCAGGGTTTGCGGCTGGCTGCCATTGCCTTTGCGCAGGATCTGTTTTTCCGCCAGCATGGCCGGGTCGGGCTTGCCATTTATCAGGCGCACTTCTGGTACCACAATGCGTTCAATCTGCACCGGTTCATCATGGGACGAAGAGCAGCCGGGCAGCACAGCGCTGGTCGCCACGGCCACCAGCGGCCAGCTGGCATAAACCGGCAACAAACGGAACAAGGAACGGAGGCTGAGGCGGCAGGCCTGGGCGGGGCGGGTCTTAACGGCGGGTTTTGTCATGCAGGTATCGGCTCAGGTGGCGGTCAGCGACGTTATCAACGTAGCCGCCTATTCTATCGGAAAGCAGGTGTCTGGAAACGTAAAAGTACAGGGGAATCACCGGCGCATCGGCCAAAAGCAGGCGTTCTGCCTGGTCGATCAATTGTTGCCGCTGTTCACCCTGGCTGAGGCGGATCTGACCCAGCAGGGCATCAAACTTCGGGTTGTGGTAATGGTAGTAATTATTGGGTGAATCGCTGCTGAACAGGCGCAGAAAATCCAGCGGGTCGTTCACGTCCGCGATCCAGCCGGAGCGAAAAACCTGCCTTTCTGGTTTTTTACGCTCATGCACAAACACTTTCCATTCCACGTTGCGTAGGCGTGAGCGTATGCCCAGGTTTTGTCGCCACATGGCGGCCACGGCCAGGGCCACCTTGCGTTGGTTGGCGGAGGAGTTGTACAGGATTTCCAATGGTTCGGCGGTTTGTGTTTTGAAACCGCTTTCTGCCAGCTGTTTGCGCGCATAGGCCAGCTGCGCAGACCAGTCCACAAAAGGCGGGTGGGAGTCCGGCGACGAAGTGCCCCCGGCTAACATGGGCGGGGGAATCAGCCGATAAGCCGGCTGCTGGCCACTTTTAAGCACTTTCCGGGTCAGGATGTCGCGGTCAATGGCCCAGAACAGTGCTTCGCGCAAGGCGGCGTTGTCCAGTGGCGCATGATTGGTGTTCAGGCCCAGAAAAAACGTGCCCAGGTACGGGAAAATGCGCAGATTCTGTGGCCGGTGCTGGCGAATCCAGTCAATCTGGTTGTCGGGAATGGTTTCGGTGATGTCCAGTTCGCCGGCACGAAAACGTTTCAGTTCGCTGGCCGGGTCTTCGGTGACCCAATAAATGACGCGGGCGAAGGCCACCGAGTCGGCGTCGTGAAAATGCGGGTTCTTTCCCAGCACGATTTTTTCCTGTGGCACCCACTCCAGCAGGCGATAGGCGCCGTTGCTGGCGGGTTTCCGCCCACCGGATTTGAGTACCGCGCTGGTGAGGGCCGCCGGCTGCAACGGGCAAAACAGGGGCAGACTCAACAATTCCGGCAAGCTGGCTTCCGGTCGGCTCAGGCGCACACGCAAATGACGATCATCCACGGCTGTTACGCCCAAATTGCTGGCTTCTTGCTGGCCGCGCCGTATGGCTTTGGCGTTTTCAATCACATCAAACAGCGCGGCCTGGTGCGCCTGGGTCCGGGGCGAGACGGCGGCGCGCCAGGCCGCGACAAAATCCCCGGCGCGCACGGGTGAGCCGTCTTCCCAGCGGGCATCCGGGCGCAGGGTGAAATCCCATTGCCGCCCATCGTCGCTGATGCGCCAGCTGCTGGCCACGCCCGGGGCCGGTTTTCCGCTGGCGTCCACCGTCAACAGCCCTTCACAGACATCGCGCAGAATGTTCTGGCTGCCCAGCCCCTGGGCCTGGTGCGGGTGCAGGGAGTCCGGCTCGGCGCCATTGCCGCGATCAAGCACCGTCGGGTCGGGACTGGCGCTGGTGCACAGGCTGAGGCTGACCAGCAAAGCGGCCAGCCACAGGCGGCATTGTGACCAAAGGGGATTTTTCATGCACGATCCAGGGGCGGAAACGGGTCTGGCAACAATGATACACTACGCTTCTGTTTAAGCCACCTGAAATTGCCGCAGTGAAAAATTCCCCCGTGATTGAAAACAAAAGCCAGCTGGTGGAATACCTGGCCGCTGGCTGCAAGCCCGAAAGTGAATGGAAAGTGGGTACCGAACACGAAAAATTCGGCTTCCGCTGGTCGGATTATGCCCCACTGGATTACGACAGCGACGGCGGAATTCGCGATATTCTGACGGGCTTGCGGGATCAGCACGGCTGGCACGCGGTGGAAGAAGACGGCTTTCTGATCGCCCTCAAGCGCGATGGGGCATCCATCACCCTGGAGCCCGGTGGACAACTGGAACTGTCCGGTGCACCCCTGGCCACCATTCACGAAACCTGTCGCGAAACCAATCAGCACCTGCGCGAAGTGCGGTCGGTGGCTGATCCGCTGGGCAGCGGTTTTCTGGGCATGGGTTTTCATCCCACCGCCACGCTGGATGAGATTCCGTGGATGCCCAAGGGCCGTTATCAGGTCATGCGCCACTACATGCCCAAGGTGGGGCGGCTGGGGCTGGACATGATGAAACGCACCTGCACCATTCAAGCTAACCTGGACTTTGGCTCCGAGGCCGATATGGTCAAGAAATTCCGGGTTTCGCTGGCCTTGCAGCCGGTGGCCACGGCCTTGTTCGCCAATTCACCGTTCAAGGAAGGCCGTTACAACGGCTTTCTCAGCTACCGCTCCCACATCTGGACCGACACCGACCCGGACCGCTGCGGCATTCTGCCGTTTGTGTTCGAGGATGGCATGAGCTTTGAGCGTTACGTGGACTACATGCTGGACGTGCCCATGTATTTTGTCTATCGCGATGGCAAATACCTGGACGCCAGTGGTAAATCGTTCCGGGACTTTATGGCCGGCAAACTGGATGTATTGCCGGGCGAACTGCCCACCCTGGGCGACTGGGAAGACCACCTGACCACGGCTTTTCCCGAGGTGCGGCTGAAGCAGTTTCTGGAAATGCGCGGTGCCGATGGCGGCCCGTGGCGGCGCATTTGTGCGCTACCGGCCTTCTGGGTGGGCTTGCTGTATCATCAGGAGTCACTGGATCAGGCCTGGGAGCTGGTTCGAAACTGGCGCCTGGAAGAACACCAGTACCTGCGCGATCAGGTGCCGCGCTACGGGTTGTGCACACCGTTTCGGGGCGGCATTGTGCGCGATCTGGCGTTGCGTGTGCTGGATTTGTCCCGGCAGGGCCTGCAGGCCCGGGCGCGCCTGAACGAGCGCGGTGAGGACGAAAGCAAATACCTCGAGACGTTACAGATTATCGCCGATACCGACACCACGCCAGCGGAACACAAGGTGGGCAAGTATTACTCCGTGTGGGAGAAAAACCTGGATCACCTGTTTGAGATTTTTGCCTACTGAGGAAGCTCTGATCGAATCGTGACCCGGCATCTTGCGGCGTAAAATCGCCCATTTCTGCGTTGCAAACCTTCACAATGGCTGGCTATTGCGTGCGGCTTGCGCCTTGAACTGAACAATTTTACACGACAATCTGTTCGCGCCAGATTCAATCAGCGCTTCCCTAACCCGCCTTGTGCCGGCTTTCGGGGTTTATTTCTGCCATACAAACAAGCGCATGGGCGGGAAGTTGCGCACTTCCTTTTTCTTGAATACCGGTTGGCCGAAGATGGGCGTGGCCAGGCGACTGACGTGATCCCGCAACTGGTAGGCAACAAAGGTGCCGCCGTCACACAAGCTGTCATAAATGGACTGCATCACCGCTTGGCCGATGCCGTCGGGCAAGGTGGAAAACGGGATGCCCGAAATCACCACGTCGCAATGCGGCCAGCCACTTTCCTGCAGGATTTCCGGCAAGCGCTCGGCACTGTCATGGCAGAGAATCAGGCGCGGGTCGTGAATGTCTTTTTGCAGGTGCAGAATAAACTGTTCGTTGACGTCAATGGCGATCAGTTTTCCATCCGCGGGCAACGCGGTCAGAAACCCCCGTGTGGTGCCGCCAGTGCCTGGCCCCAGCTCAACGGCGTGTTTTTTGCTGGCCAGTTCGGCCACTTCGGCAATGCGACGAATCAGGTAGCGGGAGCTGGGCAGGATATAGCCCACTTCCTTGGGCTTGAGCAGCGCGTTCTTGAAAAAAATGGCAGACTCTTTCAAACTGGCTGCGTTGGTTTTCGGCGGTTTGGTCATTGTGCTGTGGTGGTTTGTTGCAACAGGAAAGATACCACAGAATCCAATGGCATGTTTTCACTTTGTAGCGTTTTGCGGGATTTGACTTCCACTTCGCCTGCATCCAGTGAACGGTCGCCGATCACCACATGCCAGGGGACGCCCAACAGTTCGGCGTCGGCAAACATGGCACCGGGGCGAATCTTGCGATCATCCAGCAACACCTCAACCCCGGCGCGCTGCAGTTCATCGTGCAGCTTTTCCGCCGTGGCCTTGACGCGTTCGGACTTGTGCATGTTCATGGGCAAAATGGCCACCTGAAACGGGGCAATGGCCACCGGCCAGATGATGCCCTTGTCATCGTGGTTCTGTTCAATGGCCGCGCCCACAATGCGCGAAACACCAATGCCATAGCAACCCATTTTCATGGGCACAGACTTGCCGTCCTCACCCAGCACCACCGCGTTCATGGCTTTGGAATACTTGTCACCCAACTGAAAAATATGGCCCACTTCAATGCCACGGGCAAATTTCAGGGTGCCTTTTCCGTCCGGAGACGGGTCACCTTCCACCACGTTACGGATGTCGGCCACGTCGGTGAAGTGCGCATCGCGTTCCCAGTTGACGCCAGTCAGGTGTTTGCCATCTTCATTGGCACCGGTGACAAAATCGGCCATGTTGGCGGCGCTGTGATCAGCAATCACCGGCACGGACAGGCCTCTGACGCCCACCGAGCCGGGGGCGCAGCCGGCCACCTGGCGCACTTCTTCGGGGGTGAGAAAGCGCAACGGTGACTTGACCTGTGGCAGGTGGTCGGCCTTGATTTCGTTCAGTTCGTGATCGCCACGCAACACCAGGGCCAGTGGGCCGTCTTCGCCCTCCACCAGCAAGGTTTTCAGAATCCGCTCTTTTGGCACCGTTAAGGCGCTGGCCACCTCGTCAATGGTGCGCGCATCGGGCGTGTCCACCACCTTCAGCTCGGCCGTTGGTGCCGGGCGAGGGCTTGCCGGTGGCAGGGCTTCGGCTTTTTCGATGTTGGCCGCGTAATCGCCGCTGTCCGAATAGGCAATGGCGTCCTCCCCGGAATCGGCGATCACGTGAAATTCCTGGGAGCCACTGCCGCCGATGGCGCCGGAGTCGGCATCCACCGCCCGGTATTTCAGGCCGATGCGCTCGAAAATCCGGCAATAGGCGTCGTGCATGTCCTGATAGGTCTGCTTCAGACTGTCCTCGTCAATGTGAAACGAATAGGCATCTTTCATGAGAAATTCGCGCGCACGCATGACGCCAAAACGGGGCCGGATTTCGTCGCGGAACTTGGTCTGGATCTGGTAGAAATTGATCGGCAGCTGCTTGTAGCTCTTGATTTCCTTGCGGGCAAAGTCGGTGATGACTTCTTCGTGCGTGGGGCCAAAGCAGTAGTCGCGCCCGGCCCGATCGGTGATTTTCAGCAGCTGGCCGCCAAATTCTTCCCAACGGCCGGTTTCCTGCCACAGCTCGGCCGGCTGCACCGCTGGCATCAGCACTTCCAGGGCGCCGGTGTTGTCCATTTCTTCGCGCACGATTTTTTCCACCTTGCGCAGTACTTTCAGGCCCAACGGCGTCCAGGTGTAGAGCCCGGCACCGAGCTTGTTGATGAGGCCGGCGCGGATCATCAATTGATGGGAAACAATTTCGGCATCCGCCGGGGTTTCCTTGCGCGTGACAAGGTGAAAGCGGGAAGTTTTCATGGGTTCAGAAAGCCGGAATAAGCAAAGCCGCTATGATAGCGCAAAGCCGTACTAAAACCCAGAAATGCTCACAATAATGGCTGTTCCCCCACTGTTATTGGCCACAAAAGGCATTGGCAGCCAGGGGCCTGAGGGTTTCTGTTGCGCCGTTGTCGCGTTGGATAAGCAGTTGCTGGCCGGAGACGGTCAGGTTTTCCGTGTGCACCGGACTGATGCCGTGGTCAGTGGCCGTGGCGACAAAAAAATCAGTGCCCGTATTGGGTTGATAAACCTGCAGGGAAGCGCTTTGGCCGTCAAAGCCTGGCGCCGCTTGAGGGCCGTTGTCGTACACCCACCAGGTGGGAATGGCGCGGCCATTGGCGTCCAGCACCGGTTGCTGGTTGCCCTGGCTGTCAACGGTTTTCTGGTAGGTGAAGTCCGCGCCGGTGACGAATGTCCGGCCGCCTCTGGCAAACACATAGCCCAGACGCCCTTCGGCGGTTTCGCCTTCGCTTTCCAGGCCAGCTGCGGCCGGTGAGCAGAAAAGGGCACGCGCCTGCTGGCCGGGGATCAGGGGCTGCAGATCCAGTTCACGCAACTGGCCAAACAGCGGCGACTGGCGCCAAGCGTTTTCGTCAAACTGATCCGCCGAGCCAATCAGGGCCTGGGCCTGGGCCATGACCGCTTCGCTGAAGTCCAGGCGGTAGTGCAGCCGTTTGGCGATCAGGTCGCCATTGGCATCGCGCAGCCGGGATTTGGTAGCCAGACCGATCACCTGCAAGGTGGGACCATTGCCGGATAAATCACCCGTGGGTTGATAGATGGGCAATGCGTAGGTGTCACCGTACAGGGGAATGGCGCTTTGCATGACCAGCCACAAGGGGCTGCCATCGGGGGCGTAACTGAAAATGGCATCAAAGGCGATGGCTTGGCCTGCTGGCCCGACATAGGTTTTGCTGACGATGCCCTGGCGGGGGTAATCCGGATGATGCCAGACGTTGTCCATCAACCAGGCCGGAAAGGCCGGGTTTTCGGTAATGGCTGCCGGTTTCGCGTGCAGGTAGTACACGTCCTGTTCGTTGTTGAAGGTGGCCGCCCAGGCCAGATGAGCGCCGTCATCGGCGCCAATGATGTCGTAATAGTCGCCCAGCTTGTTCTGGCGAGGGTAGCCCAGGTACTGGTTGAACAACGGACTGGCGGGCCGGTTGCGGGTGAAGCTACGGCCATTGTTGTAGGAGCTGGCAAAAAACAGCTGTGACTTGATCGCTGCCGGGTTTTGCGTCACGGCGTTGCGAGTGTCATTCCAGAGCAGGTCGATGCGGCCATTGGGGGCCACCGCCAGGGTGCCAAACCACTGTGTATTGTTGGCATCGGGCGGGTCGTCATTGACGCGCACCGGCGGCTCGAAGCTACGCCCGCCATCGGTGCTGCGAGCCAGCATCACATCCAACGTGTCTGGCCCGGGTGGGTCAACAGAAGCCGCCACGTACACCGTGCCACGGCGAGGCGTATTGCTGCGGTCCACATCCACCCAGACCTGCCCGGCCAGCCCCACCGGGTTGATAAAGTGGCCCAGCAGTAAATCACCGCCCAGGTTGACCGGCGTCAGCTGATTGAAAACCGGGTTGCCCGCCGAGTCGCGCGAGTCGGCCTTCAGCAGCCAGATTTGCTGGCTGTTTTGCCCATACACCACGCCCACGGCGTAGATTTCACCGTCGTTGCCCACCGTAATGGTGCCAAACACCGGCTGCACAGGCAGCAACAGGGGTGGAGCAAACACGCTGCCATCTGTGGAGTAGTTAAAGGTGCGCGGGGCGTACTGGTTGCCGGCAATATTCCAGATATTGTAAATGCTGCCCGCGTAGGGGCCGTCGGTGTTGTCGACGGCAAACCACAGCTTGTCGCCGCCATAGGAAAAAGTCGGCCCGCTCCAGCTTTGCCCGCCGTTGTCGGACACCCACAGGTCTTCGGTCAGCGATTCAGTGGACTGGTTGAGGTTTTCCACCTTCAGGCTTTGGTAGTAAAAGCGGCCGTTCTTGTCGGCACGCAACACCGGGTCGGAACGGAAAACGCCGGGTTCAAGCACCGTGTTGTTGTGCCAGGTCAGGCCGCCATCATCACTCCAGCCATTACCGGCCTGGCGAAAGGAGCTGTGCACCGAGTCAAACTGGCGCCAGCCAATGGCCACGCGGTCGGGATTGGTCGGGTCCACGGCCAGGGAAGGCTCATTGGCCGCATCGCCGGGAATGTTGTTGCCATTGGCATCCACGTTGACCTGATGCGAGGTAAAGACGCCCTCGTTAACGGTGGTGTTATTCAGTGCCTTAAGCGGGGCGCGGGTTGTGGTCTTGATTCTGGTTGTTGCAACAGGGCCTGGCCAGGTTTCCAGTGATTGGCCTGGTGGCAGCCCCTGCTTCGTGGCTGGCCGGTTATCGATTTTTTCACCGGCATTGGCCGTGCTGGCCAACAGCAGCAAAAGCACGGGCAGGTAAACGGCAGTTAAATTTCGCTGGCAGGGTGTGGCAGAAGACATGCAACGGCACTCAGGGAGAAAAGAACCATTCTAACGAGCGGCCTGCTGGTGCGCAAATGCCTGATCTGGCAATTGTTGTTCATCCGGCCAAACCCTATCGTTTTTAGCCGCCGGGCTCAATGATCTGGCAAGGGAAAGGCGGTGAGGGTGTTTTTGCGTGTTTTCCAGTCTGGCAGAATGGCTGCCTGCAGGGCATGGAACGCCCGCCCGTGGTTCATTTCGCGCAAATGGCACAACTCATGCACGATCACGTAGTCAAGGCACTCAGGCGGTGTCTGGATCAAATGGGTGTTGAGGGTGATGTGGCCGCGGCTTGAGCAACTGCCCCAACGGCTGCGCATGCGGCGCAGTTTCAGTACCGGCGGTTGTTGCAGCCAGTCAATGCGGTCAACCCAATGCTGCAGGCGTTGGGCGAACAGGGCTTC
>JALWKC010000109.1 GCA_026996795.1 Lysobacterales bacterium | reverse complement strand
TTCAAACTGCCTGAGGGTGAATACCGGTTTCACATCCGACGAGGCCTGTTCATGTCGCGCCTGTTGACCGACGTGGATGTGCGCGTAATTCGTGAGGCTGACGCGTGGCGCATTACGCTGCATGGGCTGGAGATTGAGGGTGAGGTGCTGGTGGCCGATGATGCCAGGCAGCGCGGCATTGTGGTGCAGCTGAAAAAACTGATCTGGCCGGAAGTCACCCATTTAGCGCCCACTTTTGAAGTCCCTGCGGCCACCGGTTTTGACCTGCCTGCCTTGCACGTGTGGGTGAAAGACTTTACCTATCAGGGCATCCCGCTGGGGGAAATGCGACTGGAGGCCCGGCCGGTGGTGAGTGGCATGAAGGTGGAAAAATTCGAATCCCGCAACCGCTGGATCACACTCAATGCCACCGGTGACTGGGTGCGTCAACCGGCTGATGGCTCCGCCGATGTTGCCGATGGCGTGCCTTTGCTAGGTGAGTCCCGCTTTCACGTGGTGATGGTGTCGGATAACCTGGGGAAATTTCTGCAGTCCATTGGCTATGACTCCCCCATCAGGGGTGGCCAGACAGTTATTGAAATGAACACCGTTTGGCCGGGATCACCGGCGCAATTTTCCTTTGACCGGCTTAGTGGTGATTTGACCGTCAGCATCGGGCCGGGGGAAGTCACCGACGCCAAACCGGGCATCGGTCGGGTTTTTGGCTTGTTGAACCTCACCAATCTGCCACGGCGGCTGATTCTGGATTTTGCCGATGTGCTCAGCCAGGGACTGCGTTTTGAAGCCATGACCGGCCACTTCACACTGCGTAATGGCCAGGCCTGGACCGATGATTTTGAAGTGCTCTATAGCGGCGCCAGGATTCGCGTCAAAGGCAGCATGGATCTGGTCCGGCAGACTTACGACCAGACCCTGACGGTGGTGCCCAAAGTGGGTCAGATTCTGCCCACCCTGGGTGCTATTGCCGGTGGCCCGGCCGGGGCCGCGGCGGGCTTCTTTATGCAGGGCGTGTTGCACGATTCACTGAAAAAATCCGGCAAGTTTGTTTATCACGTCACTGGCCCGTGGGACAATCCCAACATTGAACTGATTGACGTTGACAAGGCGCGACCCGAGGACCTGCCGCTGGATTACCGGCAACCAGAAGCTGAACCGGCTCCCCGGCCACAGGCCGTGCCCGGAAAGGGAACAACCAAAGACGCGACAGCCCCGGCCACCACCGGTCCAGCCAGTCCGTCGCCTGACAAAGTGGCCGAGGGCCATAAAAAAGAGGAAACGGCCGATACCGCGGAAAGCGCCGATACCGATGAAAAACAGGCACCCGAGTTGATTCCATGAGAAAACCCGCTTCACCCTTGCCTGGCAACCGGCCTCCGTGCCTGATGCCTGACTCGCATCAACTGCCGGATGCGGCGCTTAGGCTTTGGTTGCCTCTCAGGGCGATAACATGAAGGGGCTGGTACCCTGGCTTATGGCGCTGATGCTCCTGACCGGCGGTGTGCTCGCCGCCTGGCAGGCCTGGACAGCCGCCACCGGTGCGGCCCAGGCCGCAGAAACCCTGACCCGGCGGCTGGAGGTCATGGAAAAAATCAGCCTGAAAAGCAAAAAAGTGCTCGAAACGATTACTTTCAGCTGGTATGACGGCTACAGCGAGGCCATGGACGAACTGGCGACCTGGCGCGACAGCAGTCAGAAGCTGCGCCAGTCCGCCACCCGCTATGCCACCATCTTTCTGGCACTGGTGTTGCTGACACTGGTGCTTTATGCCATGCGCCCGGCCCGCTGGCTGTTGCTGACATTGCTGGGACTGTCGCTCATCGCACTGTTTTCCGGCCTGCTGATGCCGGTGTTTTCGCTGGTGGCCTACAAGGATTTTCCGGTGTTGGGTCACACGGTTTTTCAGTACGAATCCAAAAGCATTCTCGGTGCGCTGGCCAAACTCTGGCAACACGGGCAGGTCGGTATCGCCGCACTGATACTGCTGTTTACGGTGGTGGTGCCGGTGCTCAAAACCGGCCTCATGGCCGGCTTGCTGGCTGTGCGCGACGCGGCCGGCCACCCCTTCTTGCAGAAACTGCATCGCCTGATGCTGCACCTGGGCAAATGGTCCATGCTGGATGTGTTCGTTGTGGCTATCATTGTCACCTGGTTTTCGCTGCGTGAAAAGGGCAGTACCGACGCGCAACTGCAGGCCGGGGTGTATTTCTTTCTTATTTACGTGATTTTGTCCATGGTCATTGCGCTGCTTTTGTCTCTGCGTGAACGTGACACGAAAGTCCGGTCAGAAGCCGTGCCGGTGGAGTCACGCCCATGAGCGCCTATGTGATCGGGGACGTGCAAGGGTGCTTCGATGCCCTGATGGCGCTGCTGAAAAAACTGGCCTTTGATCCCCGGCGCGACCGGCTTTATTTTACCGGCGATCTCATCAACCGAGGCGGTCAGTCCGTGGATGTGCTGCGCTGGGTGATGGCCCATCAGGGCGTTTGCCAGAGCGTGCTGGGCAATCACGACCTGAGCGTGTTGCATCGGTATCACCAGCCGGGTTCGCGCCCCAACTCTGCCGAGATTGACGCCATTTTTTCCGCCCCCGATGCCGAGCTGTTGTTGGCCTGGCTGCAAAGCCAGCCTCTGTTGCATGAAATCCGCGCTGCTGCTGACATCGAAAACGATAGCGATAGTGGGCACAAACCCTGGTGGTTGTGCCACGCTGGCGTGTACCCGTTGTGGTCGGCGAAAGAGGCCCGCCAGGAAGCGCGGTTTGCTGAAAACCTGATTCAGCACCACACGCAGGCATTTTTTGCGCACTTGTTTGGCAATCGCCCGTGTAAGCCCGTGGCGCTCCAACCATCTGCTGGGCACCGGTCACCTACCCAGAGGGAGTCCGGTTCGCCGTCCCTGGGTGAACACAGCATCATGCGCATGCGCTTTGCCATCAACGCGTTTACACGCATGCGTTTTCTGGATGATGACGCGTGCCTGGATTTCGAAGCCAAGGGCCCACCGGAGAAATTTCCCCACCTGCACCCGTGGTTCCGGTTCCCGCAGCGTGTGCCATTGCCGGCCAAGGTGCTCTATGGCCACTGGTCGGCCCTGGGGCTGCATCAGGAGAACAATACCATCTGTCTGGACACCGGCAAGGTCTGGGGTGGGCAGTTGACGGCCATGCGCTTGCCGGATGCACCCAGCCAGAAACCTGAACTCATTTCCGTGTAAAGGATGGACACTCATGGGCACACGAATTGACAAATGGCTGTGGGCCGCGCGGTTTTTCAAGACCCGTTCGCTGGCCAAACAACACGTTGAAGGCGGCCACATCAAACTCAACGGTCAACGCATCAAACCAGCCAGAGACGTACAGGTCGGTGACACGGTGCAGATTCAGAAAGGGGAACAGCAGTGGACAGTGGAAGTCACCGGGCTGGCGGAAAAGCGCGGCTCGGCCAAAATGGCCGCCACCCTTTATGCCGAAACCGAGGCCAGCCGAGCCGCGCGGGAAGAGCAGGCGGCCCTGCGCAAGGCCCTGCGAGCCAGTCAGGTGGCTCCGGCGCACAAACCCGACAAGAAGCAGCGGCGCCAGCTGCTACGGGTCAAGCACCGTTCCGATTAAGGCAAATCAAAACCTTATAGCGCTTTTTTGGGCGGCACAAACAGGTTGCCCGCCAGCAGCCCTACGGCGATGGAAACCGCAATCAGCACAGCCTTGAAGGCAATTTCAATCCCGGCCAGAGTGTCGTGTTGCAACATGGCGGAAATGGAATGAAACCCCACCGAGCCGGGCACCAGTAGCATGACACCGGGTATATGAATCAGGGAAGCGGGCTTGCCGGTCAGGCGCGAATACAGGTTGCCAAAAATGGAAATCAGCAGCACCACGGCAAAAGCCAGAAAAGGCTGCTGCAGCCATTGCCCCAGCAGTTTCGAGCCCAGAATCGCCAAAGCCACGGTAGCCAGCAGCCAGACGCTGTCGCGCAGGCGGGCGTTGAACAGCACCGTAAACGACAGGCTGATGAGTAACAGGGAGAGCAGCAGAAACCACTCGGGGATAGGTTGAGCCTGAGGCATGGGCGGTGTGCCCAGCCAGTAATCGCCCAACACGTAACCCAGCGCAATACCGAAACTCAACAGCAAAAAAACCGTGATGGCACCGGCCATGCGCGCACTGCCGGAGACCAGGTGGCCGGTGGACAGTTCCCGGATGGCGATGGTGAAACTGAGACCCGGCACCAGAATAATCAGCCCGGCCAGGGAGACGGTGAGGTAATTGACCTGAGCATAGCGGGTCGCAATCACCAGCGACAGAAAACCGACCACGGCGGCGGCCAGTGGAGTGTGCAGTTGTTTTATGTTGTCATGACCGGCGGTGGAAATAAGAAAGCCGCCGGTAATCAGCCCCATCAGACCGGAAAACAGCACATCCAGCCAGCTGCCACCAAACAGGCCGGCCACACTGGCCGAGGCCAGGCCAAATGACAGCACCATAAGCCAGAAAGGGTAGGCCATGGGCCGTTTGATGATGGCATCGATGCGTTTCAGGGCCTGGTCAATGCCGATGCTGTCGCTTTCCAGCGCGGCAATCACTTCGCTCAGATCCACAATGCGTTCCAGATTGATATCGCCGGGAGTAATGCGTTCCATGTAGGCCTGCTGGCGATCTTCGCTGCCCAGGGAGGCAATCAAGGCCGTTGGCATGGCAAAAAAACTGCCGTGCAGGCCGATCTTGTCCATCAGCACCTGCATGGAGGACTCGAGCCGGTGTGCCGGTGCGCCGGCTTCGGAAATGGCTTTGCCCAGGCGCATCAGCAAACGGGCCTTGGCGTGGTTGGTTTGGTCGGTCATGGGCACAAATCAGCAGCAAGGGATACGGGTCAGACCAACCACCGGTTGGGCCATCGTGCGTAGTGCCAACAAGCGCTAGCGGCTGGCTTTGACCAGGCGGTAGAACAGCAGCAACAACGCGATGGCAGTATAAATCAACGGCTCGGACAAGTCTGCCTTGACCAGCCAGATAAAGTGCAGGCAGGC
>JALWKC010000108.1 GCA_026996795.1 Lysobacterales bacterium | reverse complement strand
GGCTGAATTGATGACTGCTTTATCGCTGTTTGCCACCTGCCCCAAAGGCCTCGAGTTGTTGCTTCGGGATGAATTGCTGGCGCTGGGTGCCGGGCAGGCCAGCGAAAAACGGGCCGGCGTGTCTTTTGCTGCTGATGCCGCCACGGTGGAAAAGGTTATCCTCTGGACCCGCCTGGCCAACCGCATTCTGCTGCCGGTGGCGGAGTTTCCCCTGCGCGAGGCCGACGACCTTTACCGTAATTTGCTGAATGTGGACTGGAGCCGGCACATTTGTGGTGATCCAAAAAGCCTCTGGATCAATTTCACCGGCACCAATGCGGCCATCCGCAATAGCCAATATGGCGCGCAACTGGCCAAGGATGCCCTGGTGGACTGGTTTACCCAAAACAGGGGCTACCGGCCCGGTGTGGACAAAACAAAGCCGGATCTGCTGTTTTCCGCCCGATTACATCACAATAAACTGACTTTTTCACTGGACCTGTCCGGTCGCAGCCTGCACCTGCGCGGGTACCGCGACAAGGCCACCATTGCGCCATTGAAAGAGAACCTGGCCGCTGCCATTCTTTACCGTAGCAACTGGCCGGAAAAAGCGGCCAACAACCAGAACCTGGTGGACCCCATGTGCGGCTCCGGCACCTTCCTGAGCGAAGGTTGGCTGATGGCCTGTGACGTGGCACCGGGGCTGTTAAACCCGCATTTCGGCTTTGATTACTGGTGTGGCCACGATGAAAAACGCTGGCAAACGGTGCTGGAAGAAGCCCGTGAACGAAAAGCCCTCGGCGTGGAAAAATACTCCGGTCAGATTGTCGGCAATGACCAGCACCCGGATTCCATCCGCCAGGCACAGAAACACATGGCCAATCTGGGTGCGGAAAATCACATTCAATGCGAAAACAAGCCACTGGAGCACTTCAGTCCGCCGCCGCCCCCGGGGCTGGTGGTGGCCAATCCCCCCTATGGTGTGCGCCTGAAACAGGGCGTTGAAGAGAGCCTGAAACAATTGGGCCAGTGGCTGATTAACAAAGCCCAAGGCTATGAAGCCCTGGTGCTGACCTACGAAAAAGCCCACGGCTTCTTGCTGGGTCTGCGTGAAGACAAATCCTGGCAACTGTACAACGGCGAACTGCCTGTGCGCCTGCAGCGTTTTGTGTTGAACGAAACCAGCGTGCTGAAAAAAGCCGAAGGGATGGATTTTGCCATCCCCCAATCGGCACAAATGCTGGCCAACCGGCTGTTAAAGAATCAGCGCAAGCTCAAGAACTGGCTCAAGCGGGAAGGCATCGAGGCCTATCGCTTGTACGATGCCGACCTGCCGGAATACGCCTTCGCGCTGGACGTTTACAAAGATCATTTCCACCTGGCCGAATACAAAGCGCCGGCCAGCATCCCTGAAGCCAAGGCCAGGCGTCGACTGGAAGAGGGCGTACTGGCCATTCAGGCCGCTTTCAAAGGGCCGCGCTCACACATTCACGTCAAGACACGCCAGAAACAAAAAGGAGTCGACCAGTACCGCAAGCAGGCGGACAAAAGCACACAATTGGTGGTGCGCGAATACCGCTGCCGCTACAAGGTGAACCTGGACCGCTACCTGGACACCGGGCTGTTTCTCGACCACCGCTGGGTGCGCCAGCAGATGCAGGAAAAATGGGCCTCAGGCAAGAAAATGCTGAACCTGTTTTGCTACACGGCCACGGTTTCGGTGGCGGCGGCGCGCGGTGGCGCCAGCGAAACGCACAGTGTCGATACGTCCCGAACCTACCTCAATTGGGGGCGGGAAAACTTCGAGCTGAACGGCCTGTATGGTCCAAATCATCGCCTGATTCGTCAGGACAGCTTCGACTACGTCATCAATTGTATTGACCGTTATGACTTGATTTTTGTCGATCCGCCGACCTATTCCAACTCCCATTCGCGCGAGCGGGACTGGGATGTGCAGCGCGATCACAAAGGCCTGCTGTTGGGCTGTGGGCGCTTGCTGAATGCCGGTGGGCGCATCGTGTTTTCCACCAATTACCGCAAGTTCCGTCTGGATGAAAGCCTTACGGAGCATTTCCGCATCGAAGACGTGACCGAGCAAAGCATTCCACCGGACTTCCGCAACCGGAAAATTCACTATTGCTATATCCTGACGCCCATATCAAAATAACCCATTAATCAATTTTTTGCAGGCCGCCGCACTGATGCTGGATTTCCTTTCGCCCCAAAAAGAACCCATGAGCAAGGTGGATACGGCCTGGCTGCGAATGGAAACCCCACACAACCTGATGATGATTACCGGCCTGCTGTTTCTTGACCAGCTGCCGGACTACGACCAGTTTGTGCACGTGCTGGAACGGAATTTCCTCAAGTTCCGGCGCTTTCGTCAAAAAGCCGTGCAAACAGCGGCTGGCGCCTTCTGGGAGGACGATCCGTATTTCGACATCAAGGCGCATGTGCGCCGCATCGGTTTGCCAGGCAAGGCCGACTACGCCGAATTGCAGGATCTGGTTAGCCACTTGGCTTCCAGTCCACTGGACAAGACCAAGCCCCTGTGGCAGTTTCACATCATCGAAAACTACGACCGCGGGCCGGTGGTGGTGGCGCGCATTCACCATTGTTATGCCGATGGCATCGCCCTGATTCAGGTACTGCTGGCCATGACCAGCGCCAACCGGGAAAAAAGCCTGGCATTGGACCCTGATCGACATGAGAAAGAAAAACACCAAAAGCTGGGCGTGCTGAAGCAGATTATCAACCCGGCCCAAAAGCAGTTTAATCAGTCCCTGAAACTCATCGCCAAGGCCTCGGAACTGGGGCTAAAACTGGTTCAGGACCCGTCTCTGCTGGAAAAAGGCGTGCATGAAGCGGTGGAGATCACCGAAGAACTGGTTAACGCCTTGACCTTATCCGACGACCCCAAAACCCTCCTGAAACAACCGCTGGGCGTGCGCAAGCGCGTGGCCTGGTCACACTCGTTGGACCTGGATGTAGTCAAGGCACTGGCCCGCGCCGCTGGTGCCACAGTCAACGACGTGCTGATCTCAAGCCTCGCCGGTTCCATTCGCAACTACCTGATTCTGCACGGCGAAGACCCGGGCAGAATACGTATTCGTGCCACGGTGCCGGTCAATCTGCGTCCATTGCATCATGCCCGCGAACTGGGCAATCACTTTGGACTGGTGTTTCTGGAATTGCCCATTGACGAAGCCAACCCCCTGCGCCGGCTAAAGTTGGTGCACGAAGAAATGAACCGCCTGAAATCTTCCCGGCAGGCGCTGGTTTCCCTGGGACTGCTCAGCCTGTTGGGGATGGCACCGGCGAAAATCCAGAACCTGTTGCTGGAACAGTTTTCGCAAAAGGCCAGTGCCGTGCTGACCAACGTGCCTGGCCCGCAAGTGCCGCTTTATCTGGCCGGTTGCGGTATTCGCAAGGTGATGTTCTGGGTCCCACAAAATGGCAGCATCGGCGTCGGCCTGAGCATTCTGTCCTACAACAACAAGGTCGAATTCGGTTTGATTGCCGACAAGAACCTGATCCCCAAACCGCAAGAAGTGATCGATTATTTCCCCAAGGAATTCGAGGCACTGGAATTGGCCATTCTGATGCAACCGTGGGAAGGCGAGATTAATGAAACACACCTGGAATGGTTGGAGGAAAGTCTGGATGCGTCGCCTGAATGAGCCCGATACAGTACCTTTAGCCCCAATAGGAAAAGCGATGACCAAGGCACTGGTCTGGTTGGGTGGGTTCGGTTTCCTGTTTTTTGCTCTCTGGCTTTTTTTCAGTTTGACCGGCAAAGGCATGCAGTGGGAATTTAACGGGCACGTTGTCAGCGCATCACCGGCTTTGCAAGCAGCGCTCACTACAGTGATTTTTCCACTGCTGATATTGGCCGTGCTGGCACTCTTTTTTGCGATTTTTTCCTTTACCTGGCTGTCTGTGGGTTTGATCTTTCTGGCCACTGCGCTCATCATCGGTCTGAGCTTTTTGCCCTTGATGGCGCCAGTTTTGATACCGCTGGCTTTTTTTCTGTTATTGCTGGCGATTTTTACCCGGCAGGGACAGGGAAAAGGTGATTAAAACTGGCCTTCACGAAAGGCAGGTTACACCCGTTTCAACAACAAGCGGCCGCCAAAAGGCCAGACAGTTACTCTTTTGACTAATCACTGATTATACGATGTCGCAAAATACCTCCCATGAATATGACTTGATAGTCATTGGCGCCGGCTCCGGCGGAGTGCGAGCCGCCCGCATCGCGGCGGGGCTGGGCCGCCGTGTCGCTATCATTGAAGAAGATAAGGTGGGCGGCACCTGCGTGATTCGCGGCTGTGTGCCAAAAAAACTGTTGGCCTACGCCGGTGCCTATAGCAAATCCTTCAAGGCCGCGCCCGCTTTTGGCTGGTCTGTTCAGGCCGGTTTTGACTGGAAAACCCTCAAGGCCAACAAGGATGCCGAAATTACCCGCTTGAACCGCATTTACCTGAAATTACTGGCTGATTCGGGGGTTGAACTGTTCACCGGCCATGGCCGCCTGACCGGCCCGCACGCCGTGGCTGTCGATAACAAAACCCTGACGGCAGCGCACATTCTCATTGCCACCGGTTCACACACCGTCTGCCCGGATATTCCCGGCATCGAGTTGGCCATCGATTCGGATGGCGCGCTGGATCTGGATGAATTGCCGTCCTCCCTGGCCATCAAGGGTGGGGGCTATATTGCGGTGGAATTTGCCAGTATTTTCAATGCTTTGGGAATTAATGTTCATCTTGTTTATCGGAATGATCCGGTGTTGCGTGGCTTCGACATGGATCTGCGTGTCTTTGCCCAGCAGGCCTACCGCGATAATGGCATCAACGTCATCAATCACGCCGATGTCATGGCGGTGAAAGCCGCTGGTGAAAAGAAGGAATTGACCCTGTCCAATGGCCAGACCTTGCTGGTGGACCAGTTTCTGTGCGCCACCGGCCGCCGTGCCAACATCCGCGACCTGGGCTTGCACGAGGTAGGCGTGGCCGTGCGCGAAGATGGCAAGATACTGGTGAATCGCGAACAGCAAACCAGTGTTTCCAGCGTCTACGCCGTGGGCGATGTCTGCAACGATTACAAC
>JALWKC010000107.1 GCA_026996795.1 Lysobacterales bacterium | reverse complement strand
GGTTTGCCGTCCTTGCCGACAAAATTATCCACGCACAGGGTTTTGAAGCCCAGTTGGGCCGCACGGATGGCGGCCACGTAGCCACCGGGGCCGCCGCCGATAACGATCACGTCGAATTGTTCGCTCATGGTTTTTCTCCTTACAGATTCAGCAGCAGGCGGGCCGGGTCTTCCAGCGCGTTTTTAACGTCCACCAGAAACAGCACGGCGTCTTTGCCGTCAATGATGCGGTGGTCGTAGGTCAGGGCGATGTACATCATGGGCCGGGCGACGATCTGCCCGTCAATGACCACTGGCCGTTCCTTGATGGCGTGCATGCCCAGAATGGCGCTTTGCGGCGCGTTGAGTATCGGGGTGGACAGCAGTGAGCCGAAAGTGCCGCCGTTGGTGATGGTAAAGGTGCCGCCTTGCAGGTCTTCCATGGCCAGCTTGCCTTCGCGCGCCTTGATGGCGTACTCGCGGATGGCGTGTTCGATATCGGCCAGGCTCATGTTGGCGGTGTCACGCAGTACGGGCACCACCAGGCCACGGTCGGTGGCCACGGCAATGGAGATGTTCTGGGTGTTGTGGTAGACGATTTCGTCGCCTTCCACGGACGCATTGACCACCGGGTGCTTGCGCAAGGCTTCCGTGGCGGCCTTGACAAAGAAGCTCATCAGGCCCAGTTTGACGCCGTGTTTTTCCTGAAATTGTTCCTTGTACTTCTTGCGGATGTCCATGACGGCTTTCAGGTCCACCTCGTTAAATGAGGTGAGCATGGCGGCGGTGTGCTGGGCTTCCACCATGCGATCGGCAATTTTCTTGCGCAAGCGGCTCATTTTGACCCGCTCTTCGGCGGGCAGGGCCGGGGCATTGCCCATGGCGCGCAAGACATCGGGCTTGGTGATGCGCCCGGCGCGACCGGAGGCGGCCACCTGGCTGGCATCCACTGCGTTTTCCTGCATCAGTTTGCGGGCCGACGGACTGGCTTTATCGGTGTTGAGCGTTGCTGTGGCGGCTGCCGGTTTTTCTTCCCTGGCCGGGGCGGGCGCGTCGGTTTTGGCCGGTTCTTGGCTGGCCGATGTTGCGGCTGTTTCGGCGTCGCCTGCTGCGGGCACTTCGCCTTCTTCCACGATACCCAGTACTTCTTCGGCCAGTACCGTTTCGCCTTCGGGCTTGAGTATGGATTTCAGCACACCGTCGGCCGGAGCAGGCACCTCCAGCACCACTTTATCGGTTTCCAGGTCCACCAGGTTTTCGTCCCGATGAACAAAATCACCGGGTTTTTTGTGCCAGGTGGCGACAGTGGCGTCGGAAACGGATTCCGGCAGGACGGGGACTTTGACTTCTATGCTCATGGGATTTACTCCGAATCGATACTGGTGCCTTGTTCGCCTTCGAGGGCGTCGTGGACCAGTTGTTTTTGTTGTTGAACGTGAACTTTGAATGAACCCACCGCTGGCGATGGAGAGCCGGGACGGCCAGCGTAGTAAAGGGGAACGCGGTCGTTGATGCAATGTTGCAGGTGATGTCGAATCTGGAACCACGCCCCCTGGTTCATGGGTTCTTCCTGACACCAGACGACGTCCTTGAGGTTGCTGTATTGCTCCAGCATGTCCTTTAACACCGGGCGGGGGAACGGGTAGAGCTGTTCGATGCGGATGATGGCGATGTCATCGCGCGGTTTTTCTTCCAGGGCATCCAGCAAGTCGTAATAGACCTTGCCGGAACATAGCACGATGCGTTTGACGCTTTCCGGCTGCGTGCGGCGGTCGGGGATGATTTCCTGAAACCGGCCGTTGCTCAGCAGCGTCTGATCGGAGGTGGCTTTCTTGTGCCGCAGCAGGCTTTTGGGTGTCAGCACCACCAGCGGCTTGCGCACGTTGCGCAGCATTTGTCGGCGCAGCAGATGAAACATCTGCGCCGGCGTGGTGGGCACACACACCTGCATGTTGCGCACTGCACACAGTTGCAAATAGCGTTCCAGCCGCGCCGAGGAGTGTTCCGGGCCCTGGCCTTCGTAACCGTGGGGCAGAAACAGGGTCAGGCCCGACATGCGGCCCCATTTGGCTTCGCCAGAGCTGATGAACTGGTCAACCACCACCTGGGCGCCGTTGGCAAAGTCGCCAAATTGGGCCTCCCAGATGACCAGCGCGTTGGGTTCGGAGGTGGCGTAGCCATATTCGTAGGCCATGACGGCCTCTTCCGACAGCACGGAATCAATGACCGTGACCGGGTTGTTGGGCCCTTCGAGTTTTTTCAGCGGCATGTAGGTTTCATTGGTTTCCACGTCGTGCAAAATGGCGTGACGGTGGAAAAAGGTGCCGCGTTGGGAATCCTGACCGTCCAAGCGCACCTGGTAGCCGTCTTGCAACAGGCTGGCATAAGCCATGGTTTCGGCAAAGCCCCAGTCCATGGGCAACTCACCGGCGGCCATTTTGACTCGGTCATCCATGATCTTGCGCACGCGCGGGTGCAGTTTGAAACCTTCCGGCAGGGTGGTGATGGCCATGCCTAATTCCTTTACGCGCTCAGGCGCAATGGCGGTTTTGACCTGCTGATCCAGATCGCCGTTACGGTAGGGAGACCAGTCGACCACAAAGGAGTCATCAAATTTTTCCGTGATGACTTCCACCACCGGTTCGCCCTTGTCGAGCTTGTCGCGGTAGTCGGCCACCAGTTTTTTGTCTTCTCCCGGCTCGATCACACCTTCGGTTTCCAGCTCCGCGGCATAAATGGCACGGGCGGTGGGGTGTTGCTTGATGAGCTTGTACATGCGTGGCTGGGTGGCCGCCGGCTCATCGGCTTCGTTGTGGCCGTGGCGCCGGTAGCCCACCAGGTCGATGACCACGTCCTTGCCGAATTCATTGCGGAAGTCGGCCGCCACGTTGGTGGCAAACACCACGGCTTCGGGGTCGTCCGCGTTGACGTGAAAAATGGGTGCCTGCACGGTTTTGGTCACTTCGGTGCAATAAACCGGCGCGTGTTCATCCAGCGGGTGCGGGGTGGTGAAGCCGATCTGGTTATTGGTGACAATGTGAATGGTGCCGCCGATGGTGAAGTCGTCTTCCTGCGACATGTTCAGCAGTTCCATTACCACGCCCTGGCCTTCAATGGCGGAATCGCCGTGAATCAGCAAGGGCACCACCTGGCGGCGGCTTTCGTCGTGGCGCCGGGTTTGCCGCGCGCGGGTGGAGCCGGCCACCACCGGGTCAACCGCTTCCAGGTGCGAGGGGTTGAAGGCCAGCGCCAGGTGAATGTTGCCGTGTGGGGTGGGCATATCAGAGGAAAAGCCCATGTGGTATTTGACGTCGCCGGAATAGAAGTCGTCGAGGTTGTCGTGTTTGCCTTCAAATTCTTCAAACAATTCCTGGGGCGATTTTCCCAGGATGTTGACCAACACGTTCAGGCGACCGCGATGCGCCATTCCGATGACCAGTTCCTTGCCGCCTTTTTCGGCCAGGTGCCGGGCCAGTTCGCGAATTTGCGGCACCAGCGCATCCAGCCCTTCCAGCGAAAACCGTTTTTGCCCCACGTATTTGGTGTGCAGGTATTTTTCCAGCCCTTCGGCCTTGGTGAGTTCCTCCAGCAGACGCCGCTTCTGTTCGTCGCTGATGGGCAGTTTGCCGGCCGGGCCTTCCAGGCGTTGCTGCAACCATTCCCGCTGGCGGGTGTCGGTCAGGTGCATGTATTCCACGCCAATGTGGTTGCAGTAGACCTTTTCCAGCAGGGCGATGATGTTCTTCAGCTTCATCTGATCCGGCGCGACCATGGAACCGGTGTTGAACACCGTGTTCATGTCGGCGTCGGTGAGTTTGTGAAAGGCCGGGTCGAGGTCTGGTACGGGTGGGCGCTTGCTGTAGCCAATGGGATCAAGGTCAGCTTTCTGGTGACCGCGCACGCGGTAGGCGTTGACCAAACGCAGCACCGCGGCCTGTTTTTCCTGTTGTTCCGGGGTTTGTTGACACGGCGGGTTGGGTGGAAACAGGGCGGCGGTTTCGAACTGTTCAATCAGTGGCCGATGGCGAATGTCAGTGCCGGTGTGGTCCGTGACTTCGTCAAACAGTTTGCGCAGTTCAGGCGGAACCTGCTCGGGGTTTTCCAGGTAGTCGTCATACCAGGATTCCAGCCAGCTGGAGTTGGCACCGAAAAATGGAGCGGTTTCTTGCTGTTTCTTGATCCAGGAGGTCACGGTTTTTCCCTTTGGGTTGTGTATGGATGCCTAAGGAAGCTCTGATTGAATCTGGACGAAGCAGGTTGTGCCTGAAATGTTCGAAAACAAGGCGAAGTTCGCAGTTAATAGCCGGCTATTGGCCAGGACTTCAACGCAGTTATCGGGCATTTCAGGTATGAGAGGCGAGTTCATGATTCGATCAGAGCTTCCCTTAATGATATTGTCTCTGGCTGGCTGGGCACTGTTGCCGTCAGCGGCCGGTTCCCCTGTGGTTTGTCCGGTTACGGAGCCTCTGATTGAATCGTGACACGGCATCTTGCGGCATAAAATCGTCCATTTCTGTGTTGCAAACCTTCACAATAGCTTGTGCTATTGAGTGCGGTTTGCGCCTTGGACTGAACAATTTTACACTACAACCTGTTCGCGCCAGATTCAATCAAAAGCTCCTTAGTAATCGCCCAGCAAACGGTTGTTTTAATTATCCCGCGTATTATATCGGAATCGTTGCGGCTGTCTGGTTTAATTTGCTTCATTTTGGCCGGATTTCGCCGCTTTCCAGCAACCGCCGGACAACGGCCCTGTCGCTGTCGGTCAGGGCTGTGATCTGGCCCGGTTCAAGCCGTTGCTGATCGGCCAGTGCCGTCGCCAGGGTTATGCTGCATCGGTGGGCCTGTCCGTTGACGTACAGCTCGGCTTGATCCGTGTCCGTTTCATTGGCCAGTTTTCGCCAGGCGAGGCGGGCAAACGGGTCGGGAATCAGGCCGGTTTCTCCATTCAGCACTGCCGAGAAGGACTGTGGGTCAGTCTCTGCTGAGGGCTCACTGGCCTGGATTTCATAAAACAGGTTCCGGTAGCCGGTGATGAAACGGCCAAACCAGTTGGCCAGCCGGGCATCGTCCAGGCTCAGGTGTTGTTCCAGCGTCTGACGCAGCCGGGTCAGGTCCGCGGGCGTGATTTC